>CAUZAW010000022.1:0-19232 GCA_963577735.1 Phycisphaerae bacterium | reverse complement strand
GTGTAATCAGTACACCTTATATCGACACCTCAGTGGTTTGCCTGGCCGTACCACAGTCGATACGGTGATACCAGGAGTATACGACCATGACCGACACGCACGATGGAAGCAACCAGATGTACCCCGACAACACGCAAAAACCACAGAATTTGGGCGACGAATCCGCCCAGGGTGCCGGCGTGTTTGGCCAGCAGATTCACCACCGCCAACTAAGCGCCCGCGTGCCTGATGCCGTCGGGCGTGGCACGTTCAGCACCGGCGCCATCGTGCTTACCGGCGCCAGTGAATTTGTCGTCGATTTTCTCGTTCGCATGGCCCGCCCATACCAGGTGGCCGCCCGCGTCGTCCTGCCGCACGCTTCCATGACCCAACTTGTCCGGGCACTACAGGACAACCTGAGCAAATACGAAAACCGGTTCGGACCCATTGCCCCCATGCCTCCGACCGACCCCAATGCAAAGCGTCCCTCCATCCAGGAAATTTACGACGATTTGAAACTTCCCGATGAATCGCTCAGCGGAGTCTACGCCAACGCCTGCATCATCGGCCATTCACCCGCCGAATTTGTGCTTGACTTCATCACCAATTTCTTCCCGCGATCGGCTGTTTCATCACGTATCTACCTGTCCTCACGCCAGGCTCCACAATTACTGAAAAGCCTTCAGCACGCTGCCCAACAACTCGATCAACGCCTCCGCAAAGCACAGATGAAAAATCAGGATGACACAAACACGATACAGAACCCCGATCTGCCTGCCGGCACGTCCGACCACTCCGCTGATACCTATCCCCGGAAGGACGACGCCGACCGGGGCAAACTAGAGGGCTAGCCCCGTCGATGACCAGACATGGGCGGAGACAGGCCATATCCCTATCGGGGCTATCTGATGACTTGGAATATTTATCTTGCCGGCGAGATTCACAGTGATTGGCGCGACAAGATCATCGATGGCTCGGCAAAAGAAAACCTGCCGGTCGTTTTTTCATCACCCGTTACAGACCACGCAGCCAGTGACAACTGCGGACCAGCCTTCCTTGGATCGGAGTCCGACGGGTTCTGGAAGGATCACAAATCCGCAAAAATCAATGCGATCCGCACCCGCACGTCGATAGGTCAGGCTGATGTCGTCGTGGTGCGCTTCGGGGAGCATTACCGCCAATGGAACGCCGCTTTCGATGCCGGTTACGCCGTGGCGATGGGTAAACCACTGGTCACTTTGCACGACGCGGATTTGCAGCATGCCTTAAAGGAAGTGGATGCAACTGCGCTTGCCGTGGCCAGCACTGCCCAACAGGTAGTTGATATTCTTAATTACGTCATCAATCAGAAATGACCACAAAGCATGAGCCAGCAACTGCGTCTAGGAATACTTGGCACAGGAAACATTGCAAGACAATTTATCCAGGACCTGCGCAAGGCTGAACATTGCACGGTCACCGCCATTGGTTCGCGCTATGGGGACTCTGCCAGATCGTTTGCCGAGACTTACGGCATCGACCGCCATTACGGCAGCTACGATCAGTTGATCAGCGACGACCAAATTGACGGTATCTACGTTTCACTGCCCAATTCTCTGCATCACGAATGGACGGTTAAGGCCCTACAGGCCCGCAAACACGTGCTTTGCGAAAAGCCGCTGGGCCGTAACGTGGCCGAAAGCGAGCAAATGTTCGACACGGCCGACTCTGCCGGACTCGTTTTAACCGAGGCATTCGTCTATCGCAGCCATCCCATGACGCACGCGGTGATGCAGCAATTAAAAAACGGCGCAATCGGCCAACTTCGCGCTATCCGCACAAACTTCTGCTTTGCCACCACCACCATTACGGGCAATATCCGCTTCAACAGCGACCTTGCAGGCGGTTCTTTGATGGACGTGGGCTGCTACTGCATCAACTTCTCTCGCCACTTCGCCGGCAGCGAACCGGTTGATGTCCATGCCGTCGCACACCTGCATGAATCAGGAATTGATGATTTTGCTGCTGCCGTGATGCAATTCGGCAACGGCGTCGTGGCCAGTTTCAACTGCGGCATGACAGTTCAGGCCGACAACACCGCCTATCTTTGTGGCGACCAAGCCTATATCGAAGTGCCCGTGCCGTGGAAACCGCCGGACAAGACAACGTTCTGTGTCAAGCACTCCAGTCCACCGCGCCAGGACAGACCCAAAGATCTTGATGTTCCACCTGTCGAAACTTTCAAAATCGAATCGACCAAGCCGATCTTCGCACATGAGGCAGACGATTTTGCCGCTACTGTCCTGTACGGCGCCCCGCCGCGCATCACCCGCAGCGACAGTATTGCCAACATGCGTGTCCTCGATGAAATGCGCCGTCAGGCTGGAATCCCATTTTGACGGTATACGGTCGTTAACCCGTCGCCACGCGCTCGTGACGCAGTTGGCCACAAGCAGCGGCGATGTCCTGGCCGCGACTGGCACGGATATGGGTATTTATCCCAGCATCCTTCAGGATTGACTGAAATCGATGCGTGTCATGGCTCGATGGACGTGAGTACGGTATGCCCTCGACCTCGTTATAGCGGATCAGGTTCACGTTGCTGCGCAATTGTTTGGCTACTTTCGCCAATTGCTGCGCATGAACCGGCTGGTCATTGACCAGCCGTAACAGAACATATTCCAGCGTTACTTCACGACCCGTACACTTAAAATAGTACCGTCCCGCATCAATCAATTCGTCTATGCTGACATTTTGTGCCCAGGGGATCAGTTCACGGCGCAACTTGTCGTCGGGCGCATGCATGCTCAACGCCAGTGTGACCGGCAGTTGCAAATCTGCCAGTCGGCGCATCTGGGACGGCAGACCAACGGTGCTGATCGTGATCCGCCTACCTGAAATGCCAAAACCCCAATCGGCCGACAGGACTCGCACCGCTCGCACCACCGCATCGAAATTGGCAAGCGGCTCACCCATTCCCATAAACACCACATGCGATATCCGCTCCACACCCTGCAGCACGGTCAAATGCCTGACCTGTTCGACCATCTGCCCGCCGGTCAGGTTTCCATCCAGCCCGCCCAGGCCGGATGCACAAAACTTGCAGCCGACGGGACAACCGATCTGACTCGAAATACATGCCGTGTACCGCGAATCAGACCATTGCAATAGCAACTTCTGTACGCCATCACTAGCCACCTCGTGTCGCACTATGTGGCCTGACGAAAACCCCAGGCGCTGCTGCAACACCAGCCGATCCTTCGCTGGCAGGTTCATCATCTGTGCCGGTTCAAAAGTGTGCTTGCGATAGATCCAGTCGAGAATCTGATCGGCCCGGTAGCTGGCCATACCCCACTGATCAACCAGGGCCCGCAGTTCGTCGGCGTCAAGATCAAATATGTGGGGTCGGCTATCCAACATGCTCCACATATCATAAACGAACTGCCGATAGCCACCTTCTCACGTTGCTACAATAGCTGACATGAGTGACACGTCGCCCAGCCTAGCCGTCAACCTCGCCGGCCTGGAATTGGCCAACCCCATGATGACCTGCTCGGGCACCTGCGGGTACGCATACGAATATGAAGACTTCGTTGATCTGACCAGGCTGGGCGCATTCGTCACCAAGAGCATCACCGCCAAGCCGCGCAAGGGCAACGAGGCCACACGAATCGTCGAAACCCGCGGCGGCATGCTCAACGCCATCGGATTGGCCAACGTCGGCCTCGAGGTTTTTCTCAAAGAAAAACTACCGCAACTGCGACGGCTGCGCCAATCCGGACCTCGCATTATCGTCAACGTGGCCGGCCACAACGCAGACGACTTTGCCTCGACGGCGACGCGTATCGCCGGCCAGGACGGCGTCGACGCCATCGAACTTAATGTCTCCTGTCCCAATGTGGCTGGGGGGCTGGATTACGGCACGGACCCGGCCATGCTCGAGCCACTGGTCACCCGCGTCCGCGCCGCCTTGCCCGACCCCGTCAAGCTGATCGTCAAGCTGTCACCCAACGTCGGCGATATCACCGCCACTGCCCGCGCTGCCATTAATGGCGGCACGGATATCCTCAGCATGGTCAACACCTTCTCGGGGATGGCCATCGACATCCACACCCGTAGGCCACGGCTCAGCCGCGGCAGCGGAGGGTTGTCGGGGCCGGCGATCCGGCCCCTAGCGGTCAACATGGTCAATCGTGTCTATCTCCATGTTGCCAAAGATGCTTCCGTGCCCATTATCGCCATGGGTGGCATCCAATATTGGCAGGACGCCGTCGAGTTCCTAATCGCCGGCGGTACCGCCCTAGCTGTCGGCACTGCTTTGTTCGTCGACCCGGCCACACCGGTGACAATTATGCAGGGTCTAGCCAAATACCTCTCACAGCAGGGCGGGCAATCCATAAACGACATTATCGGTACACTCGATGTGCCATAACCCTGTCACCGGCCCGTTCGTCCTTAATCTACCCTGCCAATAAGTCGATTCCATATACGCCGGTGTTGTGCGTACGTGGAAATATGAACACCCGTAAAACCATCATCCTGAGTTTGACCGCCTTTGCCTGCTTGATCGCAGGCATCGCCTTGCTACGCGCCAGTGAAAACGGCAAAGCCAAACCGGTTGCTGCAAGCAAGCCGGCCGTCGTCCGCTGCATCAAACTGGCCTCACTATCCTATCCGGTCATTGAGTCATTCTACGGTATGCTCGAACCGAACATCCGCGTTGACATGGCCTTCCAGGTGGCCGGACGAATCGCCACATTGGGGACCCAGCCGCTGCAACCTGGTGACATAATCCGTACCGGACAGGTGCTGGCCACTGTCGAATCACAACGCTACGAGGCGGCCGTGGCTCAGGCTAATGCCATGACCCAGCAGGCCAAGGCGACCATGGTCGAGGCCAGAGCCAACATCGCCGAGGCCAGAGCCAAGTTCGAAGACGCCGAGCAGAACCTTGAACGCATTCATCTGCTGATGCGCAGTGGTGCGGCCAACAAACGTGACGTCGAGCGAACTGAAATAGAACACCAGCAGGCCTCAGCCACGCTTCAGGCGGTCACCGCCCGGTACGATGCAACCGAAGCGGCCTACAATGCCGCCCTGCCCAATGAGACCCTGGCGCAGGTTGATCTGGACGGCGCCACACTACGCGCCCCCATGGACGGACTCGTCGCCTCGGTGACCGCGGAAGTCGGCCAAATTGTCAAAGCCGGCCAACCAGTCGTCAGCCTCGTGGACCTTAGCAAGATCAAGTTGGTCATCGGCGTGGTCGAGCGCAAGCTTCCGCTTCTAAAAGTGGGCCAGAAAGCATCCGTCGATGTGCTGGCACTTAAAGTACAAGCCGACCTGTTACAGGATTCACAGGTACTGGCTGGCCCCCGCCATGGAAAAATCAGCGTCATTCCACCCGCGGCCGACCCCAAGGACAACCTCTTCAAGGTTCAGCTCATCTTCGACAACGTAGATGGCTTGCTTCGTCCGGGCATGATCGCACGGGCAGATGTGACCATCCTTGAGCGCCAGGTCGTGGCCATTCCCGCCGACGCCGCTGTGCGATCGGGTGACACGGTCGCGGCATTCTTCATTGACCGGCAACTCCCGATCGGTTTGAACTTCGAACCACTGGCTAGCGGACGCATCGATGTGCCGGCCAACGTAGCTCGACGCGTCGAGTTCAAATCTGTGATTTTCGACAAGGATCACTACCTGCTTCTGGACATGCCTAACGATTATGACCGGCTGATCGTCGAGGGCTTCACCCGACTGACGGACGGCCAACGGGTTCGTGTGCTGGACGACTCGATTGTCGCTCACACCGCCAACGCGGCCGAGCCTGCCCCCTGACTCTTGCGGCCGAACATGAATCGTCAAACTTTTTGATGTAGGCCCCACCATGCACATAAGTGAACGTGCCATCGAGCTGCCGCGACTGGTCCTGGTGGGCGCGGTGCTGATCTGCGCTGTGGGCTTTGCGGCCCTGTTTGCCCTTCCCAAGGAGCGCACACCGCGGGTCAAACTGCCCGTGATTGTCATTACCGTACCCAATCCCGGCGCCACGCCCGACGCCAATGAGCGTAACATCGTTCGTAAACTCGAGGAGGAACTGGCCACCTCGATCGATGGGCTGCGCCAGGATGGCGGCATTTTGTCGCAGTCAATCCACGGTGCAGCTGTGGTCCAGTTGGTCTTCGATCACAGTACCGACGTGAAAGACGCCCGGCAGCAGGTGCAGACCGTCGTCAACCGAGTGGAAAACCAGTTTCCACAGCAGGCGCAAACAGATCCGGGGCCCATCGTCAACGACATCGCTTTTGAAGACTGGCCGATCATCCAAGTTGTCGTGGCCGGAGGTGATGATGGAGCCAAGCGCAAAAACATTGCCAAGCGGCTAAAAGCAACCATTCAGAAAATCAACGGCGTCGCGGGTGTGGACCTGTTCGGCGGCATCGAACCGGAAATCGGCATCGAGATCAACCCGCATTTGATGGTCCACTACGGATTAACCTATGAACAGGTACACGATGCTGTAAAGCGATCCAATCGCGACGCGCCGACCGGCCAGATCGATACCCACGATGGGACTAGCCGACACGTCCGGTTACGGCCTAAACTGGCTGACCTCGAAGCCATCGAGCAGGTTCCCATCGGCGTGTTCAACGGTAAACCCGTCACTCTCAACAACATCGCCGACGTGGTCATGGGGCACAAAAAGCTGACCAGCATAGCCCGTTACGGCGGTGAGGATGCGGTGGTGCTGCTGGTTCGGGCACGCACGGACATCGACATCCTGGCCACCACCCAAGCCGTACAACAGTTCGTCGATCAATTTGAACCCGATGACCCAGCTATTTCATTGGGTACCGTCCGATCACAGGCCCGCGAAATTGGTTACATGATCGACCAACTGGGCACCAGCGCTATCTACGGAACGATCCTGGTGATCATTATTCTCTGGGTCTTTCTCGGTTGGCGCAACGCCGGGCTGATCAGCCTTTCCGTGCCTTTTGCCATACTGGGAACCTGTGGATTCATGTGGCTGGCCAAGTTGACGGTGATGCCCGATTTAGCGATCAACAATATGACGTTGTTTGCCCTCATCCTGATCGTGGGCATGGTCGTCGACGGCTGCATCATTGTCGGTGAAAATATTTATCGCCACCGCCAACTTGGCGCTACGCCGGTTGGTGCCGCTAAACAGGGTATCCGCCAGGTCGGCCCCTCACTGATCTGTGCCTACATGACCACCTTTGCCGCCTTTGTGCCAATGTTCGTCGTCGGCGGTGTCACCGGCGACTTTCTCAAGATATTGCCGGTCGTTGTGCTCTTTGCACTTTGCGCCGCCTTGCTCGTTGATCACTTTCTGCTGCCAGTGCTCAGCGTATATTTCATGAAGGTGCCCGCCAACAAAGCACAAGACACCCACCTCGAACCCGGGCCCAGCCAAACCACTGGCCTGAGTACACTCGAGATTCAAAATACACGGGATATACTAACCCGTAGCCGTGCCGTACAGGTTTACAGCCGCATGATCGGTTACGCCCTGCAATACCGTCTGCGCGTGCTGGGCCTCGCCTTCATCGTCACCCTCATGCCCATCGGCTTTTATGCCATGGGCGCTATCGGCGTCGAGTTCTTTCCCGACAGTGACTATGCTGCCATCGAGGTCTATTACGAGTTGCCGCTCGGTTCCTCGATGGAAAAAAAGACCTCGCAAGTCGGCCACGTCATCGAACAGGCCGTTCTACGCGCCGTGCGGCCACGGGAGTGGTATCAGCCCAGTCCTGACAGCGACCGACTCAAGCCCGTCACGACCATCGGCCAGGCAGGCGCTTTGAACATCCGCCTCGACGCTGAACACGGCGCCGGACCAGAATACGGCATGGTGTATGTCGAACTGGAATTGGCCGGTAAGCGCAAACGCACCCTCGAACAGATCCGCCGTGCCATCGCAGACGAAATCCCCGACATGCCTGACGTCATCGTGGACCTACGCACGCCCAAGGAAGGCCCGCCCGTTGTCGCACCCGTCATCATTCGCGTGCTTGGCAGGCAGAACGCCTCGCTGGCCGACCTGGCCCAGCATGCCGAACTGGTAGAACATCTGCTTGCGGACATCCCCGGCGCTTACGACGTTAAAAGCGACTTTCGCCTGCGACCCGAGTTCGTCGTCACACCCGACCGCATGCAGGCAGCCCTGTTCGATATCAACGCCGACCAGATTAGTTCGGCCATCAACTTCGCCCTCGAAGGTGTTCGCGCCGGCGTGGTGGACTTCGGTGGCGAGGAACAGATTCATTTGCGCATCCAAAATCAGCAGGCTGAACGTGATCAATTCAAGGACCTAGCCAATCTGCCGCTGCTTAGCAACACCGGCAAAAGGGTGATCCTCGAACAGGTCGCCGCCGTTGATCGCGCCCAAAACGCCAATGTCATCCGCCATCACGATCAACACCGAGTGGTCAACATCCGCTGCCAGGTCCAGGACGGCGTACTTGTCCAGAACGTTCTCGACCAGTTTCAGGACGCTTATGCCACCGCCGCAATCACCATGAGCGATAACGCACCCGACATTCGCATTGGCGGTGAGAATAACATGCGAAACGAGGCCATGTCCGACCTGATGATCGCCCTGATGATCGCCTTGGCCGTCATGCTGATCGTGCTCGTCCTCAAGTTCAATAGCTTCATTCAACCATTGATCGTGCTCTCCAGCGTGCCGCTGAGTCTCGTGGGAGTATTTTTAGGGCTGATGATCTTCGGGATGAATTTCTCGGTAGCCGCGATGATTGGGGTTGTGGCCTTGGCGGGCATCGTGGTCAATGATGCCATCGTCTTGGTTGACTTTATCAATCGCCTGCGCCAGTCCGGCTTGGCCCTCGACAAGGCCGTCGTGTATGCCGGACAAATGCGCCTGCGACCGATCTTTCTGACCACGGTCACCACCATCGGTGGCTTGCTCCCATTGGCACTGAATATCACCGGTGGCGGTGAGTTCTGGCAACCGCTGACCGTGACCATCATGTCCGGCTTGGCTTTCGCCACTCTGCTGCAACTGTTTATCATCCCCCTGGCCTGCTACAGCCTAGACCGCCGGCACCGCGCAAGCATCTTCGATCCCATGCACCACCCCGAGTTGGCCGGAGATACGTCGGATGAAATGATCGCCGCCTGACAGCGCTTGCTCATGTCCCCTCGCTGCGTTACAACCTGCCGATGCTCAAACTGGCCACCATTCTGGACAATCCGGGTGAACCGCTGGCTGACACCCAGTACCGTGACCCCAATGAACTCAAACGACTGGGCTATAACGGCATCGTTCTCTATGAAACTACCGGCCTATCCGGCATCGCCAATGCCAACGTCATTCAGGACGAGGAATTGCGACACTGGGTTGAACAGCAGTTCGACCGCGTAACCCAAACCCTGCAACGCGCCCGGGACAGCGGTCTTGATGTCCTGATCAGCTACGACGTCCTGTCCTTGGCACGCAATCTTGTCGAACAACAGTCCACAACGCTCTGCTGTAAAGGCGAACCCGGTACGCTATGCCCTGCCTCCGATATCGCGTTGAATGCCTGCCTCGACGCGCTGGGCGCACTGATGGATCGCTTCGGACAGATTGCCGGGATCGTCCTGCGCTTTGGTGACAATGCCGCCGAGCAACTGCCCTACTTGGTCGGTAACGACATCTACCAGCCACACTGCCCGCGTTGTAGCCAGCTTGATCCACTTGAGCGTATCACTCGCGTCATCAACGCCTTCTACCAACTCGTCGTAGTCGATCGATCCCTCACGCTGATCGCCCGCACATGGAATGCCCAGCCCAATGGCCTGCACGACAACCCTGATCTTTGTCACCGCGTCATCGAAAAATTACCCAACCACCCGCGATTGATACTCTCGTTCAAATTTACCGAAACCGATTTTTGGCGTCACCAGCGATGGAACCGCTCCAGCCTTGTGTGTGGTGATCGGCCGGTCATGTACGAACTGGAATGCCAACGCGAGTTTGAGGCCAAGGGCGCCATTCCCAACTGGCAGGTACCGCTGTGGCGAAACGGGCCGGACGAAATGCAAGACAATAAATCACCGACAGGCCTGGCGCAGGTGCATAGGCAGGTCAATCTTGCCGGCCTCTGGGCGTGGGTGCGCGGTGGCGGTTGGGGCGGACCGTTCGTGTCCAATGAGACATGGATCGATGCCAACGCCTTTGCCGTTCCCATACTCGCTGACCAGCCCGACGCTGATACCCAGTACCTGGCCCGTCAATGGATTACCAACCGGCTCAAAATCAAAAATAGCGAACTGGTAAGCAACATGCTCAGCGTCCTGGACCACTCACCGCAAACGGTGCTCGAAGGGTTCTACATCACTGCCCTCGCCCAAAACAGAGCTGACCCTTGGCGTCCCAATGGCGGATGGATTGCAGACGACCTTTTCGACGCCCATGCCGCTTGGCGCATCGTTCAACAGGTGCCGCAGGACCAACTCGATTCAATCGTCGAAGAAAAGCAACGCGCTGTCGAGCGCATCACTGGCGATCGCGTTGGCCTCTACAAGGCCCTCGGTGACGCCGACTTCACAACCATTGAACCACTGCTCAATACGCTCGAATACGGTGAAGCGTTGTTGCGCACCCTGTGCGAACTGCTGGCCGGCCTCGTCGAATACCGACGCTATGGCGATGATCCGACACCGACTGCCGCCCAGCACACCAAACGACACCTGCTCGGCGCCCAGGCCGCGTGGAACCATCACACCCAGCGCACCGCTTCACTGCATGGTGCTGCCACTGCTTTTCGTGAAACCGGTTTCTGGGAGTTGACCCAACAGATTCTGGACAAATTGGCCTAATCTACTTTGCGCCAAGCCAATCCGGCCCGATACCCACCTCCACCTTCAACGGCACACGTAACGACATGGCTGATTCCATCACCTGCCTGACTATCGCCGCCTGCGCCTCGGCCTGATCGGCCGGCGCTTCGATCAGCAACTCATCATGAACCTGTACCAGCATCCTCATTGGCAATCCGTCGTCGTAAATGCGATGGTGAAGATTGACCATGGCGGCCTTGATCAGGTCCCCGGTTGCACTGCCCTGTACGACCGTGTTGATCGCCAGTCGCTCACCCAGCGATCGAGACTGCGCGTTGTGCGAATTGATTTGCGGGATTTGTCGCCGCCTTCCCAGTATTGTCTGCACATAGCCGTGCTCCAAGGCGTAATCTACGCAATGATGTAGAAACTTGTCGATACCGGGAAAGTGCGCACGATAGTCCTCGATTAGCTTCTTGGCTGATTCCACATCCAAGCCCCTGATCCGCCGGGCCAGCCCATACGGTGTTATGCCATAGATAATGCCGAAGTTGATCATCTTGGCGTGATCACGCTGGGAGCCAGTCACCTGATCCGGTTCTACGTCGAACACCTGCGCGGCAACGGCCGTGTGAATGTCCACGTCATTTTCAAACGCTTCGATTAGAGCCGAATCTTCACTCAGATGGGCCAGGATACGCAGTTCAATCTGCGAATAGTCGGCGCATATCAGCACATGGTCAGGTTCCGCGACAAACGCCTTTCGGATTTTCCGGCCCACATTCGTCCGCACGGGTATGTTCTGCAGGTTCGGGCTGCTGGATGAAAGACGGCCGGTTGCCGCGCCCAACTGGGAGTACGACGCGTGAATCCGCCCATCGTCCTCGTCGATGCTGTGCCGCAGATTGTCCAGATAGGTATTGACCAGTTTCGTATATCGGCGGTACTCCACGATCAAACGTGGCACCTGAGTCTTTTCCGGAGGCAAATCCTCACGGTTCGCCAACCGCTCCAGCACTTCCACGTCTGTGGACGGGCCTGTCTTTAGCTTTTTGATCACCGGCAGACCCAGATTGTTGAAAAGCATCCGCCCTACCTGCTTGGGAGAGTTTAACTCAAATGTTTCACCCGCTGCTTCAAATATCTGTTGACGCAACTCGTCGATGCGCTGATTCGATTGCCGCTTCTGTTCCAACAACTCATCCGGATTGACTCGAATACCGTTGTGTTCCATTTCGGCCATCACCTCAACCGCGGGCATCTCCACGGCCGACAAGTTCTCCATCCCCTTTTCCAAAATCATCGGTTGCAACTTGTGATACAACCGCAACGCCATATCCGCATCTTCTGCCGCGTAAGGCATAATTTGTTCTACGTCAATCTGATCCATCGTCGCCTGCTCATCGCCTTTCGGCCCGATCAACGCGCTGATCGGAATCATCGTGTGGCCCAGCAAAGTTTCCGCGATCACGTCCAGGCTCGCGATGGCAAAACCGAGTAACTGACTGGCGATCATCGTGTCGAATGCGATCCCACGCAGTTGAACGCCAACATGCCGCAGAACCAGGGCGTCGTATTTCAGGTTGTGCCCGCACTTGGCAAGCTGCGGGTTCTCCAACAATGGTTTCAAAGCAACAAGTACCGCTTGCCCGTCAAGATGCTCATCCGGACAAGGAGAAACCATCGGCACGTAAACGCCGCTATCGGCCTGCCACGCCAACGCAATCCCACACAATCCCGCCTTGCGCCCCAGACCAATCGTCTCGGTATCAACACTTATAAGCGTTTGGCCACGTAATTCCGCGACAAGTTCCTCCAGTTGCGGCTGCGTCGTAATGGCACGATAGCTGCCCGAACCGGCCGATGTGAGCGGCGTGGACGCGCCTACGTCAACCCGTGAAGCTTCCTGGACATCAAAAATATTCTCGCAGAAAGTCTGCGCTTCGGCAGGTACCGAACCAGCGGTTTTGACCAATGTGTCAAGGTCACGCACATAACGACGAAAGCCCAAAGTCTGAAAAAACTGCCGTAACGCCGGCACATCAACCTTGCCGGGCCGGACCTCTTCCAGGTCCAGATCAATATCCACGTCACGCTTGAGTTCAACCAGTTCCAGGTTCAGCGACAGCCTATCCCGCGCCGTTTCAATATTGTCGTGTCGCTTACCCTTGATCTTGTCCAAGTTCGATAAGATGCCTTCGATCGAGCCGTACTCGCTGATTAGTTTTGCCGCCGTCTTGGGCCCGATACCTTCCACGCCGGGAATATTGTCCGCGGCATCGCCCATCAGCGCCAACACATCCACGACCTGCTCCGGGCGAATACCCTTTTCCGCTTCGAGCCGGCCTGTGTCCATCGTCTCGTCTTTGTGAATGTCGAGCATCGTGACCCGAGGGCCAAGCAACTGATGCAGGTCCTTGTCACGGGAAATGATCCGAACTTCTGTCTGTCTCGATGCCTCGTCATCTAATACGCGGTGCGTCAGCGTGGCGATCACGTCGTCCGCCTCGACACCTGCCACACCGACCACCGGAATGCCGAACATCCTGGTCATCTCGAAAATCCGCTGTTCCTGGGAAAAAAAATCGTCAGGCGGCGGATCACGATGCGCCTTGTATTGGCTATACATTTGGTCACGAAAGGTTTCTCCCGGCACGTCAATGGCCATCACCACGTAATCCGGCACGTATTCGCTCAGCAGTTTGAATAGCATCCCTGCAAATCCAAACACCGCGTGCGTCGGCTCACCCGTCACGGGACTGCTCATCCCCCCACGAATCGCGTGGTAGGCACGGAAGATTTGCGCGTGGCCATCAACCAGGTAAAGCGTCTCGGATTGTTCAACAGAGGTTGGCAAGAGCGTTTATTTACCAATCCAGCGGGTCGCGCCAGGTTTCGAGCAACTGGTTCAGCGACAAGTTAACCAAGCTATTCAGCGCCAGCCGATCATGCTCGGCAAAGTGACCGATGACGGCATACGACACGCCCGCTTGCTCAAGCTGCGCCGTAGCAGCCTGCTGTTGCGCCGCTTCAATTTCGACCAAGTAACGCCCGGGCGTTTCGGCAAAGCACAGCGTAGTCAGATCGATATCGTGGCTTTCAACCAGTTTCAGGTCTATTCCGATACGTCCGGCAAAGGCCATCTCCGCCACTGCCACGAGTAGTCCGCCGTCACTGCAATCATGCGCAGCGCGAACCATGCCGTTGCTGATCAGCCTAGCCACCGCAACCGCGGCCATAGGCCCGGCCTCCAGATCCACACGGGGAATATGCATATCGCGCGTCTTGTCGCCGCTGACCCGCAGGTAATGCGATCCACCCAGCGCTGTAGTGGTCTGACCTACCAATACCAACACATCACCCGCTGCCTTGGCATCCATGGTGACGCAACGCTTCACGTCGTCCACCATGCCCACCGCAGTGATCAGCAGCGTTGGCGGAATGGTGATAAGCCGCCCCTCCTCGCAGGTGAACTGGTTGTTCAGCGAGTCTTTGCCGGACACGAAGGGTGTTCGGTAGGCCAGCGCAGCGTCGTAACACGCCTCCGAGGCCCGCACCAGTGAGCCGAGTTGCTTCGAATCATCACAACCTGGCCAGCAGAAGTTATCCAAAATAGCGATTCGTGCCGGGTCGGCACCGACGCACACGACATTGCGCACCGCCTCATCGATCGACGCCAGTGCCATCCAATACGAATCACCGTCGCAGGCCAACGCTGGAATCGCCTTTTCACCGATGCCCGGTTGCATCCCCGCGCCGACCGCCACCCCACGATCACTGGCCAACTTCGGTCGAATGACCGCCGCGTCGCTGGGACCATCCTGATGAGGCCCGACCAGTGGCTTGACCACCGATCCACCTTGCACTTCATGATCATACTGACGCACAATCCAGTGTTTGGAAGCGATATTCGGATGGGCCAAAAGCGACAAAAGCGTCTCACCAATATCCACCTGCGACGGTACATCCGGTTTGGATTGCTCTGCCCCGCACTGCCACCATGCCTGGCGCGTAGGCGTCGGAATACCATCGTGCAACAACGGCATCGAAATTCGCCCCACCTCCACACCGTTGTAGGTTAAAATCAAAAGCGGTTCGCCCTGATCATTAAACACTCCGTATTGGCCCAGGTCACAGAACTCCACGTCCTCACTGTCACACAACTGGCGGAGGCTAACCACGTTATCCGGCGGCACGGCCAGCACCATTCGTTCCTGTGCTTCGCTGATCCATATTTCGGTATATGAAAGGCCCTGGTACTTCAGAGGCGCGCTCGACAGTACCACCTTCGCGCCGACCTTCTGGCCCATTTCACCTACCGCACTGGAAAAACCACCCGCGCCGCAATCGGTAATCGCGTTATATAGAGGGCCGCCCTCTGCATCACGAGCCTGGATAATCACGTCAAGCATTTTTTTCTGTGTAATCGCGTTGCCAATCTGCACGGCGTGGGAAAACTCATGAGAGTGGGTATCCGTCAACTCGGCGCTCGAAAACGTCGCGCCGTGAATACCATCCCGGCCGGTGTGTCCCCCCAGCACGATAATCCGGTCACCAGACTGCGGTTCACCGAAAGCCATTTCCAGAGGGATCAAACCGACGCAACCGGCAAACACCAGCGGGTTGCCCAGGTAATCCTCATCAAAGTAAACCGATCCATTGACCGTCGGGATGCCCATACGGTTGCCGTAGTCCCTGACACCGGCGACTACCTGTTGCAGAATGCGTTGGGGAACGATGATACCCTTGGGTAATGCGGTCGCCTCCCTGTTTGTGATGCTGGGCGGTGCCACGGCAAATGTATCCATGTTGGCGATCGGCCTTGCCGCAAGGCCCGTGCCCATGATGTCACGGATACACCCGCCTATCCCGGTTGCCGCCCCACCGTATGGCTCGATCGCGCTAGGGTGATTATGCGTTTCCACCTTGACGGCAATCCCATCATCGTCATCGAAGCGTACAACGCCCGCATTGTCCGAAAATACACTTACACACCAATCACCGATCGCAGCATCCCGGCACAATTGCTCCGTGGCGGCCACAATCGTGCTCTTGAGCAGATTGTCGATCGTAATCGACCCATCGCTATTAACCGTATGGCCAGGGCGCAAGCTCATTTCCTGTAGTGACAATCCGGGGATGAATGACTCCAAGCCATTATCGCGGTACTGCACTTTCGACTTCAGCGTCTTGTGTACGCAGTGCTCCGACCAGGTCTGGGCAAAGGTTTCCAGTTCAATATCCGTCGGCTCCCGGCCAGATTCGCGATAGTGGTCGCGGATCGTGCGCATCTCGTCAAGGGACAAGAATAGGTGCGCATCCCGCGATAGCTTCGCCAGTTCCACATCATCCAGACCCACAAGCGGCACGTGCCTGATCTTCAGTTCATAAATAGACCCGTGACTGAATCGCTCGGGAACATACGGCTGGTCGTGAATGTCCTGAATCACCGGGTTGGCCAATGCCGCCAGTGCCAATTGCTGCGCACTTTGCCTGGTTGCTCCCGCGCCGGTCAGGTCGTATCGCGTGCCGGTGCGCACCGTCACCGCCTCTTGGTCTAGATGCGGCAGCATTTCCACGATGGCATCGCGCGTCGACTGCGCCTCCGGGTCCATGACGCCGGGTTTGTGATGAATTTCGACGATAACTCCGCGTTTCGGCGGAGGCTCGGCACCAAGTTGCGCCTGCTGATTGACCGGGTCGGCCAGCAGTTCAGTCGCTATACGGCCCACATCGGTCGCTGCCAAATCTGCCTCGATCAAATAGACCCGTGCCGTACGGATTTGATCGATGTCGCAGCCCAGCAATCGCGCCTCTTCCAACGCAGACGCCGCTATCGGATCGGGTTCCCCTGCCTGCAGCCAGACTTCCACACGGTGCACGATGACCGCCACGTCAGTACGAGACGATATTGTCGCTGTCATCCAAGGCAGAATACTGGCAAACCACTGCGAACTGCAAACCCCTTACAGCACGCCGAGTTGTAAAAGATGCTGTGTCATCTGCGCCACGGGGTTGGCGTCGGACGTGACCTGCATTACCCGCCAGCCGCGATCAGCTGCTGCTTGAATGTTAGGCTCATGATCATCAAAGAACACGATCGCAGCAGGCTCAACATCAGTCATTGTCTCCAGGTGCAAATAAATGGCCGGGTGCGGCTTGGTGTAACCGATCTCGTGGCTGACAAACCGGTAATGCAGTCGATCCAACGGCAGGCCTGCTGAGCCGGTACCGGTCATCATCAGCCAGTGTCGATCATTGGTATTGGATAAACACGCTGTCTTCACACCGCTGGCATCGACGCGGTCAATCAACGCTTCAATGCCCGCAAACGGCTTCCTCAGCCAGGCCGTCGCGACCGACGCCACCTGTTCGACCGTTAATCCCGTCAACGTTGATGTCAGGCTGTCGAATGTTTCACTATTGAATAGCCCCCGCCCGTGCTGCTCGGCCAGTTCACAGACCCACTGCATCGTCTGACGGTCGCTAAAACACGCCGGCAAGTGCACACCACTGGCGTGACAAGCGTCAGTCCAATCCTTGCAGATGCGAATAAGCACATTGCCCACGTCAAACACGACCAGTTGAACGCAATCCACGGCTACTTCAACTGGCCGGTGCCGCGCACGACCCATTTGTAAGTGGTCAAGTCGGCAGCACCCATGGGCCCGCGGGCATGTAATTTGTCCGTGCTGATGCCAATCTCAGCGCCCAGCCCATATTCACCGCCGTCGGAAAAGCGCGTCGAACAATTCACAAACACGTTCGCCGAATCGACGCCTTGCACGAAATCGTCGGCCGCGGAAACACTGTTGGTGATGATTGCATCCGTATGTTTTGAGCCGTATCGATTAATGTGATCGATCGCCTGCTCCACATCCGACACTACCCGCATCGCTACGATCAGGTCAAGATATTCAGCCGACCAGTCAGATTCGTTCGCGGCTACAGACGCGGGGAACAGTCGCCGTGTCGCCTCGTCGCCACGAATCTGGCAACCCTTGTCCGCCAGCGCCCGGCAGATTCGCTCCAATAGGCCGCGTTGGACGGCGTCCGTGTGTATCAATATTGACTCGGCTGCGTTGCACACGGCCGTGTATTGCGTCTTGGCGTTTACACAGATGTTCAATGCCATTTCGTCGTCGCAGGCGCCGTCAACGTACACGTGGCAGTTGCCCGTGTAATGCTTGATGACCGGAATGTGCGCCTGCTCGACCACGGCCTTGATCAACGATTCACCGCCACGCGGGATCACCACGTCAATTTTGCCCACCTGGCGCAGCAACCGCCCCACGGCTTGACGGTCCGTGGTGGCCACCAGTTGCACGCAGTCGCTGCTCAACCCTGCCTCTTCCAGGCCCTCGGCGAGGCACCGTGCGATCGCCACATTCGTGTGCGTCGCCTCCTTGCCCCCACGCAAGATCACGGCGTTGCCACTTTTGAGACATAACGCCGCGGCGTCCGAAGTCACGTTGGGCCGACTCTCGTAAATGATCAGCACCACGCCAATCGGCACACGCACCTTTTCAATGCGCAGACCATTTGGTCGCGTATAACTGTCAATCACCTGCCCGACCGGATCGGCCTGCCCGGCGATCAGACGCACTGACTCCGCCATTTTTTCCACACCAGATCGATCCACCCGCAGTCGCTTGAGCATCGGTTCGGCCAGTCCACTGTCCCTTGCCACCAACCAATCCTGCCCATTGGCCGCAATGATCGCATCAGCGGAATCCAAAATCCGCTGGGAAACCGTGACCAGAGCGGCAGTCCTAGCCTCGCCTTCCACGCGGAAAAGCGATCGACTCGCCGCCACCGCGCGGTCGGTCAGTTGGTCGCAGTAGCTATCCACGTCAACCTGCAACGGCGTCGAACTGACCCGAGTTGTCGATGCACCGGCCACTACAGATCCTCCAAGCAAAACAGGCTGTTTTAGGCCCGACACACACGCCGCACCAGACCATCGCTATTGGGGTCATGGCGAGCTTTCATCTTTTTCAGGCTGCGACGGCGCTATCACCTCACCGTTCACCATCGGCTCGGGCACCCCAACGATCCGGATCGTCACCGATTCCGGCTGTGACAACAACTTGACCTTCGGGATCGGGATCATCTGGATACGTACAGTCACTTTGCTCTTGTCCACATCCTCATTGGTCAGTTCAACAAACAGCTTGACCTGCGTCTGCCCATTGTTGATACGTTCAATGACGTCTTTCGGTCCAGAAAGTTTAACTCTCCTTAATTCATCGACAGACTCGAGTTCGAATCTGTATTTGCTCCACAATGCCGGGTCTATCAGAATGTCCACACTCGCCTGCTTTTCGATCACCTTGTTCTTATCCGTGATCGTGAAGCGCACTTTAGTCGTGCCAGGATCGATCACAGCCACAAAACCGCTGGGAAGTTCGGCGTCCAGTTCGGGGGGCAGGCTGATCGCGACCTGCTCTTCCTGCGCCATG
>CAUZAW010000021.1:0-19390 GCA_963577735.1 Phycisphaerae bacterium | reverse complement strand
GACACAAGGTGCTGGTGTTCAGCCAGTTCACATCGTTTTTGAGCCTGGTGCGGAAACGATTGGAGCAAGAAGGCATCGAGTACGAATACCTCGACGGCAAGACTCGAAATCGCAAAGAAGCGGTGCACCGCTTTCAGACGGACCCCACATGCCCGCTGTTTCTGATCAGCCTCAAGGCCGGTGGCCTGGGGTTGAACCTGACGGCGGCCGATTACGTGTTTATTCTCGACCCTTGGTGGAACCCTGCGGTCGAACAACAAGCCATCGATCGTGCTCATCGCATTGGCCAAACGAGACCAGTCTTCGCCTATCGACTGATCTGCCAGAACAGCATTGAACAACGCATAATCGAACTTCAGGAAAAGAAAAAGACATTGGCGGACGCTATTATCGGCAGCCAAGGCAGCCTGTTGAAAAATCTGACTCGCGAGGAACTGCAGAAACTGCTGGCCTGACGACGCAAAGGCTGCAATGGCCAATCTCTTTTTCGCCAGGTCATGAGCAGGGCCGCCCATGCAACCGGTATCGATCAGGACCATGGCGAAACACCGGAGTCGGTGATTTTAGGAACCGGCCGCTACCGGTACGAATTCGCTGATTTCCAGGCCGAACCCGCTAAGCGCCGTGGGCGTAAACGGATGGTTGGTAATCAGCCTCATCCTGCAAATCCCCAGGTCGCGCAGGATTTGCGAGCCGATGCCATAGGCCCCCTTGTCGGTCAGCGGCATCATGCCAGGCATAAACTCCTGGCGGCCTATATCTGGCCCGTCCTCATGCTGTTGACGGTCATCAGGCAAATACAGCGTCTGGAGGCGTCGCAACAATCCGGTACCCATTTTTTCGTGGCGCAGATAAACCACGACACCTCGACCCTCCCGGTGAATCATGGCCATCGCATTGCGCAACATTGATCCGGTCGGCTGTGTCAAATCACCGAAAACATCGCCCAACAGGTTCTGGCTGTGCATGCGCACCAGAACCGGGTCATCTATTTCCACCGGGTGGTTGTCCTGGTCCAAGCGGCCGACTTCACCACAGATCATCGCAACATGCGACAGCGGATCAACAGCACTGCGGTACGCAACCAAGCGAAAACGTCCGCATTCATTTTCAAACGGAACGTCGTCGACGCGCTCGACCAGTTGCTGGCGCTGCAACCGATATTGGATCACATCGGCGACCGAGCACATCTTTAACTGACACTTTTTACAAAGTTTTTCGAGTTGGGGCCGTCTGGCCATGGTGCCGTCTTCGTTCATGATTTCGATGATGGTGGCAGCGGGCCGCAACCCAGCGAGGATACACAGGTCAACCGATCCTTCAGTTTGACCGGCGCGAACAAGCACACCACCGTCCCGGCAACGCAGCGGCTGAACGTGCCCGGGCCGGGCAAGGTCGGATGCTGTCGCACTGGGGTCCGAAAGAAGTTTGACGGTATTGGCACGATCGGCTGCGGAAACACCTGTGCTAACGCCGAATCGATGGTGGGCATCGACGCTGACGGTATAAGCTGTACTGCGCTGGGTGGTATTGATACGGCCTTGTGGCTCAAGATCAAGACGATCGCATATCTCTCCGGCCAGCGGCACACAGAGCATGCCCCGACCTTCACGTAGCATGAAATTGATTGTCTGGGGCGTGACGAACTCCGCGGCACACACGAGGTCGCCTTCGTTCTCACGATGCTCGTCATCGACCAGCACAATCATGCGGCCGTGCTGCAGGTCTTCAATGATGTCGCTGATAGCATCCAAGTGCGATTCTTGGGCCCTTCCTTGTGGCAAACCGGACGGCAAGACTATTGCAAGGGTAACGCACGCAACCCACTTAATCATACGGCAAGGGTAGGCCTCATGAATTTGGGCCTAACCGGACGATGGTTCGTGGTCGAAATGGCATGTCTCGAGCCAAATCCCTGACATCTTCAACTGTCACAGCCATGACACGCTCAATTTCTTCGGACAGCGGAAAATATTGCCCCAAGTAGGTCCACTGGCTGCCGAGGCTACGCATCCTTCCGGCTGGACTTTCGCCCGAAAGTGTAACCTGCGTGGCAATCTTGTTCTTGGTACGCTCCAACTCATCGGCATCGATACTGGCAACATAATCGTCGAGCGTTTTGAGCAGGATTGCCTCCACCTCGCTGGCGCGGTCAGGGTCACATGACGCAAACACCATGTAGCTTCCAACATGGTCCTGCGCATAATGCGACATATCCGCCTCGTCGGCTAGGCCCGGATCGATCAGGGCCCAATACAGGCGTGATCCATCAACGTCACCGAGCACATCGACAAGTACACCCGCCGCATAGCGGCGGTCGTCCTGTGCAGACGGCGCTGGACACATCATCACCACGTAATGGCGGTTCAACTTAGCATCGGTCATCGACTGATCATGGCCAGCGATAACGGGCTCGTCGTAAATACGGCTGGCACCCGTCGGCTGCCACTGGCCGGCAATCGAGTCGACGCCGCGGACGAACTTATCAAACTCGAGTTGGCCCGCCGCCGCCACAATAACATTATCTGGGCTGTAATGGTGGCCAAAGTAATTTCTCATCTGCTCCACGCCCAGAGCCTTGATGCTCTGAGCAGTGCCCAACACGCGGAATCCCAAAGGGTGTGAGGCAAAATAGGTTTCTATCAGGGTGTCCTGCAACCGCCACTGCGGGCGGTCTTCGTACATACCAATCTCTTCGAGAATAACGTTCTTCTCCATGTTAAAGTCTTTATCGCGCAACGCCGGGCGAAGCATATGACCGATCAGGTCGACAGCTCGCGGCAGGTACTCTGGCAAGACTTGCGCCCAATAGACGGTGTTCTCGTGACTGGTAAACGCGTTGTAATTGGCACCGATCTCGTCGAACTCGCGGTTGACATCCTCTGCCGAGCGGTGCGTGGTGCCCTTGAACATCATGTGTTCAAGAAAATGACTTACCCCCATCAGTGCTGTCTCTTCGTCACGTGACCCGGCGCGGACAAAGAACCCGACCGACGCAGTATGTGCATCATCGTTGGTTTCAGCAATGATGGTCAGACCGTTGGCAAGCTGTTCGTGGCAAAACGCGATGGACATGGTATTGTCGCCGACAGCCGCTTTACGATGCCCAAGGTTATGAACGCACCCACCTACGGCCCCACGCAACGTATACCGCCGTGGCGGACCGGCCGAATCAGCACCTAACCCGCAGCTTTCTCCAATTCGTCGGCAAGCTCCTGCTTCGGTGTCACACCCACGAACTTGCGCAATACCTCGCCATCCTTGAACAGGAGGACCGTGGGAATCGAGTTAATATCGAACTTGAGCGACACTTCACGGTTGGAATCGGTATCCACCTTGCCGACCTTGACGCGGCCAGTGAACTCGTTAGCCAGTTCATCGATAGTCGGCGCCAACATCCGGCAGGGCATGCACCATTCAGCCCAAAAGTCCACCAGCACGGGCGTATCGCTGCTAAGCACTTCCTGTTCAAAGTTGTCGTCTGTCAGTTCGAGCACGGCATCGCTGGCCATCGTCAGGCTCCTAGTAAGACAAAATTCCGCTCTTTGCGGACAATATTCTACTGCTGCCGCCGATCAGCATCAAACCCCGGCTGTGCACTGCCAGCGAGAAGTAGTCATCAAAGAAATAGTGGTTCGGCCCCGGAGAGATCAACCTCGGCCATCACCATCAGCTGGCCCGCCGGACGATCTACCGTTTCGATGATAGGGTCAGATCGGCTTCCAGTCGCGGCAGCACCTGGACAAGTTGCTGCAGCCAAGGAAGGCTGAGTCCAACAACACGCTCAGTAACGGAAATCTCCAGGACACTATATGCCGGGCGCTTGGCCGGCAGGGGATATTCGTCGGTCGTACATGGCTCGACATGACATGCAACATCCAGCGACTTGGCGATCTGGCTGGCAAATTCGAACCAGGTGCAGCAGTCACCGCCGCAACAGTGGTAAATCTTGTCCGCGCCAGCCTCGATCAGTGCCAGACTTGCCTGGGCAAGATGTTCGGCGCTGGTTACCCGGGTCCGCTGGTCGTTGACAACCTGGAGTCGGTCGCGGTGGCGCATCAGCTTCGCCATGGTTCTGACGAAATTGCGCCCCCACGGCGCATACAAGCCACTGGTGCGAATGATCAGATACGAGCAACCCGCCTGCTCAATCCTTTCTTCGCCCTCAGCCTTGCTGCGGCCATAGGCATTCACCGGAACACGCTGCGCCTGTGGTGAATATGGGCTGTCAGCTAGCCCGTCGAAAACATAGTCCGTGCTGTAATGCAGCAGTCGGACACCTACCTCTGCGCATCGGCGTGCCAGGTTTCCGGGCACCTGCGCATTGAGATGATGCGCCATTGCATATTGTGTTTCGGCGCCGTCCACGTCAGTCCACGCGGCGCAGTTGATAATTAGTCGGTAACGCTGGTCGATGGCGATGTCAATGTCCTGAGCCCTGGTTAAATCGAGTTGGTCCCGACCAGGGGCAAAGTACTGAACACCACGACCAGACAACAACTCGGACCAGGCGCGCCCGAGCATTCCGGCACCGCCTATCAGCAGTACAGGCCCGTCAAAACCGCCCTGCTGTTTGTCCAGTTGTGCATCGGCGCTCATCCGTGGCTAACCTGCCAGCTAAATCCCTTGACGCTGTCGTGGGCGCGACGTTGCTCGTCAGGGGCGGCGGAATCATACGTCTGGGTGACGTAATAAAGCAGACCCGCGTCGCGGCTGCTGACCGTGGCAGCGCCGTGCCAAAGCAGTGGAGGCACGATCAGCACACCCGCACGCTTCTCGCCAATGACCATCTTCCAGGAACAATTGTCGTCTTCGCGATAAACACCGACCTTGATGTGGCCCATCACACACATCCAGAAATCGCTTTGATGCTCGTGTCGGTGCCAAGCCTTGATCACCTGTGGGTACATCACCGAGTAATTGACCTGACCATCGGGTCCCATGACGCCCTGCAACTGGTTCATCAACGACCAGCCGCGGTCGTCGGCGTACAACTGGGCGGGTACGAACAGCGGCTCGTGGTCGGCGTGCGCAGCCTCATAGGCATCCGCAACGCTGCCTTCAAACGCCCGTAGACGGTGCAAGGTCAACTCAGCCACTTTTGTCACATCCCTTTCTGCTCATGGCCGCTAGGGCTGTTTAAACCTGATTGGCTCCGCCCTTGGCCACCAGATTACCGGCACGATGCAAACTCTCAAAAGTACCTGCGTCTGTCCACCAACCTTCCAGCACGTCGTAGGTCAGATCACCACGCTGCAGGTAGTGGTTGTTCACGTCTGTAATCTCCAACTCTCCACGCCCACTGGGCTTGAGCGACTGGCAGATGCCAAATACGTCAAAATCGTAGAGGTAAATACCCGTCACCGCCAAGTCGCTGCGTGGGTTTGGGGGTTTTTCGATAATCTGCACGATCTTTTTATCCTCGCCCAGTTCGGCGACACCAAACCGCTGCGGGTCATCCACTCGCTTGAGCAAAAGCCTGGCACCCGAGGTCTGCTTTTTAAATGCGGCGACAGACTGTTTAATATTATTCTCAATAATGTTATCGCCCAGGATCACGCAGATTCGCCCGCCGTCGGCAAACTCCTCGGCCAGTTTCAGCGCGTCGGCGATTCCACCCTCGCCCTCCTGATAGGCGTATTCCAGGTGACGCACGCCAAGCTGTTTGCCGTTTTTGAGTAGCTTCAGAAAGTCACCCGCATGCTCGCCGCCGGTGACGATCAATACCTCCTCTATGCCCGCATTGACCAGGCACTGGACCGGATAGTGAATCATCGGCTGTTCGTACACCGGCAACAGGTGCTTGTTGGTAACCAGCGTCAACGGCCGAAGCCGGCTGCCCAATCCACCTGCCAGAATGACCCCTTTCATACCCATATACAATAGCAATCGGTTAACGCCCTGCTGCGCTTTATCCTGTTGTCGTCGTGAGCTTTAGAGCCGAACTTACTTATGGACGCGTTATGGACGCGTTATGGACGCGTTATGGACGCGTTATGGACGCGTTATGGACGCGTTATGGACGCGCATTGTCCGCAATGTGACCGTAGTCCTTCCTCAGCATCGATTCGTCACGCCATGGTGGAATATGCGATTCCAGTGCCTTGGTCGCCTGTGACAGGCCCGAACAGTTCGAGGCCAGCACCTTGAATACCTCGTTGGCGACCACGCGATGACCCAGGTCGTTGGCATGCACGCCGTCACTATGCACCAGCCAATGGGCGTCATCATAGGCCGCCAAAAGATCCGCGAACAAACAGTCTTGACTGAATGCCAACTTCTGGATCGCGTCGTTGTATTGGTAAAAAGTCTTTAGACTGGCCTTGTCGAAGCCAGACCCCTCATTGAACCCGACCATGAAATACGGTCCGAGCAATATGATCAACGGCTTGATCTTTTCACGCACCCGTTCGATGAGGGTATTCATCTCTGCGCAGAACAGGTTGATCGGCGTGCCGCCACGAGCATCGTTTAGACCATAGGAAATCGCCAGCAAGTCAGGCTCGTGCGCAATAACGTGTTTGTCCAGGCGCTCACTGGCGGCGGGCTTGCCACTTATCCCATAACAGGGGCTTCTTGTACTGACCACGTTAGCGCCGATGCCGACATTGACCAGTTCCACCGGCACGCATTGAAACTCGTTGACCAATCGCGCCAATTGCTCCGCCCAACAGCGGGGGCGGCAACTCGACCATCCCCCTGCCGTCGTACTTTCGCCCAACGTCACCAGTTTGACAAACTCTTTATCCCACCAATCTTTCTTCATTGCTTTTTTTCCATTACTCCAAGGTTCTCCACCAACCGGTGCGTTTCAGTGACAAAACTTCGCGTCGCGTGATACAGCATCACGTTGTCCAGGCTCATGCCGATGATGCGAAAACCATCCTCAATTGCTTTTTTTACACGCTCAATTTGCGGCTGCACCACATGCAGTCCCGCCGGCACGTTGTGTTCGCGACAGGCGGTGATGATCCGCCTGAGCGCATCGGCCATCCTCGGGTGATCCATCTGCCCAACGATACCCATGGAACCGGTCAAGTCGTAGGGCCCCACGAACACGCCGTCGATCCCTTCTACGTCGAGAATCTGATCAATGTTCTCGACGCCCTCGATGTGCTCGATCTGCACGATCACGGCAATACTGCCATTGGCGTTGGCTGCATAATCGTCGAAATCAACCCCGTAATTATTGGCACGGTTGTAGCCAAATCCACGCCGTCCCTCCGGTGGATATTTTGCCGCATCCACTGCCGCCCTTGCCTGCTCGGCACAATTGACCATGGGCACAACAATGCCGCCCACGCCGGCATCAAGGAAACGGGCAATCCACGCGCTGTCATTGATCGCCAGCCGCACAAAGGGCGTACACGGCCAGGCCGACATGGCGCGGATCAGGTCGGTACCCGTCTCCAGGTCGATTCCGCCGTGCTCGGTATCAAACATCACCCAACGTAACCCGGCGCGGGCAAACACCTCCGCTACAGCCGCATGGCCGATCTGCATAAACCCGCCCATGGCCACGCCGCCGCGGGCCAGTTCCTGGTGAAAATGGTTTTCCTTCATGGTCCGGTCTCCATGTACTGCTGCCGGGAACATGTGCCTGCCTTGGAAACACCCGCTACAGGCGAATATCAAACGTGTCCGAAGCACCGAACTCGCCGGTGGCCCCTGATATTTCAATCGAGTGCTGCTCGATATAACCCATCATGTCTTGGCAAATTGCGTCCACAAGTGCCTTGAGTTGATCTTTTTCGCCCTCGCCAATAAGGCGAACCCTCCCGTCAGGCAGATTCTGCACGTAGCCGGCAACTTCAAAACCCGAGGCTATCCGCCTTGCAGTGTAGCGAAATCCCACTCCCTGAACGCGGCCGCCAAAATAAACGGTGTAACGGATCATGCTGACCGTGGCCAGCCGGCGGCTTAGCCTTCCAGGGCTGTCATTTCCTCATCGGGAATCTCGAAGTTGGCGTATGCCTTCTGCACATCGTCGTGTTCCTCGAGCGCTTCGAGCAGATTGATCAGCCGCCGCGCATCGCCACCGGTGCAAGTTATGGTACTGGATGGAATCTGCGTAATCTGGGCCCTCTCCTGGGGAAACTGGGCAGCTTCAAGTGCCTGGCGAACGGCCATGAACCGCGCCGGCGAACACAACACTTGCCACGACTCATCGTCGTCAATCACGTCGTCACCGCCGGCGTCTATGACCACTTCCATAAGCTTTTCGTCGTCGACGGCCCCCTTGGCGACCATGATCTGGCCCCAGGTCTGGAACAGGTAGGACACGCAGCCGGACGCGCCCAGGTTGCCGTTGTGCTGCTCGAAGATTTTGCGTATTTCGCCTGCGGTGCGGTTGCGGTTATCGGTGAGGATTTCCAGCAACACCGCCACGCCACTGGGCCCGTAACCTTCGTAGATGATGCTTTCATAGGTCTCGGCGGCCAACTCGCCTGCGCCCTTCTTGACCGCATTGGCGATAGTGTCCTTGGGCATGTTGACTGCACGGGCCTCCTCGATAGCGTAGCGTAGCGTGAGATTGGTTGCCGGGTCAGCGCCGCCGTTCTTGGCCGCCACGATGATCGCCCGGGCGCATTTGCTCCACTGCGTACCACGCTTGGCGTCAACACGCGCCTTGCGGTGCTTGATATTCGCCCATTTGCTGTGGCCAGCCATGCCTCTGCATTCCGTTTTTATGCGACCGGCCGCATGCTGTCAGTGCCGTCACATGATCGCATACCTGGCCATGTTCATTCGCCTGCGGAACTGTACTCGACCGAGTAATTGGGACTCTCTCGCGTAATGGTAATATCGTGTGGATGCGATTCAACGAGCCCGGCGTTACTGACACGAATGAACCGTGCGTTGCGGCGCAGAGACGTGGTGTTGGCCGCACCACAATAGCCCATCGACGCTCGCAATCCACCGACCATCTGGTATACGAACTCGCCTAGCGGGCCGCGATAAGGCACCCGCCCCTCGACACCCTCGGGCACCAGCTTGCCCGACGCCGTCCCCTGCTGGGCATAGCGATCCGCAGAACCGGACATCATCGCCCCTTGCGAACCCATGCCGCGGTAGGTCTTGTATCGCCTGCCCATGTGAATGACCATCTCGCCCGGCGACTCGTCCAGCCCGGCAAACAGTGAGCCCAGCATCACCACCGAGGCGCCGGCGGCGATTGCCTTGGCAATATCACCGCTGCTACGCACCCCGCCATCGGCGATCACCGGCACAGAGGCGGCGTCAGCGGCTCGACAGGCTTCCGTAATCGCGCTGATCTGCGGGACTCCGACACCCGTGACCACCCGCGTCGTGCAGATCGAACCGGGGCCGATTCCAATTTTGATCGCATCGGCACCGGCGTCGATCAGGTCGGCTGCACCCTGATATGTCGCGATGTTGCCGGCCACGACGTCGATGTCATACTGCTGCTTGATCTGCTTGACCGTATCGATGACGTTGCGGCTGTGCCCGTGTGCGCTATCGACGACGATCACGTCCACCTCCGCACCGATCAGGGCCCCAACACGATCGTAATCGTGCACGCCCACCGCCGCCCCGACGCGCAAACGTCCCCGCTGATCGCGGCAGGAAAGCGGGAACTGGTGCAACTTGGCGATGTCGCGCATGGTGATCAGGCCGGTCAGGCGCATCTTCTCAATCTTGTTTTTATTGAGGATGGACTCAGCCTGTTGCAGCGTGGTGTCGGGCTCGGCGGTGACGAGCCGCTCACAGGTCATGACCTGGCCAATGGTCTGCTCCTGATCATCGAGAAACATCATGTCCCGCCGGGTAATGATGCCGACAACCTTGCCGTCACGCAGCCCGGTTTCGGTGATGGGCACGCCGGAGATATTCTGCTCGGACATGGCCCGCCGCACATCACCCACAGGCGCGTCCGGGGCCAGGATCACCGGGTCGGTAATCACGCCGTTGGCCGACCTCTTGACCTTGACCACCTCACGCACCTGGTCCTGCACGGCAAGATTCTTGTGAATCACACCGACGCCGCCCTCCTGCGCCAACGCGATGGCCAAAGCGGATTC
Source organism: Phycisphaerae bacterium (assembly GCA_963577735.1). Lineage (GTDB taxonomy): Bacteria > Planctomycetota > Phycisphaerae > Phycisphaerales > Phycisphaeraceae > CAUZAW01. The sequence goes on along the minus strand of CAUZAW010000021.1, from coordinate 9,347 downwards.
AGTGACCGTATCCATCGGCGAAGACAGCAGCGGGATGTTGAGCCGAATGCGTCTGGTCAGGCTGGTCGAAACATCCGTTTCTGCCGGCACGACCTCGCTGTAAGCCGGCATCAGCAACACGTCGTCAAACGTGATGCCGTCGGCAATCGCCTTGGCGGCGACGGTAGCCCTGGCTGACTTGGACGCGTCGCCTGGCGCAGCGAAACTATCGCCGGCAGCGTCGACAGGGGTTATTTTTAATGTTGTGGGATTGTCTTCCATGGTGAACTGATACCGCCACTGGGCTTCGCCGTCAAGCGCGCAGGGGATATTCGGCCCCAGAGACTGGCTCATAGACCACGAGCCATTGAAAAGGGTATTGGATGCAGCGACGGGCTGCTGAGCGAGCCATCGACCAAGCCACTTCCCGATCGGCCAACCATGCCGGGCAGGCCTACTAGGCAGTTCTTCCAGTAAACGGGGCCTGCAAAAAAAACAACCGACCGCCCCAACAGGGCGGCCGGTCGAAAAATTCGCTGCGGTAGCCGGCTCAGGTGGCCGACACGCCTCGATCATTCATAGTTATCGTCTGCGTTGTAACCAACAGTAAGTACTTCATCGGCAAACAGGTCATCGGTACCTGTGGCATTGGCAGTGTTACCAAAACGCGTTTCGTTGGAAATCAGGTTATTGGTCTCGAATAGCGTGTGGTTGTCATTGTAAGCCACGCTGCCACGCCAATCCGTGTCGGAGTGGATACTGCGAGCGTCAGTACCGGTACCGGCAGCCGTCTCGCGGTCAAAGATTGCCGGCGCCTCGCTGTTGAGTGTCGCCGCCCATTCGTTACGACGCCCTGCATCGGCAGTCGAATCACCAATCTGCAGCATCGCGTATGAGAAGTGGTTCGTCGGAGTTCCAGCCATCAATGAGCTATTGGGGGTTTTGCTGGTCTCTGCCGGGCTCACGATGTACTCAGCGGTGAAAAACTGGCCGTCGAGCATGATCTGGTACCGACGCCCCGCGTGATCAAAGTCCGTCGGGTAGGTCGCTTCGTCCTTGCCCAGCCCCGGGTAGCTGTCCTGGTTGCTCTGGGAATACTGGATGCACGCGGCGAGAATGCCACGAACTCGCGCATTGCTCTTCATGCGCAGCGCTGTCTTGCGGGCCGCTCCCAAGGTCGGCAGCAGAATGCCGATCAGCAATGCGATGATCGAGATCACTACCAAGAGCTCGATCAGCGTAAATGCTCTTTTCTTACTCATCATGACTGTTGCTCCTGAAAAAAAGGAATCCTTTAACCACCTTGTGAGCGAGACATTCCGCGAACAAACCTGGGCCGTCATTCAGGTTCGCCGAATACCGGCGAAGTACAAACGGATAAATACCTGAGTTTTGGCCGTGTTTGTCAAATTCTTCCTGCTCACGCACACTCCAAGGCGACACGCGCGCCCTGACTAAACCTTAAATACATACCACCAACAAATCCCCCCGCAGGTGCGTGGCTGAGGCTCTGGCGAGCCGACCGGATAGTCTAACTAGACGGGATAATGGCTGTACCAAATAATAAACCGGCTACCCATCCTCTAACCACGCGCTAGCTGCCGCTAGCTGCATAATTTCCACATCTATATTTTACAGCCTTCTCCACCGGCGTCAATACTTAATTTGACGGTTTGGCCAGCCTGCACAAAAGTTAATTGTGCAAAATATGCCCTGCCCAAGAATGGACAAAACGGGGCCAATAGACATAAGGCATTTATATATAGGTATATATATATCACACTTTGCGATGACCGAAGCGTCTCCCAAACAACTCATCGCTGCCGTAAGCTCAACAACACAGGATTTCAATATTACAGGCCGCCCTCAACGCCCCGCCAAGGCGGACAAGCCCGATCACGGATGGTAGATCATATGTGCGTTGTAGTCCTGTGCCGGCGATGAGTTGCCGTATTCATCTTCGTTGAATAGATCATCTGTACCAGCGGCACGGGTCACATTGTCAAAGCGCGTCTCTCCAGGCAAAAAGTTGCTGCCCTCCAAGACAACGTGCCCGTCGTTGTAGGCCACACCACCCTGCCAGCGGCTATCGGACCAGATGCTGCGGGCGTCGGCTCCGTTGCTGGAATGCGGATCTGTCTTGTCAAGTCCCTCTGCAATATTACGATCCGCCACGACCGGCGACTGGGAGTTCATCGTGTTTCGCCATTCAAACTGGCGCCCCTCGCTTCTGTTGGTCACCTCGGGCTCTATGCAGGGAGGCGGACACCAGAGTCTAGACAACGCATAAGAATAATGGTCCTCCGCGGTACTCTGATACATCAACTGGCTGTTGGGGGTCTTGCCCTCATCAAGTTCGCCCGGACTGATAAGGTAGTCGGCACTCAAATATTGCCCGTCCAGAAGCATTTGAAAACGGGCAGGGGAGGACCACCATGCACTGACCGACACCGGGTGTCCGGCCATTATCTCCATGTCAGGAAGACCGCGACCCGGATAGTGGCCGCTGTTGCCCATGGCGTATTGCACCATTTGCTGCTGAATTGTTCGGATACGTGTGTTGTTTTCCCCTTTTCGCATGGCAGTTTTCGCTTTGCCCAGCACCGGCAGCAAAATACCTATGAGCACCGCGATGATCCCTATCACCACCAAGAGCTCTATCAGGGTAAATCCCTTGTTAAACTTCATCACTAACTCCTAGCAAACAATAACGTTATTGGATGATATGGACCACAACCGTAAACCACCCTGCCCGTATAGAGTACCAAAATCCTGAACGGTTAAACCGCCATGGACGAACGGGGGCCGGTACCCCTGGTTACTTAAGTGCGTCTTATGCAAAGCTCTTAATCGCATTCACTGGCAGGGCGACACGCTCGCCCGACAGGGTACGAACATCGTAGCCCTTGCAACCCATTATCAATACCGCCCCCACATCGGCAACTGGCCCCAGCCGTCAGGACCGGTAAAAGCAGAATGATTTTATTGGCCCGCCGCCACACCAGTCAAGCCCGGCGGCAGGCATCGGTTAAAATATCCCCATGACCCACCCTGAGGACCTCCAATCCCGCCCGCGGCGACTGCGGCGCGGACAGAGACTACGCGACGCTGTAGCCGAGGTCACCCTTGGCCACCAGGACTTGATCCTGCCGCTATTCATCACCGACAGCGATGAAGCCCAACAGGTAGCGTCTATGCCCGGCGTCAGCCAGATGCCGGTGGACGTGGCCGTGAACACTATTCGGACCCTGGCCCAGCGGGGGCTACGCCAGTTCATTCTGTTCGGGGTTACGCCTAAAGCCAAGAAAGACGCAACGGGCAGCTTCGCCCGTGACACAATGGCGCCGGTCAACCGCGCCCTGGCGGCGGTGCGTCAGGCGGGCCTCGACGTGATCGTGTACGCGGACCTGTGCTTTTGCGAATACTCGGACCATGGCCACTGCGGCGCATTGTGTGACGACGAACATTGGATCGTCGACAATGACCGCACCCTGGACCTACTGGCCCAGACCGCGTTGGTCCAGGCAGAGGCCGGCGCCGACGTTGTGGCGCCTTCCGGGATGATTGACGGTCAAGTCGGCGCAATTCGACGCGCTTTGGACGAAAACGGCTTCCAGCGCGTGGCCATCCTTTCCTACACCGTCAAGTATGCCTCTAACTTCTACGGCCCCTTCCGTGAGGCCGGCGAGGGCGCCATGGCGTTCGGCGACCGCCATGGCTACCAGATGGACTATCGCCGCAACCGTGAATGGCGCGTCGAACTGGAATCCGACCTGGCGCAAGGCGCCGATATGGTTATGGTCAAACCCGCGGTGACTTACCTCGACGTGATCCACCAGGTTCGCCAGGCGTGCAACATCCCGGTGGCGGCTTATCATGTCAGTGGCGAGTATGCCCAATTGCACGCCGCAGCCGACCGAGGCTGGATCGACCTGCGACAGGCCGCTCTCGAAACAACTTATGCCATCAAACGCGCCGGCGCCGACCTGATCATCACCTACTTTGCCCCGCAATTACTCGAATGGTTATGACAAGCCGCCCTGCAACATACGCTGGATACCTTTAAAGTACTCCACGTTGCGCCTGAGAGACGACTCATGCCACCGACATTGCGTCAGCGCCTGTTCATTGCCGCGGCCGTAGTACTCTGCGGGCTGGTGTGGCTGGCGACCAAGCCGGTACTGATCGCAGCCGATGGTTCGCCTGGGATCAGCCTCTTTTCTGCAAGAAGCGGGCCGCTAATCGCCTCTGTGCTCACCATCGCCGCGGCCGTTCCAGCGTTATTGATGGCGATGGCGATCTCGACATGGGCCAACCCCTTGACGGGCGTTTTCGTCACAGCGGCGGCACTGGTGACGCTGACTGCCAATGGCGGATCGATCGAAGGCTGGTGGGATCGAGCCATCCACGAAGCTGGTACCGAACTGCCGCAGGCGTATCTGAAATTGGTCCTGGAAACTGCCGTCTGGCATTTGCCGCTGGTACTGCTGATCATGGCTATCGGCAAGTTCCGCCAGCCTCTGCGACAACGCTGGTCCCTGCCCGAAGACAATGGGCCGGACACCGCTACCGCCTGGCGACGCCTCGATCGCCAGTCGGTTCTTTCAGGGCTGATTTGTGCGGTTGTCAGCACGGTAATGTGTTTGTTCATCGTTCCGGTGCCCGACACCAAGCAGGTGGTCATTGGCCTGGCCATCGCCTTTGCGCTTGGCGGACTGGTCGGCCATCTGCTCTTTCCGGACGCCAATCCGACCGGTATTCTGCTTAGCCCCTTGATAGTGGCGATAGCGGCGTACGTATTTGTGGCCTGTCGATTCGACACGACACAGCAGTTACTTGCCGCAGCCAGAGATTCGTCACTAACGCCGCTGCAAGGCCTCCAGGGGCCGGCCATGGCGCTACCGATCCATTACGCATCCTCGGCTGTCGCCGGCGCGGCGATCGGTGTCGGCTGGGCACAAGCCCTGCTCAGCGACAGCCACGAAAGCAACCCGTAGCACGGAGCGTGAGGATGTAACCCATGGATGTGACAACGTTCGTCGCATTACGGGAAACCGATGTCAACGACATTGAGTTAAATGAATTGGTCGCTCGCTACGCCCAGGACGGATACGTCTTTGCGCCAGGTGCGATTGAACAACAGAAAATCGACCCTGTTCGAGACCCGCCCGACCGGTAACGGTGACGATCAGATTCCAGTTCGCATTCGACAACTGGTAAACGAACTTGACGCGCGAAATTGGACTGCCCCTAACTGACCGGTGTCACGTTGACGCTGTTGCGATACGCAGGCAAGTTCGTCAATCGACGGTCTTCCACCGGGCCGCCGACGGAAAAATGATAGAGCGACTGGAAGCTCGTGCCGGTGATACCCAATATTTCGTGCACCGCGTCGTCGAAGAAGCAGCCAATGCCCGTGCTGCGCAAGCCCGCGGCCTCGGCTTCCAGATAGAGCACCTGCCCGATCACGCCGGCCTCCCAGAACAGGTACCTGTACATCGGTGCTCCGTAGCGGCTCAACGCGTCGTCGAAGTTCGCCAACATGCCGAGACTAAACGCGCCGGCGCCGGCCAGATGCTGATGACAACTGATCCGAGCAGCCATACCTTGGCAGTCGCCTGCCGCCAACAGATAAAACGGTAGTGCTTCGGGGCAGCCCGGCGGCTTCTGCCACACGAATTCGCTTCGCAGGGCACCCCGCAGCGCATCTAACTGCGACGGATCGCGCACCAGCGCGTACAGGCCTGCCGTTAAATCAGTGACGCGGTGGACGAACAATCCCAGGTGCGTACAGATCGGCCAGGCAACCGCGTCCCAAGGAACCGGACACAAACCGGGCACCACACGGGATAGCATCGCATAAAAGCGATGCTGCGTGACCGGCGTTTGGCCGTCCATGTCCAAAGCACTGCGGCGCTGGCGGATAATGCTGCCGGCTGAATACGGGCACGGCTCATAGGAGATGGCCTGCGCAATGCCAGCGGTGAAGTCAGTCGTCAACTGCCAGTTGGACTGCCTGCGGCATGCCTGCTGCACAACATCTATCGCTTGCCACGCACGGTGGTCGGGGCTCAACTGATTAGCCGCACCGAACCATTGGCCGTCGTCAGCCGCGTCGAGAATATCAATCGCCCCATGTTTGACCAAATCATGATGTGGCACGACAGCCGCAAGCAACTGAGGCGATTCCTGTTCATGCTCACGCTGAGCATCGTCACGATCAAGCCCCAACAGTTTCTCTAATTGCGTGTCCGGCAAATCATTTATCACCACCAATCGCCATCCCAACAACGCCGCGGCCAAACGCAGCGCCGCCAATGCGTGTCCCGTATCGTGCTGACAGTAACGGTACGCCCGCTCTCCGTACTTCCAGCTTTCACGCCAGAAGATCGTGCTCAATGCCACAAAGAAACCATTTTCCGGCCAGCCTGACATCAACTGTGACCATGACCGGTCGGTAAAGCGGGCACGATGTTCCAGCCCATGCTCTTTCGGTGCGTAATGGTAAAGCCCCGGCGCCGCCGCGATGCCTTCCAGGGCGCCTAACAGCAGGTAGCCTTCCGTCGGGTGCAGATTGCCGCTTGAGGGATTGACACGCAGCGCCCACGACGACGCCCCATACTGCTTCCACGCCGACAACGCCAGGCTGTAAAAGTAAAACGCCGACAACGAATCAATGTTGACCGGCTGAGGTTCGATCGCACTAGGTTCGTACAGCAGATCGTACGACGGCGTCTGATCGCTTTCGGGAAACCGAAGCTGGATCATTTCCGCGCCGATAAAACGGCGAAACGGTTCGGGCTGCGTGTCCCAGTCCATGTGGCCAGGCGAATTGGCATAACGATCGTAGTGGTGCTTGGTGCGCTGGTGATATCCTGCGGCGACCAATCGGGGATCGGCGCCGCCGTCAAACTTGGTTTGGCTTTTTGCCATTTAAGAATCCTGTCACGACGCCAGAGCTTCGCGAAAAATGCACTTGAAATCATCAACCGCCACGCGCAAATCAATATTCTGACAATCCACCGCCTGCAGAGACGTATCACGATCAGTAAATGTCCAGTGGATGGGCCAGTCGAAATGCCACAGGCGCAGCGACTGGTAGCATCGCGAGAGCAACTTGTCCGTACAGTCGTTGCGAGAACCGCTGGGATAAGCAAAATGTTCAGGTACAAATCCGAGGTGTGTTTTGAACAGCTCGCTCGACGTACGCACCTCATGCGTGACGGCTTGATCGCCTTCGACAGCGTGCTTGTCAGCGACCTTGCAATGGGTGGCGGTGTGCGCCCCAATTTCCCAGCCGGCGTCAAGCAACTGGCCCGCCTGGTCCCAGGTCATAAACGGCTTTTCGATGACGCCCTCGGTCAAAGTGCGTACAGCCGCCGAACGGCCTTGCGAGGCCGCCTCCAAGCCGTCCGTAATGGGAAAACAGGTGGCCGCCACGGCAAATTCCTTCAGGACCGGCAGCGTCACCGTGGCCGTATCCAGCCAGCCGTTATCGAAGTGCAAGGCAACGGATCTTTCTGGTAATGTTGAGCCGCTGGCGATCCAATCGATCACCTGGGAGGTCGAGACCACCTGCCACTGTTGATCCGCCAGGTACTGCAAGTGCCCTCGAAACTGCTTTTCCCCGATGATGCCCGCGCCGGTTTCAAACGTCGCGGCCGCCAACTCGGGCGCATCGTCGCGATACACGTGGTGATAAACGAGAATAGGTACGCGTTGCGTGGCCATGCAAAATACTCAAGCCGTCATTGATCGACCCTGTTGCCGCCTGATAAAAATGTATCGGCAAAATAGAGCGGGGCCGACCCATCACGGGCCATAATCGGCTCGGCCGAGTAGACCGCCAGGTACACGCGGCGATGGTGGTCCGTAAGGTTGGGGCCGCTGCGTATCGCTTATATTGACGGGTGCAGAAACGCCCATGACCGCTAGAGACCTTACGCCGCTTATTCGTTGCCGAAAATAGGTACGCCCAACAGAAATTCGCCAATGTACAGCACGACCGCCCACTGCATCAGATCGAGGATACGCGCCGGCTTGGACTTGTCCTGCGTGAAAGTATGTTCCTCATCCGACCAATGGTCTATGACATTTAGAAACACGCGAGCCGCGGCGTCGAAAATCTCCTCTTGCCGATAGTCGTCCAGTCGATCCATGCCCACCTTCAGCAACAACATCGGGTCCCACACGCGACAGGAATAACCATTGTCTCCGAAGTCACCTCGCGGCGTTTGTAATCCGAGCGTCGTGTCCACTATTTTCTCAAGGTGATTGATCTTCCAGTTGCGCGTCCGGTACAGCCAACAGATCAACTTGTAGGCGCCGCAAGCCGAGGTGTTCATCGTTGCCTTGCTGCCGAACCAGTAGCCGGTTTGCGGGTCCTGGTGCTCGTCGAGCCAGTGGTGCACCAAATCCACCATGCCATCGTCAGGCTGGTTCGTCTCGTGGAGAATCCGCTCGTGCCTATCAACCTGATAGGACGTCTGCGCCCCCATCCCCCACGGATTGGTGTGCCACAGGTCACGCACGAGAAAGTCCAAGGTGCTTTGCCTGCTGGTCAGGTGATCGTAATGCTGCAATTGTTGTAACGGCACACGGTACACATCGGGCTTGTCCATATTCTTGAACACTTCCGCCAACCGGTTGGACAGGTTGTACATCGTGCCAAAAAACTCTTGTGACCTGCTGGTCTGCTCCGCAGCAAACGGTTCTTCTATCAGACCGCTCTCAGGATGCGCATACGACAGGATCGTCTGTACCCACTCGTCAATCTGCCAAGGCGTATACGGCTCCTCGAAGCCGTATTCAACCAGCGACCAGCGTGTTTCTAACGCGCGGTAAGTCGCCTGAAGCGACCACGGGTTTGGATAATCCGATTCGCGGAACAGGCCAAACGGCCCGTCCTGAACACGCATGTGCTCGAAAAACCGCCAGATAGTGTTGATCCGCTCGACCAGGTGCTCGAACACGTCGCGACAGGCTCGCCGACAGCCCGTGCAGTTGAGCGATTCCCCTTTGGGTACCCCAAACACGTCATCACACGACGGACAGTAGGCGTAAATTTTTTTCGACCGCCAGTTCTCGTGCGGGATAATTAGCCGATTGCCCTGTATCTCGGCAGTTGTCATCGGTGGACTACCTTCACCTATCCAACTCTTGGCTTGATACTACAAATTACCGGCCATCTGCTTGTGCCAGCAGGGGGCAAGCTTATTGAGCAACTGCGGCGATGATATATTTTCTCAAAACCACATGATCACCCCGGTGGTTCGAACGCAAAAAAGCACAGCTGTTCCTGTTTTGCCCCTTGGTTAGCGCCGCCGAAATAGATCGTGCCGTCCGCAGTTAGGCACCCCGCCCCCCCG
>CAUZAW010000020.1:0-19956 GCA_963577735.1 Phycisphaerae bacterium | reverse complement strand
CACATCAGCGAGCTACTCAAAAGCAAGCCGGATCAGCCACTCACCTTCGCCAAGGCCGCCGTGCAATACAGTCAAGTGCGCCCAGCCTCCGGTTCATTCCCTCGGGTGATCATCAAAACTGACGGTGATCCGGAAAAGCTCATCACCGCTGCGCAGGCCTTACGAAACGCCATCGGTTGCAAGACCTGCAACAACAAAGGAATCATCCGTCAACGTGTACAGGACGGCTATACCTACGAGGGGCCCGTTGCCCATCCCAAATACGTCACCAAAACACGCCTCTGCCCTACTTGTAGGGGCACGCTGATCCAGCATCGCGGCAACCTGAACAAGGTTGCCGCTATATTGGTCACCACGCTGGCCGGAGCCGATCCCCTGCACCCACGTTACAAAGATGCGACAAATTTCACCAAACACGCCCTTAGCGAGGCGCTCGAAAAAAACACCCGGGGCTTGCAGAAGCTGCTCAACGGGGAAGCCCACAGATTCTTTTCCAGCGAAACCGAACAGATCGGTGCACCCATCATCGCCATCGGTAATCTAGTGCGTAATATCCGTCTGAGCGGTGAGGAGAAACGCCTTCAGATATTCAAATTTGGAAAGTCCAAGCAGCAACTGGTCATCAGTGACGCCCGCTTGATCGAAACCACCGGTCCTGGCACCGTCATAGTCGCCGGCGTGCTCGCTGGTTTCATCGATGGCCCCGATGGCGAGCCCATCCCCGTCATTCAACACGGTCTTATCATCGGTAACCCCCCAACATAAACCGACTAAACCGCTAATGGGAATCCGCCAGATTCTCAGTTGGTCATCCGTCATGTGATTGACGATTTGCTGCGTCACTGTATCGTTTCAACTGTACACTGACGCGTGAGATACATCATGGCTAAGATCTCCACCGCCAGCCACGCACACATCCGCCGCCACTGGGACATGCTGTGCAACCAAATCGGCCGGCGCTACAGCGGCACCGACGGTGAGCAACGCGCCGCCGACTATATTGAAAATCAGTTTCGGATTCTCGGCCTGTCCGACATCCATCAACACCAATTCGAGTTTCCCAACTGGACCTACTCATCCTGCGCCGTTCAAGTCGGTCGCGGCAAACGTTCCCGAAAGGTCACCACGGCCCGACCCGCCTGCTTTAGCAGGTCCACAACCGCTAAAGGAGTCCGCGGCAAACTGGTCTATTTGCAAAGTGGTGGCGAACTGGATTTCAAGCAGAACCTGCGAGGCAAAATAGGCCTGCTCATCGGCTCGCTTTCACTGGGTAACGACGAGGTCAAACGCCGACTGCTACGCAGCAAACTGGCAGGCCTGCTCACCGTCGATGACCGCATCCCTTACGGATGGACCATCACCGCCGGTTGGGCTCCTCAATGGGTCGACGGATTCGATATCCCCTCCGCCAGCATCGCTTACCTCGATGCCGTCCACCTGGTCCGCTTGATCCAAAACGAACCGCTCGATGTCCATATCACGATCAAAGCAAAAACATTTGCCGCTACGAGTCAAAACGTCGTCGGCCAAATCACCGGCAGCACTCGACCGAACCAGGTCATCGTCGTTAGCGGCCACCACGACTGCGTCTGGGGCAACGTCGGCGCTGATGACAATGCCAGCGGCGTCGTATTCACCCTTGAACTGGCACGCCTTTTTGCATACCGTCGGCCGCGCCGCACCATTCGCTTCATCAGCTACGGTGTCGAGGAGAAACTCAGTATCGGTGCCTACCTGTACATGCGTTCTCTTTCCCAAAAACAGCGCAAACAATGCCTACTGGCCATCAACGCCGACGCCATCGCCACCTGTGCCGGCACGGATGTGCTTAATGTCACCGGCACAGCGGGCCTGGAAAAACTGGTGCGCAACTGTTGGCGCCGCCACGGACACGAGGCAAATATCTGTCGCACCGTCACCCCCTACAGCGATCACTTTCCGCTCAACATTTGCGGTACACCCTCGATATGGCTTAGCCGACCCAGCATCATGACCGACGGGTACTGGACTCTGCATAGCGTGCACGACAACCTGGACAACGTCAGTTCATCCGTGATCAGCAAAACCATCAACACCACAGCTAAATTCCTCGACCAGGTCGTCACCGCCCCGCGACTGCCCTTTAGACCAACCATTGACCCACAAGTGATGGCCCAGGTCCGCGCTGTGGCCAAGCAGGCATACCGTCACCCGTGGTCGCCAGACAAGTTCAGATATCCCCGTGGACACAGCAGGTAATGGCTAAGTCCAAACTTAAGTCCGCCCCCGACGCCGCCACCCGCATACTCGTGTTGTATGGCGCCGAATATGCGCTCAATCGAGAGGCCATGGGTCGCCTGCGCGCCGCCATGGAGCAGGAGCACGACCGCATTGATGTGATCAATTTCGACGGTAAGAGCTGCCAAGCGGCAGACGTACTCGACGAATTACGTAGCTTTGGCCTGATGCAGCAATACAAAATCGTGGTCATCGACGAAGCTGATCCGTTTGTCTCGGCCAACCGCCACCTTCTTGAACGTTACGCTCAAAGCCCCGTTGATCACGCCACGCTCGTGTTCCAGTGTTCCCGCTGGTACAAGAGCAAACTGGACAAACTGATCGAAAAAGTCGGGATGCTGATCAAGTGTGACCCGTTGAAATCGCCGCAGGTCAGGCCCCGCCTTGTCCAACTGGCCAAAACGCAGCACAATCGCAATCTGACCAACGCTGCTGCCCAACTACTCATTGACAGGCTGGGCACTAGCCTGCTGACGTTGGAAAGCGAATTGGCGAAACTGGCGATGCTGGTCAGCGAGGATCAGGCGATCGAGCCCGACCTGATAGACCAAGTGGCCGGTCGCAGCAGCGACGAAGAGGCTTGGGCCATCCAGGAGGTCGTGTTGGCTGCTCTTGCCGATCCCAAGCGAGGGCGAGGACAGGCCATCAACAAGATTCACGAATTGGTCGAACTGTCACGCAAGTCCGACACGCAGGTGGCGTACTTCGTGGCTGACCTTGTGCGCAAACTGCACACGGGCCTGGTGATGAAGCGTCAAGGGGCCGGCGACCACCAGATCGCCTCGGCTCTGAAATTGTGGGGCACTCGCCAAGTTGCCTTCACGACCGCTATGGCCCGGCTCACCCCACATGCCGTTGACCAGCTTTTCGACCGGATCATCCACTATGATGTCCGCAGCAAGCGCAGCTACGGCCAAGTCATGCGAAACATCGAATGTTTCTGCGCCACTTTGGCCGATGAAATCCCCTAGAGATCAGTTCAACAACGTGCCGCACGCTCATGGATGAGCGGACGGGTTCGGCGCCAATCCGGCCCGTCACAACGCAGGAAGCATCATGCACCGCACGTCCGGACTTGGCATTGCAACACGCATTTCGATGGCCTTCGTCCTCGCCACGGCCTGCATCGGCTGCTCCACAGACCAGTCCGCCGCGAGTCGCGCCGATTTCCAATCTCAGATCACCGTCGAACCGATCTCATCTGTGCCGCCGACACCGGCTCAAGAAGTTGGTGGTCTGTCCCAACAGGCCGCCACCTTCGCCGATCGTGTCAGCGATTCTAAGAGCCCCAATACGCCCAATGCTCAGTGGCAACGTAGTGTGCAATGGATCGACAACCTTGATCCCCACGCCCGGCAATACCACAATCGCCGCTCCCAGTCCGCTCGCCCTCGACAGACGCCTCACGATGTCGCACCCAACCACGCTGATGTGGCCGCGCCTAGTCTGTCCGCAGACGACAACCGCAGACAACCCACCACCAGCCACGCACAACTTTTCCGACAACTGCGACAGGCCATCGCTGACGACGACGCCATCAAACCCCTGCTCAAGGCCATGCTCGTCACCACGCTGAAAGCCATAGCAGGTGAGGGTCAATTCGACGATGGCACATGGACACAGCCAGATGACCAGCAGCAACAGAAACTTTCCAAGTACCACCAACTGTTGCTGGCCCTGCGCAAGGACGCAGCGACCGGCGACGGCAGACTTGAACCCAGCGCCATCGCCGACCATCTCGACCGCCTACAAGATGACAGCCCCATCGAAATTCGTACAGTGAGACTGGTCAAGACCGTTCACAGTTTTGGCGTCTATGACGAATTTGCAGATAACCACTTCGTTGCCGGCCGCGAGAACCCGTTGATCATCTACGTGGAACTGGACCACTTCCGCGTACTGGATACCGCTAAAGATCGCTTCCAGGTTCACTTGGCCCAGGAACTTGAACTCTACACCGCTTCCGGCGGTACCATGGTCTGGCAACATCCGCCCGAAGATGTGCTCGATGAATGCCGCAACCGCCGCAAGGATTTTTTCGTGCGGCAACTGGTTCGCCTACCTGCCAATCTCAGCGTCGGCAAATACCTGCTCAAGGTACGGGTTTCCGACCGCAACGGCAGCAGTGTCGATGAGCGATCGGTCCCGCTGGTACTGGTTGCCGACAGTCGCCTTGTCGCCGATAAGTGACTTCAAATCGCAACCCTCCACCGGTAGAACTCCCGGCAAATGTTCAACCTGGATTTCCCATATGCAACAGCCTGCATTTGAGGCAAGTCATTACAGGCAAGGCGATCAGGACAAAAGCCATTGAGATTCAGCAGATGAAACCGCTGTTTTGCCCTAAAACAATGGTTTTTCACCGACAGAACGTGAAATAACTAATCTCCCGCATTCTATATTCGGCAATTAAGGGTTAGAATCCCTCCCCAGTCCTTGGCCGACTCGGCTCATCCGTAACAGTGGAACCGCCAAACGATGGATCATGGCACATCATCGCTGGATCGTTCATCCCTGTTGGCATTACTGGAAGCCAGCCGCGCCATCATCAGCGTGCCGGAACTGGACCAGGTACTGGTACAGGTTACCAATCAGGCCATGACCGTGTTCGATGCCGAATCTGCCAGTGTGCTGCTGCTTGACGCCAATCGCAATGAGTTGGTCTTCCATACCGTCACCGGGCCCAAAGGCGACCAACTGGTCGGTGAGCGATTTGACGCCACCTTGGGCATCGCCGGTCAGGCGATGCGCACCGGCCGGGCCGTCCAGGTCACCGACGTCAAACGCAATCGTCACTTCTTCGACGGCGTGGATGCTAAGACACACATGCGCACCCAGTGCCTCATCGCCGCACCCCTGATCCATCGCGAGGAAGTCCTTGGCGTCGTTGAAATCATCAACCCCCAAAATCGCCAGTCGTTTTCCGATACTGACGTCGAACTGGCCCAGATCTTTGCCAACCTGGCCGCCGCAGCCGTACGCAGCGGCAAGGTATACGACCGGATCAGCCGCGATAACCGCGGGTTTCGTGAATCGCTGCCTGCCCCCAGCATCATCGGCCAGTCCAAACCGATGCAGCACGTCCTCGAACTGAGCCGAAAGGTTGCGGCCACGCAGACCACCGTGCTGATCACCGGCGAAACGGGCACAGGCAAAGAGTTGATCGCCCGTGCCATTCACAATTTTTCCGATCGCAGGGGCAAGCCATTTATTGCAGTCAACTGCGCTGCCTTGCCCGAAAACCTGTTGGAGAGCGAACTTTTCGGCCATGAGAAAGGCGCCTTTACAGGTGCCGACCAGCGTAAGCTGGGGAGATTCGAATTGGCCGACGGCGGCACGCTGTTTCTCGATGAACTGGGCGAAATTGCTCAATCCATGCAGGTAAAACTGCTGCGCGTTCTCGAAGAGCGTGAGTTCGTCCGCGTGGGCGGCACACAGACTATTGTTTGCAACGTACGCATCATCACCGCCACCAACCGCGACCTTAAACAGGAGATGCAGCAGGGCCGATTTCGCGAAGACCTGTTCTACCGCCTCAATGTCTTTCCCATAGAACTTCCCCCGCTGCGGCAGCGACTTGGCGACCTGTCCCAGTTGATCGAGTACTTCGTGCAGCAGATTGCGCCCAACCTCAACGTTGCGCCATCGACGATCACCCCCGAAGCAATGAACGGACTGCTTGGCTATCACTGGCCGGGTAACATTCGTGAACTGCGTAACATCATCGAACGTTGCACGCTGCTCGCCAGCGGTGGACAGATCACACTCGACGACCTGCCCCCCGAGATGGCCGTACAAAGCAACGCCATTGACTCCAACGCAGAACAATCCGACACTGAAACTGAATCCAGACTGGCCAACCAGGAGCGGGGGATGATCGTCTCCGCCCTCAACGAGACCAGCTGGAATCAATCGGCGGCCGCCAGGGCCCTGGGAATCAGTCGCGATCACCTACGCTATCGAATCCGCAAATACCAACTAAAAAAGCCTTGACCGGCCTGTGACATTTTCTCCAGATATGGGTAACCCACCGTGGGCCATCTCACCCAATAGCCCATCGCAACCGACAATCACAAAATCTACCGCAAAGCTGTAACGCCCAACGGCAAGATGATTTACAGCTGCATCCACATGTGCTGGCACGCCATGTGCGTATGTAAGCGAAAGCGGGATCACATGTGGCTCGGCTAGGGGCGTAGGGGACTGTTACCTCTGGGGTATGCCGAGCTAGGTGAGGGGCGATCGCGACCGGCAGGGCGGTAAAGGCAAGGCCTGCTTGGCTCACCTTA
Organism: Phycisphaerae bacterium; assembly: GCA_963577735.1. Classification (GTDB taxonomy): domain Bacteria; phylum Planctomycetota; class Phycisphaerae; order Phycisphaerales; family Phycisphaeraceae; genus CAUZAW01. Next base: position 13,390 of record CAUZAW010000020.1, on the reverse strand, counting down.
ACGCCTTGACCGGTCTTTTTTGCGCATTCCACGTTCACCATTCACGGCTACAAACGCCGATGATTGGGGGGATACATTGTCCGCGACAACCACCGGCGAACCATGATGCGCCGCCTTTCTCTGCTGTTGACGATTGCAATTGCCGCTGTCATCGCGACAGGAGCCTATCGCATCGCCCAATCACAGATGCGGGCCGACGTATATCACCAACGCCTGAAACAAGTCGGTCAGGCGTACCGGCAACTGGCTGACACCTATAATCAGGTTGTCAAACACACCGCGGTCACTGAGTTGCTCGTGGAAAACCAGAAACTTTGTGTGGTGGTACGCAATGTCGCAGGGCTGATAAAAAAAATTGACACGCCCTATGATCCCTCCGGTGAGATCTACGTCGATTACGTCGTGGCGGACGGCCGGTTGTGGATTCGCCGCGTGTACGACTCAGACACCCCCCCCCGCGACGCTATCGTAATCGACGACGCACTGGCCCAAGTCGATTGGAAGCGTCAGCCGAACGCCTACGGCAAGGCGGTCTATCGCAGCCTGACACCCGGCCGGTGGGTAGTGACCGTGACCGGCAATGGCTCGCTGGGGCTTGCCCAGTCGCGACACCCGGCCGAACTGGAGCCGTCCCCACCGGTCCAAGATTACGAACAGTTGCAGTCCGAGTTGGCCGGTGACCTGGACAGCATTGGCCCCGGCGCCGTGCTGTACAGATTCATCTCGCCCGGCGGCTAACCGCCAACTAACTTGACGCTCTTTCGTCCTGACACGGCCGGCCGCGGCGCAAAACCGGATACTGATCGCCGAACGGCTTGCCGGTGTCCGTCTTGATCGCCTCCGGTACGTGGTACTGCGGCACGTACGCCTGCCTCACTTGATCGGAAATGTTCGGACCGCTCTTGTGCAGCATCAACGAACTGAAAATCGCCACTTGGCCTGGCTGCATCTGCACTGCTACCGCTTGCGACTCATCCACATGAACCCAATGTTCGCGTACGTCGTCGTTGTACTGATGCTCAACCAGCCCCTGCTTATGTGAGCCTGGCACCACCCAGATGCATCCGTTATCGATAAACGTACGGCTGATCGCTGTCCAACAGGTGATGTATGCCAGAGGCTGCGTCTGCGTATATCCCGAATCCTGGTGCCAACCAAAGCCACGGCCCTTTTCCGGCGGCTTGATCACCACCTGGTTGTAATAAAGGTCGGCGTCCGGCCCGATAAACTTGGCGCAGGCCTCCAGGTAGATCGGTGAGCTGACAAATCCACATAACAACGGACTCGACAGATGCGCCTGGCCGATAAACGCACGATATCGTATCTGCTCGATTGTTTTTACATCCCTGCTGATCGCAACCGCGTCCTCGATCGCCTTGGCATGCAGTCGATTGATTTCCCCCGTCACCTTGTCAAGCTCATCAGTCGTCCACATCGGCTCGGTCACAAAGTAACCAAGCTCCTCAAACTGCGCCGATTGTTGTCTGTTGATCAAAGACATACACCGTTGCCGATCAAACCGCTCATTCCCCGGGAATATAACTGATCACACCCGTCCACGGACTTGAGGCGGTGGCGTACAGCTTTTTGCCGATGCGACCCGACAGGTAGGCCAACCGGCCCGCATTGATGGCGTGGCGCATCGCACAAGCCATCTGCACCGGCCTCCGCGCGTGGGCAATGCCCGTGTTCAACAGCACGCCATCAGCGCCCAGTTCCATGGCAATGGTGACGTCACTAGCCGTACCCACACCCGCGTCGACGATTACCGGATAGGCCGCGTCATCGCTTTTGAGCATTTCCAAAATGATGCGGATATTGTTGGGATTCAATACGCCTTGGCCCGATCCGATCGGCGAACCGGCGGGCATCACCGCCGCGGCACCGGCCTGCTTGATCTTCACCGCCATCACCGGGTCATCGCTGGTGTAACACAGTACCGAAAAGCCCTCCTTGACCAGCTGTTGCGTAGCCTCTAGCGTGCCTTGCGGATCGGGTAACAGCGTTTTTTTGTCACTGAGCACTTCCAGCTTTATCCAGTCCTTGCCCGGATTGTTCAGCTGATCAAGAATCTCCCGTCCCAGCCGGGCTACCCGCACGGCATCATCGGCGCTGAAGCAGCCAGCCGTGTTCGGCAAGATCGTGTACCTATCAGTATCGATAAAGTCCAGCAGACTCCGCCCCTGGTTGTCGATCAATCGCTCACGGCGTACCGCCACCGTGATCACCTGCGCCCCGCTGGAATCCAACGCCTCGCTCATCACTTCATACGTTTCGTATTTTCCGGTACCGACGATCAGGCGCGACTCGATCTGTCGCCCGCCGACGACCAAAGGTAGATCACGCGTCAATACAACGGTATCGCTACCGCCAGACTGTATCACGCTTTGGGACATTGTTGTTCTCTCTTTACATCAACCTCCGCCAACCAACGCCACCACCTCGACCTGATCCCCTTCATGCAAGGGCGTACACTCATGCTCACGTTTGGTCACCAGATCCTTATTCACCTCCACCGCTACGGCCCGGTCAGCAAAACCCAGCTCAATAATCAACTGCCGCACCGTCTTCGCGTCCGTCTGCCGCTGACAACCGTTGAGCGTCATATTCATAGTCAAGATATTGTAGCGTCTTTACCGCGGCGATTGCCACTAATACGCCCGAATCTGTCGCGTGTGTTGTTCGATAAACGGACCAGAAACGCGGCGAGTACTGATCGAAATCATCTGGCCAGGCTGGACCTGCTCCAACAAGCGGCCCGCTTCGTCCAAGGCGCTCACCGGGTGTCGGCCGATCATCACGATCACGTCATGCTTGCGTATGCCGATCCGTGCCGCCGGGCTACCCCGATCGACCCTCGTCACCACCAACCCCACTGAGCCACTCATTCGTGCTTGGCTGGATTTTTTCACGTCTATGGCCTGAGCATGAATGCCAAACCGCTCAGCCAGCAGCTTGCCACCGTCTGGGCGTAGCCGCTGAACCGGTATCAGTCTAAGTGACAGCGTCTTAACGCCTCGCAACACCTTCACTTTCACCGCCTCACCACCACGCTGACCGACCATCGCAATCTGAAAATCTATCCCACTTTCTATGACCTGGCCCGCCAACCGGGTAATCCGATCACCCACCTGCAGTCTCGCCCTGGCCGCCGCCGATTCTGCCACTACCTGCGTCACCACGCACGGCCTCCCGTCGCTTACCGTCAATCCGGTCACGATATTCGCCCGCCGTTCCACGCGCAACATCTGCGGCACAAGTCGACGTAGTTGATCAACGGGAATGGCAAACCCGATGTTCTGTGCGTCGGCACGGATGGCTGTATTTATCCCAATCAACTCACCTAGCACGTTCAAAAGAGGCCCACCTGAATTACCCGGATTAATGCTGGCGTCAGTCTGAATCAACCCTTTGAACGAAAATTCATCGCCGGCTTCAATGGTACGGTTTAGCGCGCTGACCACACCGGAAGTCACCGTGTGCTGATAGCCTAGGGCGTTACCGATGGCAATCACCGTCTCGCCAACCATTAGATCGCTGCTGACGCCCAGTTTAATAGGCTCCACCACCGCGGCGCCGAGTTCGATCTTCAAAATCGCCAGATCGTGGCGGCGGTCCATTGCCTCAATCTTCGCGTCATACTCCCGCTTGTCGGCGAAGATCACCTTGCACTCGACGGTGCGAGCCACCACATGAGCATTGGTCACAATGTAACCGGCCGAGTGCAGCACGAACCCGCTGCCCACACTGTGCCTCTTGTACCGGTGGACACGCGACGGCAAATCGAACAGATTCTCGAACAGCGAGTCGAAACCTAACGACGAGCGTACCTGGGCAATCTGCGTCGACGAGATATTGACAACCGAGTTCTTGGCATTTCCGAACACTTCGACGACAGCCGTCCGTCGTCGCGCATCTGCATCACCGGCCTGACAAATGTCCACCAACAGTGTTAGTAACAAAAAATACCGACAATAAATCACTATTTTGACGATTGTACCTGCTTTGGCTACCGTGCGACATGGTGGTGACTAACGCACCTGCGCACCGGCGCACCTGAGTCAACTTTACTATGACTATGGATCACGCATCGACAAGTCGGGTGTACGACCTGTGGTCGAAAGTCTAGAACCACTCATTCGACCTACTGGTGTCCCGCCGACAAATACGGGCCGCGGCGCGAGATACTTGACCCCTTCAGGAGGCAAGGGCACCCGTTGGCAGCTTGATTGGTTGTAGGCAAACAATTACAAATGAGTTTGTTCGGTCTTGGCCCCTACAGTAGCAGCGCACTGTATGAAGCACTTTGAGCTATCCAACAGCCTGCTAAAGGATCCACCATCGCTGCGCAAGCGGATGCGCGACGACGGATATCTGTTCTTTCGAGAGTTGTTGCCAAGAGACGATGTTTTGGCCGTTACCCAGCGCATACTTGAGTTTTTTCGAGCCGCAGGTTGGCTGCGTGCTGGCTCGCAGTTAATGCACGGACTGACGGATCACGCGCCGATTCGCGAGGGCGAGCAGGACTGGCGGCCCGTCTATGCCAAAGTGCAAGCGTTGGAGTCCTTTCACAGGCTAAAGCTGGACCAGAATGTCCGTCGCGTGATGGAAGATCTGTTCCAGGAGCCAGCGTTTCCCCTGCCGTTAACTATCGCGCGGATCGCCTGGCCCCGTGACAATGTAAACAACACGCAGCCGCACCAAGACTGGCTATACGTAGGCGGCTCGACAGAGATCATTTCCTGCTGGGCGACGTCGGCATCGATGTGGGCGGGCTGCGCATCCTCAAGGGCAGCCACAAGGCGGGTTTTCTGGCACCGCGACTGGCTCCCGGGCCCGGGGGCAACACCGTTGATGTTGACCCGACCCTCGACTGGCTGCAGACCGATTACCGCGCGGGGGATTTGCTCCTGTTCAAAGCGCTGACCGTCCATGCCGCTACTGAAAACCAAACGCCGGACAGAATTCGCCTTTCAACCGACTTCCGGTACGCCGGTCTCAGTCACACGGTGACTGAACACTGGCTGCAGCCGCATTATCACGAGTTGGGGGTTGGTGAGTTCACCTGGGATGTGATCAAGAAGGACTGGCGTAACTCGCCTACGGCCCAATATTGGGAACGAGTGCCCAACCTTAAGACCAAACCTCGCGTGGTGATCAAGGCCGAGTAGCGTGAGTCTACTCCAGGCACAAGTAGAGCAGCCACGCCACTGGCGAATTCCAAGATGGGACACCGGTAGCCCTGCACCTGTTGGCGATCAGCTCCAACAATTAGCCTAGGTTCTCACACCGCCGGGCGATCGACGCGCTGAATGTCAGCACCCAGTTTTTGTAGCGCCAGTTCCATGCGGTCATAACCGCGGTCCAAGTGATATACACGGTTGACCAACGTCGTCCCCTGCGCCGCAAGCCCGGCCAGCACCAGCCCCGCCGACGCCCGCAAGTCGCTGGCCATCACCGGCGCGGCACTGAGTTGGCGCGATCCGGAAATCAGCACACTCGGTCCCAGGCGGATCAGGTTCGCGCCCATCCGCAACAGCTCGGCGACGTGTAAAAACCGATCGGGAAAAATCTTTTCCGTAATCAGTGAGTTGCCGTCGGCCTGACACAACAGAGCCATGATCTGCGCCTGCAGATCTGTGGGAAAACCCGGGTAGGGCTGGGTCACCACCTGCACCGGTTCCAGCCGCCGCTTTGACGCCACCCGTACCGTCTGACGAAACCTGTCATCAACCGGGGCTTGCCCATCCGACTGCACCGGCTCCACATCCACCCCAATGGCTTCGAGCCGATCGAGCAATGCCGACAACGCATCCATCGGGCAGTTTTCCAATTCGATCGAGCCATTGGTAATTGCCGACGCCATAATGTAGGTGCCCGCCTCAATCCGATCGGGCATGATTGTATAACGCGTTCCAGCCAACCGCTCGACGCCATCGACAACCACCCTCGGCGTTCCCGCACCGCTAACGCGGGCGCCCATCTGATTCAACAGTGTGGCCAAGTCGGCAATCTCTGGCTCGCACGCCGCCGATTCGATCACCGTCGTGCCTTGTGCCAACGTCGCGGCGCACATCACGTTGGCTGTGCCCAACACCGTCGAACCAAACGGCCCTCCCAGAAACACCCGAGCGCCGCGTAAGTGCGTCGCATGGGCAACGATATAGCCCTCTTCCAGATTGACTTCTGCGCCTAGGGCACGCATGCCCCGGATGTGCAGGTCCACCGGTCTGTCACCAATGTTGCACCCGCCGGGCATGGACACCCGTGCCCGGCCGCGACGGGCCAGCAGCGGCCCCAGCACGCAAATACTGGCCCGCATCCTGCGGACAATGTCGTACTCGGCTAGGTATTGCGACGGGTCAGTCACCTCAATGGTCAGTGTCTGGTCTGGATCCTGCGTATCATGCTCCACATGGCAACCCAGCGTCCCCAAAAGCGCGGACATATTGGTGATATCCACAAGATTGGGCACATCACTGAGCACCACCGGCTCATCCGTCAACAGCGATGCCGCCATCAAGGGCAGCGCCGAGTTCTTGGCCCCGCCGATCCGCCACCGTCCAGATAACCGCCGCCCGCCATGAATTTCAAACGCGTCCATGTGCTCAGGCTCATCTCCACGATGCGTATAACGCACTACCGATGTAGACCCCTCACCGATCACCTTATACCCTACATACTTCTTGTCCAACTCAGAAGCACGACATGAACTTGTCCAGCTACCTGCGTGACATTGCAGACTGGCCCAAGCCGGGCGTCGTTTTCAAGGATATTACGCCGCTGCTGCGCAACCCGGCGGCACTATCCATGGCCGTGGAACAAATGGCCAATCCCTTTCGCGGTATGCATATCGATGCCGTCGTCGGCGCAGAAAGCCGCGGCTTTATATTCGGCACCGCCATCGCCCAGACGCTCTCGGCGGGATTCATACCCATTCGCAAGCCCGGGAAACTGCCACACGAGACCCGATCGGTCAGCTACGAACTGGAATACGGCACCGACTCCCTGGAAATCCACACCGACAGCGTCTCCGCGGGCCAACACGTGCTTATGGTCGACGACCTGCTGGCCACCGGCGGCACCATGGATGCCTCGTGCCAACTCATCGAGCAACTGGGTGCTCACATCGTCGGCATTACTGTCTTGATCGAGTTGACTTGTCTTTCCGGTCGCAAAAAACTCAAAACCCATGGCGATCTGCATGCCGTGATCCAGGTGTAATCCGTGCGCATAAAAAAACCCGTTTCCCAAGGCGACGAACCAGCCACCGTAAACGGACGTGCATCCTACTGGCTGCGCACGCAAACACCACTGGCGTCTCTGATCGTTCTGGTTCCCCTGATTTTGTTTTATGAAACCAGCCTTGCGGTGCTGGGCAAAAATGCCGTGCGCAACGCCTTGGCCATGGACGGAGCCATGAATGATATCAAGGCCCGCCGCCTGCTCTTTGATTTCTTTGAGTGGCTGGGGATTAATGGCTATTACCTGCCCGGCTTGGTCATCGCCGCCATCCTGATAAGTTGGCATCTGATCCGCCGCGATCCCTGGTGGTTTAGCCCCAGGACTTACCTTTTTATGTGGATCGAATCATTGGTTCTGGTGGTTCCACTGTTTGTTTTCGCCATGATCTACATCCAGAAGATGCAGATCGCCGCCGCCGGTGCTGAAGACTTGCATACCGTGGAAGCAATCGTACTCAGCATCGGTGCCGGCATCTATGAAGAGTTGCTGTTTCGCCTGATCGGTATCACCCTGTTGCACATGCTGCTGGTCGACTGGCTTAAACTGCCCCGCAAATGGGGCGCCGCAACCGTCATTGCAGCCACCGCCATCGGCTTCTCGCTCTATCACGACCCATTTGACAGGGACAACATACACCGACTAGGCCTGTTCGTGTTCTACGCCTGCACCGGCGTCTACTTTGCCGGTATTTACCTACTGCGCGGCTTCGGTATCGTTGCCTGGACCCATGCCCTCTACGATATTTTCGCGCTTATTCAAAAGTTGCAATACGATTACGACACGGTGGTATAGCACCTATCCCTGCTGAGCGCACCAGGCAAAAAGCGTTGTCCACTCGCGCTGCTGCATCTTGATAAGAGGTAGCAGCGTTTCGCCTCGCCTGTGCGCCGCTTCCACCTGGTCTATCAGCTGATGACCATCGTAACCGTCAATCAATTCCATGGCTGGATGATCGCCGGCGCGACTAAACCAGTAATGACTGTTGGAAAAGTCCCCCTCGCGGCGGTGCATGATCCCGTGCCAGAACGCCCCGGTCGCATCGTCAATCCCCTGGCTGATTCGGTGGCTGGCTGCCAATTCATCTACATACAACCACAAGCCCGCGGCCAGTGCCGGCTGCAGGGCAATCACCGGCTGCCGCACTATCCCGCCGGCCAGTTGCATCATCTCATCGTCGCCGCGCAGCGTTACCACCAGTTGGCCCATCGACTGCGACAACGGCAACTTATCAAACAACGCAGCCACCACCGTACCGATCGCATTGGGTAGTTCATCCATGGGTATCGATAGCCGTTTGGGGCAAACTGATTAATGCCGGCCCCGCACTGTCGCGTCATTGTCCGGGTCTAAAACGTATTGTTTTCCGCATCGCTCCGCTTTCCTACACTTTTAACCGCGTCATCGCTTACTATTTACAGCGGCGTGTATTGCGGGTGGTCCAACTGCCTATATGGGGCATTGTGCCTGGTGTTGTAACAACAGATCAGCGACCAACGTGGCTCGTCACTGTTGTTCTGATCTGATCGGTGCAACGTATTGCAATGAAAGAATACAGCGTCGCCCGGTTGCATTTGGCAGTAAACCAGCGGCAGTTTCTTCATCGCTTCGGCGGTACGCTGCTGTTCGGAAAACGTCTGGCTTTCATCCTGCCCATGATCAATGCGCCCCAACTTGTGTGACTGGCGCAACATCTGCATACAGCCGTTGTGCTTCGTGGCTGGGTCCACCGCGATGGATACGCTGGCCATGTCCGGGAACAGGCACCCGTCGTTGTACCAGTATCCGTAATCCTGATGCCATTCCCAAGCACCGCCACCGCCCGACTCCTTGAGAATCATCTTGCTGTGCCAGTGATACACCTCGTCGCTCAGCAACTTTTCCATCGCACCTACAATACGCGCACTACGGCTGATCATGCCGTAAAGATCGTCCCCCGGGTGGTTCCACCACGCCAACTTACCCTCGTTGCCCTTGGTGTCTTGTATGCGAGTTGCGTCCGCAAGCATGGCGCTGTCGGACCGCGCAGTCTCTCTTAACAACCGTGTTTCTTGCTCATCGAGTAACTGCTCAACCACAAGGTATCCATCTTCATGAAAACGGGCGATCTGCTCTTGACTGATGCGAAAATAATCCATGGAAGAGCCCGCCACACGCCGGATTGTAACTGATCGACCTTGACTTGCCCCATACCTCCCACCCCCGCAATACCGGCCAACACTGCTATATTGGCCTGAATGATTCGCGTTTGTACCCATGATGGCCCCGGTGCGAGGCCCAAAATCCAGACCGTGGCCCAACCTAAGGTCCCCGACAAAGCGGCCCTGATCCGCATCGCAACCTGCGGGGTGTGCGGCACCGACCTGCATATCCTCAAAGGGCACTGGCCCAAACCACTCAACTGGCCGTTTACCCTTGGCCATGAACTGGCGGGCGTCATCGTTGAAAAGGGCCCGGCCCTTGAAACTGATTTTATGGGTACGCCCGTTGCCGTAGGCAACAAAGTGATGATCCCGCCGCTGATGCCCTGCGGTGAGTGTTACTACTGCATCCACTATCCCCAAAACGCCAACCGCTGTCTCAATCCAACCTACTACGGCCGTTATTTGCCCTTTAAAAAACCGCCACATCTATGGGGCGGGTGGGCCGAAATGGTGTACGTTGATCTCGACATGCTCCCGGCCACAAAGCTTTACCGTCTGCCCGATGATATGCCCTTCATGCTCGGGTCGCTATGCGAACCGATGACATCCTGCGTCCGCGCCGTCAACCGCGCCGTCAGCGTCAATGGCTTTCGCGCCGGTGACACCGTGGTAATTCAGGGTTCGGGCCCCATCGGCATTCTCGCCATCGTCGCTGTCCGGGAAATGGGTGCCGGACACGTTGTTATAATCGGCGCTCCCCAGCAACCGCGTCTGGAACTGGCCCGCGCATTCGGCGCCGACGCCACCGTCTGCATCGACGATCATCCCGACTCGGCCGGGCGCATCGAGGCCGTGCGACAAATCGTCGGTGGGTTCGGCGCTGACCTTGTCCTCGATTGTTCCGGTCACCCCTCTGCCGGGCCGGAGGGCATCGAAATGCTGCGAGACGGCGGCACCTTCGTCGAAATGGGCCAATTTACCGATGCCGGCTCCATCGACACCAACTGGCACCGCTTCTGTGTCAAGGACGTTAACTTGCTGGGCAGTTGGGCCTTTACTGCCAACGACATACCGTTGGCCATCGGTTTACTCCACCGCGTCCGCGATCACTACCCTTGGCAACACATGCAGAGTTGTTTCGCCTTTACAGAAAAGGGCATCGCCGATGCCATCCAAAGCGCGATGCAGATGCGTTGCGTCAAGGCCACGATCATCCCCAATGAAGACATGTTGTGACCCACGGCGTCGATTCGCCCGTGTCCAAACCCTCACACGACCGCACTTTTGACACAGAGACATATGACGCTTGACGCCAAGACAAAACCGGCCCAAAACAGTTAGAGTAGATAGTTGAACCCGACGCAGACCCTTTGGCATCGCTAACTAGGACTTTCCCGTGATTGCCGCTTTATTTCCTTTTAGCCGGGCCACGGTAATGCTCGATGCCGTCGCCGCGGCCATGATCCTATTCCTGCCCGTCATGGGGTGGAGTATTTATTTGGCGCGGTCTCGAAAGCGGTACACGCGGCACAAAACCGTTCAACTGTCCCTTGCAGTGCTTCTGCTGGTGACGATAACCCTGTTCGAACTAGATCTACGCCTCAATGACTGGCGGCAGCGGGCATCAGCCTCGCCCTACTACGACACTATTCTGTTTCCCGTGCTTTACGGACATCTTGTCTTCGCCATCAGTACCGTCGTCCTGTGGATCTATACGATCGTCGGTGCCCTGCGTGGCTTTGCCCGTACGCCACAACCCGGCATCTATAGCAGCAGACACAAGCGCGTCGCTCGTCTTGCCGCCGTCGACATGTGCTGCACCACTATTTCTGGCTGGATCTTTTACATCATGGCGTTCGTCATCTGACGGCGTATAATCACGCCATGAAGGCGCATACGCCCTTGTTGTTGCTCACTTCGGCGTTGATCACTGTATCACTGGTCACTCACGCCGCACTGGCTCAATTGGACTCCTCGCAACCTTCCGTGGACACGGCAGCGGCCAATCAACCCAGCAGCGGACCGCCGATCACCATCGCCACGGGCAAGGACGTAGCTGTCATCCCTATCCAAGGCATGATCTACGGATTTACCTTGGAAAGTCTGCAACGTCGTGTCGACCGCGCCCTAGCCGAAGGGGCCACCCTCATCGTCATCGAACTGGACACTCCTGGCGGACAGGTCAACACCGCACTGGAAATCAGCAAATACATCAAGAGCCTGTCGGTACCCACCATTGCCTGGGTCAACAACGACGCCTATTCAGCCGGCATCATGATCGCCGCGGCGTGCAACCACATCATCATGTCCCGCTCGTCAGCAACCGGCGACTGCGCCCCGATCCGCCTCGGCGGCGACATGATGCCCACCGAGCGGGCCAAGGCACTTTCGCCCATCCTCGAAGATTTTCGCGATTCAGCAACCAAGAACGGTTACGACTACGCCATGTTTCACGCCATGTGTGTACTCGGCGTAGAGGTCAACCTCGTCGAGCACCGCGAAACCGGACAACGCCAACTCGTCAATCAGGCCGACTACGAGGTGATGGCCAACGGTCTTACCCGCGAACAAGCCATTGAACTGGTCAAACCTGATCAGCCTCCGCCTTCCACCATCGTGGTGGACGACAAGGGCGTCAAGGTTCAGGCGCCCGCGCAGATAGGCAAGGTTTCCTTCGAGGTTGCCACCGAAGCCGATCGCGGCAAGTGGAAGTTGATCAAGCAAGTACACGACGGCGAAACCCTGCTCACCGTCAATCAGACAAGGGCACTGGAAATTGGCCTGTCACGCAAAACCATTTCTCACATGTCCGAACTGGAACAATGGCTCAGTGCCAAAAAAGTGCGGCATATCCAACAGAACTGGTCGGAAGGACTAGTCGCATGGCTCGTCCATCCCGCGGTCCGCGGCGTGCTGATCATTGCTCTGCTCTTGGGCGCATACATGGAATTTCAAGCTCCTGGCCTCGGCCTGCCCGGCGCCGTTGCTTTGCTGGCGTTTATCATTCTGCTCGGTTCGCCATTTCTCGTCGGACTAGCGAACTTCTGGCACGTATTGCTATTTTTTGTCGGGTTTATTCTTTTGATGGTCGAACTGTTTGTCACCCCCGGGTTCGCCATCATTGGCATACTCGGCCTGATCATGATGTTTGCCGGGTTGGTCATCGGTATTGTGCCCCTGCCCGGCAGTCCGCTGAACGTGCCCAATAAGATCGTATTCGAGCAACTGCAAACCTCATTGATCTTTGCCCTGCTGGGCGCATCGCTGGCCGGTATCGGCGTGTTCGTCCTACTACACTACTTCGGCTCCATCCCCTTTTTCCACAGGCTTGTGCTGGACACTGCACAGAGTACACAAACCGCGGCCGCCCATGACGACACTGTCAATGTCAGCGGCAGTGAAGTCCTCGGCGTAGGCGTGGTACACGTCGGCGACACCGGCATCGTGGTCAGCGAACTGCGCCCGACCGGCAGAGCCGAGATTGGTGGCCAGACTGTAGACGTGGTCAGCCTCGGCCAGTGGATTGACGTGTCCGCTACCATCCGCGTTCTTGAAGTGCATGGCAACCGCATCATCGTTGAACCGGACGGCACCTAACTTCTATGCATGCGCCGCACGGCGATAATCCAACATCACATCCCCACCTATCCGCTTTACCCTTCGAAGCGAAAACGTGCGGGACTGCTCAATACTCGAAGTGGACCACCCATGCACCGCACGCAACGCCTTGCTGTCACCAACAAGTTTCGGCGCGACAAATGCCATGACCTGATCGACCATCTGCTGCTGCATCAGCGTGCTTATCACTTTAGCCCCACCCTCAACCATCACGTTCGTCGCTGATCGCGCAACACACAGATGCTCCAACAGCGCCCGCCATTGAAGCAAAGATAACTGTTCGTCATAAAAAGGAAGACCGACTAGTTCCACCCCCGCACCTATCAACTCGTCTACCTTGGCCGACCGGTCCTCCAGGACCTGCTGTCGCACTGCCACGGTCAAAG
>CAUZAW010000019.1:0-20162 GCA_963577735.1 Phycisphaerae bacterium | reverse complement strand
CCGGACCTTCGCCAGCGACTGGGCAGTACACACGTATCCTTTCCATACAAACATGTTTTCCTGGCCGACTCCGACGACAATGGCCTGACGTGGAACAACCTGCGTCAACTGACAACTGTGTTCGGCCAGTGCCACGGCTGCGCGGCCGGCCTGACGGACAACCGCGTGGTGGTCTTCCACGATCACCGCTATCCGGGCGAACTCGCCGGCGGCCGGGCCATGGTCAGCCACGACGGCGGGCAGACGTTTGAGAGCGAGGCCTACTACCTGTGTCACGGTATCGCCTCTGGCATGGCCCGAACCGTTACTCTAGACGGCCAGGAGATGCTCACCATGTATGGGGCCAACCAGGAAGATCCGGTGCCCATGGGCCAAACACCATTCTTCATCATCCGCTGGCGCTTGGTGTAAACGGTGTTTTCTGGTTGATCATTACCAGTGGATTGACGGCGATTTCAGCATTGGCGGACGCAGATTACGATTTGGACGGTGACCTGGATATCTACGTCTGCCGTTATGGCCCGGATCATCTTAGACCTATCCACGTATACCACCAGAGTTGTTTTTAGCAAACGTGTTATGGTTGACAGAAAAAAAACGTACTGAGCTATTTAGCCCAGTACGTTACAAAGGTGCAGTTTTAAACAAATAACTACAAACTAGACAGATTTTCAGACCAAACTAATGGTCCCAGTACTTTCGTGGGTAACACACTTCCAAATTACCCCTCTAAAGCACTGTTCTTGGCTATTCAAGCAAATTGCACAAACAAGGGAGCGTGCCTCATTTACGGTGTTCTGCTTTTCAAGCACTTACCTTGTAACAGGACTCATAAATAAGGGAGCGTGCCTCATTTACGTGATTCTGTTATCAACTGCCTCCTTTTCCTTCCTCTAAGTTTGCTTGAGAGTCTCTTTTTCGTAATGATTTGACGATACCTATGTCTATCAACCTCTCTCAATCAATACTGCCAGACATGGTTAGTGGCTTCTCCTTTCCACTCCAGATGAATTGTGTTCTAAGGACACTGATTTGTCAAGAATTTAATGTGTGTGGGGTAAGCCTCCGGCAAAAAATTATAATATAAATTGATTCTAATGAGGACTTTACGTGATATCCAGTGTTGTCATTGTTATACGGTAATTAATCCGTGTACATCTGTAATCACCATCCCTTACAAGTCATAGAATCATGGCAAATCAAAATCCCCAATGGAATCCCGTTGCGACGATCGACAAGCTCGGTGCCGCAACGTACCGCAGTTGTCAGTTCGCCGCGAAAACGACTAAAGACACAACGGCCTGGCAGAAGCGAATGCGTTCCCGACTTGCTGCCTTGTTGGGCTATCTCGATCAGGAAAAAGTTCCTGCCGCTGCGAGGACCGTTGAGAGCGTCCATCGCGAGGGATACGTGCGTCGGAAGATAGTCATTCGGACCTCGCCGCACGGCGCCATGCCGATGTATCTTTTGATCCCCGACGACCTTGACACGCCCGCACCGGCGGTACTGGCACTGCATGGCCACGGCTATGGCGTCAAGGACATCGTCGGTTTGTGGGACGATGGCAGCGAACGATTGAAGCCGGATGGCTACCATCGTGACTTCGCTGCCGAGTTGGCGTTACGTGGCTTCGTGGTGCTGGCACCGGAGATCTTCGGGTTTGGCGGGCGGCACATCCGGCATGATCCGGATGACCCGGCCTCGAGCCGTCAGAGCGACTGCTATCGAATTTCGATGAACGCAATCATGCACGGCGGCACAGTCCAGGGCATCAAGGTCTGGGAGAACATGCGGGCGTTGGATTATCTGACAACCTTGAAAGAGGTTGATGCCGATCGAATCGGCGCCATGGGTATCAGCGGCGGTGGCCAGAACACGCTATTTACGACCTCGCTTGAGCCCCGCATCAAGGCGTGCGTGATCAGTGGTTATTTCTGCCAGTGGGAGGGCTCGATCCTTGGCTGTGACCATTGCCTGTGCAACTTCATCCCGGGGATCCTTGAGCTAGGTGAGATGAGCGACATCGCGGCTCTCATCGCGCCGCGGCCCTGCCTGGCCGAGCACGGCAAACGCGACTTGGACTTTCCGGTCGCCTACACCCGCAAGGCCGTACGCGAAGCGCGAGCGGCATGGGATGCGTTTGGTGCGGGCGAGCTGCTGCAGACCGATATCTTCGATGGCCCGCATCGGATCAATGGCGAGAAGGCGTACGATTTTCTGGAGGCACACCTCTGATGTCGAATTGCTGTCTCGACGTGTTGCGATCGGATCCCCTGACTCCAGGGCATAACTATTCGTTTACCGCCCTTCGCGTCCACGATGGTGGCAAGCTGAAGGCCGACGCCGTGCGTTGCTATCGTCCCCACAACATCGCCATTCTTGGCAACAGCATCTTCGTCGGCGAGACTGACAATCCCAAGAGGTCAGGTAACCTGTGGCAAGTCAAGAGATAACTGACAGGGTTTATAGACAAATGCGATTATCCAATAAACGAGCAGTGATCACGGGTGGCGGCAGCGGTATTGGCCAGGCCACGGCCCAAATGTTTGCCCGTCACGGCGCGTCGGTTGTGGTGGCTGATATCAATAAGGATGCGGGTAGTGGTACGGTCGAATCAATCCGCATTGCCGGCGGCAACGCCGATTATGTTCACACTGACGTCACCGATGCAGAGGAGGTGGCCAAGCTTGTAGCTGAAGCCGATACGCTGATGGCCGGAATTGATGTGTGGGTGAATTGCGTGGGGATGTCACTGGGCCCGTCTCTATTGCATGATATTGGGCCGGGGCAGTGGACGGCGAACATCGAACTGAACCTGACCAGCCAGTACCTGTGCTGCCGCGGCGTGCTTCCGGTCATGATTCGCGGTGGCGGTGGAAGCATCCTCAGTATCTCGTCGGTCAACGCGTTGTGGTGTATTGGTGAGTTTGCCTATAGTGCCGCCAAGGCGGCGGTGGTGTCGATGATCAAGAACATCGCGGTCAATTATGGGCCAGAGGGTATTCGCGCCAATGTCATCTGCCCCGGTTCAATCAATTCACCGCGTGGCATTGAGCATTGGAAGAAAAATCCCGGCGCAGAAAAACGCAAGGCCAAGTGGTACCCTTTGGGCCGACTGGGAGAGCCGGAAGATGTTGCAAACCTTGCCGTCTTTCTGGCGTCGGATGAGTCAAGCTTTATGACGGGGGCCACGCTGGTTCTGGATGGTGGCCTGACTGCCGGGTCACGCTTCTTCGGCCAGGATCTGGACAACTTTGAAGATTGACAGCAAGACCGTTGGACGGTCGCGGGGTTTCAGTCAGCCGGCACGGTCCTGTCGGGCATGATGCGGATACGCTGCATACGCGTGTAGCCGGGAGTCGTTTCGATCACCGGGTACGAAACTAAAATAACATCCGGCTCGACCTCGATGGCCGAGCTGTTGTAAAAACTAGGCGAGTCTATCATGCCTCCGGCTGTCCAGTTCAAGCCCTCGTCAGTGCTGATGTGTACGCCCATACCGCTGGAACGCGCAACTAGTACGAGGTAACCCGAGTGCGTGACGACCATTTGCGGCCCGCCGGCTCCCGAAAACGGCGCGTAGCAGGCCTGTCGCCAGCTTCGACCGCCATCATCGGAATATGTCTGCCACATGTATGGGGCACTGAATGGCCGTGACATGGCGATGATGCGTCCGCTGGGCAGCTCTGCCATCGGGGTTTCCGTGAAGTCCGCCACGTGATCGTCCGGAGCCATGCCCATGTTCAATGTCGCGTGGTCCATCGGCGCCGGCTGGGACCAGGTCTTGCCACCGTCGGTTGAACGCGAGCAGTACGAGTGCATCCGCAGGTCGCGATTGATAGGCCAGGTGCCCTGCCCCCTGTGGGCAAGGTTCATGGGGGACGGCAGCTCACGGTTCATGTTGAGCAGTAAAGTGCCGTTGCGTAGGCGAAGCAGGTACCCCATGTTCACGTGGCACCCGTCGCGATACATTTCAGACCAGTCACCTAGCTGCTGGCCAAGTTGCCAGTTGTTGTAGGTTTGGCACAGGTCATTTGAATCGCGGTAATAGAAACCGTTACCCTTGGTGAAGGTGTCCTGCTGGGCGGTCGAACCCGCAGGGGGATGATGAAGGTGTACCCAACGGATCAGGCCCGGTTCGACTTCAAAGCAGTTGCCCAAGGGCCTGTTGTGTCCCTCGGGCTGTGCGTAATTTGTCCAGGTGCGACCTGCGTCAGCGGACCTGAACCAAAGCAGGTGAACGAGCTCCGGTTCGGGCCCGTACGGGCTATCAGATTGATTGACATACAAGGGAATGAGCATATGGCCGTTGGAGAGCTTAAGGATACCGCCGGGTTGTTGGAATTTGAACGGACGATCAATGGAGAACGGTTCGTAGAAGTTACGCTTGCGTGAACCACTTTGAACCCAAGCGGGGCCGTCGACACTTTTGCCGTCAATTTTAAGATTGCGCAGCTGCGCGCGGTTGAATCCGCTGACACCGACGCGACCGGAGCCATAGGTGTCGTCCACCACGCTGGGCCCCTTGACGCCGTTGACCCACATCTGGATGTGATTGTCCCGCCGCTCGACGCGTAGCGACCGCCAGATGTTCAGGTAGCAGGGTACGTTGGGCATCAGTTGCATGGCTAGGTGACGGATGTGACCTGTCCCCTCGGCTATGGCGATGGCGGCGTAAAACGCGCGGGCTCGCCACAACTGGCCCCAGTGAGGAATGTACGCCCAGTAATAATGTTCGCTGTCCTGCGCTGCGAACACTAGGCCCATGTGGCCGTTGTCAGACGCAAGCTGGTACTCGCACTCAAGCGTTTCGTTACACAGTGTTAGATCGGTGCGAAAGGCCTTGTGTAATTCGCTACCGGTTGGTGGCGGATGAACTTCGTCGGGATCGACCAGAAAACTCCACTTGTCGGCAGGGCGTTTGGCGTAGGATTCTTCGCGTGCCGAAACGGTATCAATGCTTATGGCCCAAGGGCCGCCCGAGCCGCTGATGACCATTGCCGCGATGACATGCTTGCCCGCCGAGAGCGTGTGCCGAAAGCAGTGGTCGGTAGGGCTAAGTATGTAGGGTCCGTTGCCGGTCGCAAGGGTATCGTAAACCGGATCGCCGTCGATCCACCACTGCATCCACCAATCCGCGCCGGTCCCGATGAGGAAAATAGTTTCGTGATCGACTTCCAGTTCGGCCATGGCATACGCCTGGTAGCCCTCGCGAAAATCATGTCCGTCGTACAACTCGTCGAAATCGAGCCTGTTTGTGGTCATGTCCACGTCGGTACCAGGTTGCGTGGTGTGACCTACCGTCAACTGATCGGAGATGACGGCAAGTTGATCTTTCCCAGGCACGGCCTTTGGTTTGGCGGAGTTGGCTACATTGGGTTCGACGTGCACATCCACCAGTTCGGGTTCGAACGGTCCAAACACACGCCATCGACGTGGCATTGAGATTTTCTGCTTTGGGTCAGGGCCGTCTATAAAACATACACCGTCACTGTCAACGGTATCCCAAGTGGCCTTGTTGACTTTTACCAGCGACATGGTCCTGATCCTTATATAGTTATCGTAAATAGTTTAATTGCAATTAATCTTTTGAACGTCCCAAGAGTGCCAAATATAACAGGTCACGATGAGGTGCGTTATCATCAGGTTTGTAGGATACTTTGTCCTGCCGCATAGAGCAGTTACTGCTGGGAGCTTATACATATGAAAATGGGCGTGAATACTTTCTTTGCCTTGTGCTATGAGTTTGAAGAAGCGTTGGACTATTTCCAAGAAAGCGGCATCGAAGCGGTGGAGGTGGCGGTCCTGGCTGAGGAGGCCCGCAAGTTCTGTGACACCGACCTGCTGCTCAAGGACAAAAGTGAACGTGATCGTTGGCTCGACAAGTACCATGAGCACGGCCTGGAAATCAGTGCCTACTGTGCACATGGAGATACGCTTTCGCCTGACAGGCAGGTAGCGCAAACGTATTCAAAGGATTTCAAGCAGATATGTAAGCTGGCCGAACTGACGGGCGTGGACCGACTGGTGGTGCTCAGCGGTGTTCCTGCGGCCGGTCCCAATGAAACGGTACCTTACTGGGTATGTGATTCCACGCAGGCCTTTAACCAGGATATTCTCAAATGGCAGTGGGAAGAACGTTTGATCCCCTATTGGCGTGAGCACGGCAAGATCGCTGAGGACCACGGCTGCAAACTGGCTGTTGAGCCGCAATTGGGCGGGATGGTGTATTCGCCCATGACCTTGATGAGGCTTCGCGAGGCGGTTGGCCCTGTTATAGGCTGCAATCTTGATCCATCTCACATGTTTGTACAGCAGATCGACTTGGTTGAAGCGGTCAAGTACCTGGGCGACGCGATTTACCACGTGCACATCAAGGACACCCGCTTCGATCCTGGGGCCATGGCCGTAGCGGGATTATTTGACCCGACATCACATCGAGAGCCCGAAAAGCGGCCGTGGATGTTCACGCTCGTCGGTTGGGGACACGACGAAACGTTCTGGCGAAACTTTTTCACGACGCTGCGATTCGTCGGTTACGAAGGTGCGTTGTCCATCGAGATGGAAAGTGATTACTTCGATGCAAGGGAAGGTTTGGCCAAGTCCATCGAGTTTATTAAGCCCTTGGTGCCCAAGGGGTCTACCGGTAAGCGGTGGTGGCAATATGCGGGGTTTGACCAGGCGTAAATACAATCGCGGCCCAAGGCTCTATTCCTGTGAAATATTGACCAGCCAGTCCCCGGTTACTTTTCCAAAACAGCCGGGTTCCATCGCGAGGTGGCCGTTCGCCTTGGGCGTGGCGGTCAGGTGCTCATCGACCATCATCCGCCCTGTCGGGTCCTGCACTTTGACATGAAGATTGTGCGGTTGCACCTGCCTGTTAGTTATGGTGATGGTGATGTCGCATGGTACGTCGCGGTCATTGACCAAGATGTCATCCTTGTCAATGGGATCTCGTTTAATGAAGATCTGGACGTCTCCGATTTGTACGGTCGTCGAGGAACTGGTCTCGCTGCCACAACCGTAGATTTCCCATGCGTGCATGAGGCGGTATGACAGTTTGAACTTGTTTCGTCGCTGGCTGCGCCAATGGACCACGGCAGCGCCGTGTGCCGGAACGGTGCATTGGGTAGAACACGGGTCCCAATGTCGCGTGGTGTCGCTCCACTGGCCGACTCGGCCTTTTACGTCATGGCAGATCACTTCCAGTGCGTATTCACCTGCCGGGATATCGCGCAGGGTCAGTCGAGGTGTCGGATCGAAAAAGTGCCATGTGTTGCACAAAGCAAAACGTCGGCTACCGCGGTCACGCGTTACGTAAAGCGTTTCACGTTCGGGGGCGAGTACCCGGTCCACGCGATAGCTCAGTTGCCGTCTGTTATGTTCCAGTACGCGACGGAAAAACGGTTCATACGCCTGCCGCAGTGCCAGCGTGTAGCTGGGGCCCAAGACAGTGTAGACCCAGCCGCGTCCAACGGGCCGCCTAACTACCGCAGGCGTGCCGTCAGTCAGTGCCGCCACCACCTGCCCGTTCTTGGCCAGTCGTACCGGGTACAAATGTACCTGGTCGACATCGATTGGAGCTCCCGGGTAGAAGATGTCCGTGTTGTTACCATTCCAAACCAGCTGTGAACTGGCTGATATAACTCCGCCGGTAAATTCCACGCCGCAGAATTCTCCAAGCTGACCGTCCCGGAAAAATTGGTCCGACCCCGGGCTTTGCCAGTCAATTAGCCCGACCTGGTTCGAAAATAGATGTGCGCCTGCCAGAAACAGGTGGCCGCCGTTATCCACAAAGGCCTTCAGCTTGAGGTAAAAATCATCGGTCAGGTCATTCCATTCGACCATCACCACCTTGTCGTATTGCGCTAGCAACTGGCCATCACAGTGCGAAGGGAGAATGTCAGCTTCACCGTAGGGGTTGCCGCTTAGAAACTGGCGGTTGCCCCATGCCTTGTCCTGCATGGATTGTGGCCAGATCATCGCCGGTATGGGCAGTGCATGTACACTGCGTCCTCGGTCGTTTCGCTTGCCTGCGACGTAGAGTTGGGCCGTATCCAGTTCCTCCCACATGCCGTTTTCATAGCCGGGGATATCGCCCGAGAAATACGCGTTGCCCTTCAATAATGCCAGGCGGGTTTCCGGTTGCATCGGGTCGCCGGCGAGGAAGTCCTTGAAGCTGGCGTAGGCCTTGGCGATGTGCGAATTGCCGGTGATTTGTACGTCGGTGGATTCATGTAGAAAGTAACGCCCACCACCTGACCAACTGAAAGTAGCCGGGGTAAAAACGTACCAACCGGGTGCAAGGGTGCTGCGGAAGTATTCGATGTAATCGCTTTTTTCTGTGTGAGGCCGATCGCAAAGTTGCTCGTAAATGGAGGAATACTTGTACCCGACCGCGCCGATCCATACGCCCCAGACGGGTATGTCATTGGTTCTGCTTAACCCGCGGGCCTGGGCAAGAACGGGCGCATAATCAAAATTGTTGATTTCCGTTTGCAGGACGATCTGCCTGAACGGGTCTAGCGCCATTGCGGCCTTGATGTTGTAGTACCCCGGCCAGATATGAGAGTTGCTACCTTCCCAGCCCATAATCGTTAGTGATTCATCTTCGCGGAGCAGATCAAGGTAGGGCTTGTGCCACCGTTGGTAAGCTTGTCGCCAGGCATCCATGGCCTCGACGGGATTTTCAATAGGTTTGGGTAGCGGTTCGATGTGGGCGCCGCCCTCGGCCGTAAATTCAAATCCCACCTTGTCGAATGCCTCACTGGCCGAACCTCGCGATTGTTCGTAGACGGCGGTGGGAATACGAAGGTGTTGACGGTCAAGCCATGCCCAACGTCCGGTTACTTTATGGCCGTGGTACAGACTGGGTGCGGCAGGCGGCTCGGCCACGGCAAGGCCCAGGAAATATTTGCGGATCGATTCGTCAGCCAGAACATCCTGAAATACGTTCAACGGATGGTTGTACAGTGTTACCCCTTCGCCGGACAGCGTTAACCAGAAATAAAGCTCGCGATCGGCCGCCAATTTCAAGACCCGCTTGATGGTTGTCGCGTCGCGGGTGGTTTTGCCATGTACCCAAAACCACCAGACATTGACGCCCATCGCTTGGACTCGTGAATCGAGCAGGCCGCTGAGAATTTCCTGGTCGCTCTCCCCGCTTGGAAAACCGTATTGCGCAAACCAGTAGGTGTGTTGATCGAGCTTGCTTTGCATCACGGTGGTCTTGGCCCGTTGGGCAAGGCGTAAATGGGTTACACGTTGGCTGGACCCCATTGCTGCGGTGTATCTACAAAGTGTCCGGTGATCTGCTTGCGTTCAGTTTCAGGTACATAATCCAACTTGTCGTCGGGCGCGGGTAGAATTGTGCTTTCGATTTCGTAATCGACGATCAATCGCTTGTACGGTCCAACCGCTACGGAGCAGGGGTACGAGGCATCGGCAATTCCCTTGCCATCGGGCCGGTACTGGTAGCAGGGTACCTGCTCGCCAACGTCCCAGTGCACGAAATCTGGGTCGGTCGTGCTGACCATGGCTACCGAAACCATGCGTGTATCCGCATAGGTCATGACTACCCGGTTGCCATGGAAATCTAGTTGCGGCGGTGACGGACGCATCAGCCCTTGACGTACATTTGTCAGCACCGGTTTTGTCCAGGTTCGCCCAAAGTCGAGGGTTTCGGTTTTCCAAAAGCGATCCATGGTGTCTTTGGCTTGGTCGCGGTGAATGCCGACGATGCGTCCCGGTTCGACCTCGATCGCCGCCCACTCGTTTAACTCGTCACCGGGTGCGTTGGGTATGAGAAAGTTTTGCCAGGTTTGCCCACCGTCGCTAGATACTGCGGCAATTGCCTGATGCCCCAGTTCGCTGAACATTGACCTGTAAATAGGTGCGAGAATTTCACCGTTGGACATAGCCACCACGGCTGCCCGGGCTCGTGTGTCCTGGTCAGACGTGGGCACCGATTTGCTCCAAGTCTTACCTCTGTCCGTTGAATGCGTTACCCACGCCTGCGAATATCCGCTCGAGGTAAAGCGGGAGTAATAGCTGACCATCATGGACCCATCGGGTAACATCGTCAGTCCACCGCCCGCATCATCGTAACCTTCATTGTCCGCCACGACCGTTGGTGACGACCATGTCCGGCCGCTGTCGTCACTGGTACAGAGCAGTGTTTTGCCCAGAGGTGAATAACCGTGGCCAGTGTCTTTGCGATTCTTGATGCCGTCCTCTCGAAAGGTGCAGTAAAGCCTGCCCTGGCTGTCGCGATTGACCCACGACCATGCCGGGTAGTTGCCCTCGAAAATGACCACGTCCGGTCTGCTTTTGATCGCCATAACCTGACCTCGGTCAGGTACGATAGCAGAACAACAGTCAAACCTCTCAATACAGTTCACGGGCATGTCCCTTTTCATGTTCATTAACGCAACTTAGGTCCTTGTAGGTCCTATTTCTATAAACTACGTTTGCGTTTGGGATATTCTTTTACGAAGTGGTTCAAGAGACTTAGGTATTCAAGCGGCTTGGCGGATTTTCAACATGTCCAAAGCTCCAACCCACTTCCCCACCGGACCGATACTCGTTAAGCAGGCCGGTAACGTTGTGGATGAAATAGCCGCCGAGCGACATGCCATGCCCGCGTTGGCCGACGAGGACTATCACCTGGCCGAGTCTTGGTGCCGCGACGGCACTCTTTCGGCCAGCATGGCGCCTCGTGGTGACCCCATCGCTGCCCTTGCGCCCAACGGGACCGTTTACGTAACTTACCAGCACGCTCGTGTGCTGGTTCTACACAAGTCTGTTGATGGTGGCCGGGCCTGGGAAAAGGTTAACATTGTTCAGCCGCCGCCTAATGTACAGTACGGAATTGTCCTAGGTTACGGCGTGTTGCCGGACCGGTCCCAACTTCTGCTTTATGCCGGCCGTATGACCCCCACGCCCAACTGGAATGTGCCCGACCCTGTCCAAGACCGCATCAATTGGTTCGCTACCGGTTGGACGTATTTTGCCCGGTCACAGGACGAGGGTCAGACTTGGCATTACTTTCAGCAGATAGACAAGGCAGATGCCGTTAACATCCAAGGCTTGGGCCGCATCATGGCCGTACGCGACGGGGCGGTCATCGCCACCGCCTCCCTCCGTTTTTCCGGCCGGTCTGAGGGAGAAGACTGGCTGGTGAGGGACTACATCTGGCGATCAACCGACCGTGGCAAATCATTTCAGCGAACCAATTTTATTGCTGACCATAGCGGTGAAACGCAGATTACCCAGACCCGGTCCGGTCGACTCCTTGGCGCCGTCCGCACTTCCAACTTCCATCCAACGCCCAAGCAGATGATGTTGACCGCCTCTGACGACCACGGCCAAACCTGGTCCGATCCTGTCCCGGTCACCGATGAGTACGGCACCTGCCCCGGCGAATTCGTTGCTCTACCCGATGGGCGGCTCATCCTTATATATTGCAAGCGCTATCACCCCGGGGCCGGCCTTTGCGCCAAAGTTTCACCTGATGAAGGTAAAACCTGGAACAGCCAAACTCTGGTCATTCGCCCCGTTGAAGAACCCAATCCCGGTTTGTACTCGTCCAGTGTCCTGATGCGGGACGGCACGATCCTCACCATCGCCGGCCAACACGAAGGCAGTGCCCTGCAAGCTATTCGCTGGCAACTGCCGGCCAGCTAATCCAATCCGGCAGTGACAGTTGGCTGGTCATCTTCGAATACATTGGGCAAATCCAAATCGGGTACATGTCCGAAAGCAATTCGCATGGGGGCATGACGCTGGGCCCCGTGCATGGCGGCAAAATAGACTGCGTCGGGCCCGAAACGCCGGTTGACCCGGTCCATTGTCCGGGCCAGGTGATCGAGCCGATGCTCGCCGTCAAACAGCGCCGCCGTGTCGCTGTTGCTGGGCGTCAGGCCGCAAAGCGTCACGCCTACTTTCAAGGGGCGTCCGCCCGGCTTGTGCCGCCACATCTGACGGAACATTCGCAGCAGCGAAAGCGTGTCGGCGCAAGGTGGCGCAAGTGCCCGGTGAAGTTTCCACTTGGGACTGTCCAGAAATGAAACGTGCACCCACATCGATTGTGCCCGGTAATTCATGTGACGCATCCGTTGAGCTGCTTTATGGATTAAGCGCACCAGCACGGTGTAGCCGCCACCGTCACTGCGCAGCGACGGTGGCAGCACGTGGGAATGTCCAACCGTGCGACGTCGCGTCTGTGCCGCCGGTAGGTCCTCGCCTCGCAACTGATGCCACCACTGCCTGGCCAGTACCCGGCTGCCCCAGATACCCGCTAGTTGATCCGGTGACAGTTCGCACAGTTGCTCGACCGTTTGCACTCCATGACATGCCAGTCGCCGTCGCATTCGCTGCCCGATGCCCGGTAAATCTATTAACTCCAATCCGTAAAGCCGCTGGGGCAACTGCCGGTGGTTGATTGCTACCAGCCCATCGGGTTTGTGCATGTCCGCGGCCACCTTCGCCAGCCACACGTTGCCGCCTAGCCCGATCGAACAACGCAGGTATTGGCCTACCTGATGTCGTAGCGTCGCCTTGACCTTCCGGGCTAACTTCTCGGCTTGCTCGTAGTTGTGTTCCTGGCCCAACAGCCGGCATGACATTTCATCAACCGAATGAACTGCACTGATGTGTAAACATGATTCAACCGCTGCAACAATTCGATGGTGATATTCGACATACCGCTTGGGTCGGCTTGCCACCAGTCGAATCTGCGGGCACAGTTGACGCGCCTGGCCTGCCATGGTCCCTGTGTGCACACCGTACTGCTTGGCCTCGTAACTGGTCGCAATGCAGCAGGTGTGGTCCGTCATAACCGGGACCACCGCCACTGGCCTGTGACGCAGGCAGGTACGCTCCTGCTGTTCCACCGACGCGAAATAGGCGTTCATGTCCACAAACAGGTAATTCAACGGCATCTGAAAGCCTTGAAGTCGGTAAAATGGCAATACTATACTAACATAATCCTAACATAATATGCTCGGCCTGTCTGGCCCAGTTCGATCATTCCATATACGATCGGTGGCCTTATGAGCACCCCTGTCACGATTGGTGTCGGCCTAGTCGGTTGTGGCTTTGCCGCGACGTTTCATGCTGAGGCATACCGTCGCGTGCACGGTATCGACGTGCGGTTGCAGGCGGTGTGCAGTCGACAACGCGATAAGGCGCAGATCTTCGCCCAGCAGCATGGTATCTCCACCATCCACGATGACTTGGACCAACTGCTGGCCGATGATCATATTGACCTAGTCGATATATGCGTGCCCAACTGCTTCCACGAGGAAACAGTGATTGCGGCGTTGCAATCTGGCAAGCGTGTTAGCGTGGAGAAACCATTCACCGGATCTTTCGCTCCCGGAAGAAATACAGACGACTGGCATCGCTGTCTGGACGAGGCGTTGGCCAGTGCCGATCGCATTTGCAAGGCGGAAAACGAATCGGGTAATCCATTGATGTATGCGGAGAACTGGTGCTATTCGCCTGGCGTACAGAAGGCCAAGCGACTCTTGGCAGCGGCGGACACGCCAATCCTACGCATGGTCGGTGAAGAGTCACACAGCGGCACACATTCTAATTATGCCGTGCAATGGCAGTACAGCGGAGGTGGCGCGCTGAGCAATAAAGGCTGCCACCTGATCGGGGCCGCGGTCTATCTGAAGTATGAGGAGGGCCTGCGACGATTGGGTAAGCGTATTCGGCCGCAGTGGGTTACCGGTACCGTTGGCCATCTGACCCGCAGTGAAGCGTTTGCCAGCAAGTCCGACCACGTTATTCGCACCGGCTGGGAAGAGTGCGAGGACTGGGGAACTGCTATCCTCGGCTTCGACGATGGCACCGTCGCACAGATCAGCGGAGCTGACACGGTTGTCGGTGGAATCCAAAATATTCTGAGTATCTACGCTGCCCGCGCCTGCATCCACGTAAACCTGAATCCGAACGATGCCCTACTGGCCTACTCACCGACAGACGCGGAGTTCGCCGACGAGTACATCCGCGAAAAAGTTGAAACTAAGGCTGGCTGGCAGTTCTCCAACCCCGACGAAGACTGGATGAACGGCTTTCCAAACGAAGTGCAGGATTTCTGTGAGGTGGTGGCGACGGGTCGCGAACCGATGATTGGCAGCTTCCTTGCACGCGATGTAACGGCGGTGGTGTATGCGGGCTACCTGTCGGCAGCGTTGGGGCAGCGTGTCGATGTACCGATCGATGAGGAATAGAGCCATGACGCTGCAATATATCGAAGAGCCTCACCGTCATAAGATTCTTTATAACGGTAGACTGCTGATCGCGTACAACAAGACGCAACTACAGTTCGGTGACTTTGGCAAGCCCGTACCGGACTTCGAGCCCGTTCACACGTTGGCTGGCCTGCCCGTTACAACCACCGGCGCGGCCAACTTCCATCACCACAAGTCGATCTTCCTTGCCTTGAAGCTCAACGGTCACAACTTCTATCACCACAACTATCCGCCGTTGGCCCCCTATGGAAGCTTCCCCTATGGCGATATCGGTATCGTCGAATTGTCGGTGCAA
Organism: Phycisphaerae bacterium; assembly: GCA_963577735.1. Lineage (GTDB taxonomy): Bacteria > Planctomycetota > Phycisphaerae > Phycisphaerales > Phycisphaeraceae > CAUZAW01. The sequence goes on along the minus strand of CAUZAW010000019.1, from coordinate 5,606 downwards.
TGTGACGGCCAGCAGGTTGTTATCAAATCTCGCAACGACTGGACGAACACGTACGACATCCCGGACGAACTGCGACACCTCCAGGGTGACCCGGCCCACCGCACTGATCACTACCGCATGTGTACGGAGACACGTGACATGCGGCTGGCACTGGGCGATCACAACTATTACACGCTTGACATCGCTTCGACGTTTCACGCGTCCGACGGGCCGGTCCACTTCATGGAGGACGGCCATAGCTACCTGACGGTACGCGTCGCAGATGCCATCGACGAGGAGGATGGCGGCGTGGTCATGGACGACACTGGTCGAACAGGTTGCGAAACCCTCTATGGCCAAGCGGTCAACTGGGTTGATAACTCGGGCATCATGGCCGGCCATAAGATCGGCATTGCGGCAATGAGCCATCCATCGAACCTGCGACACTTGTTCCGCACACGAGCCTACGGCGGTATTGTCGTAAGCCCGTTTCTTGATACCGACCACGACCTACAGGCGGGTAAAGTCCTACGTTTCCTCTACCGCATCGTGGTTCATGATGGCGATGCCGACGACGTCGATCTGGCGGGTCTATTCAACGATTTTACGCGTTGGGACGGCGGCGTGTAATTTGATCTGCCACCTATACCTTGCCGAGTGTTCGGCCGTTTCGAAAATGTACAACGCCATTGATATGTAACACTGGTTGAGCAGTGTGACGATCATGGCGAGTTGTCTTGGTCTGGATTCACAATCCCTTGAGCCGGTCCACCAGCCATGGGATTGACTCTCCCCCATGAAACATATGTCCTCCGTCGTAGCGATGCAGACCGACATTCTCCGGTGCGGCAAGCTGTTCGTAGATACGCTGGGTCATATCGAAAGCAGGCTGGTGGGGGTAATCCAAGTCCTGAACGCCCGACTCAACGAACAGCGGGCGAGGAGCGATCAGGGCGGAGATGTCCGGCATGTCGCAGTACTGACCAATGCCAAACGGGTGATGGCAGATGCAGTGGCAATACCAGATTGTCTGTGGGAACGTGGTGAAAAACCCACTGAGAATACACGCTTTTACGCGGCTATCGAGGGCGGTTAGCACCTGCGACAGCCAGCAGCCTCCAGACAGGCCGGCCGCGCCGATGCGGCTGGAAATCACATCGTCGCGCGATTGCAGCAGGTTCAGGCCAGCCATGAGTTCGAAGATGCGTAGCCCAGTCAGGTCCATGCCCATATGATTCAAGCGGGTCCACAAGAGGAAGCACGCTCCTGCGTGAATATGTTTCTGGTGCTCAGAGGCCGGTTGGCGTTCGCCCATGCCAGCGCTCTCGGGGGCCAAAACAATTACGCCGCGTTGAGCCAGTTCGTGGCCGTATGCCACACCGACGGGACTGTCCGGATCGGGAATCGCCACGCCACGCATGCATCCTGGCACGTGGCCGTGCGGGCAGATCGCCGCGGGCTTTCGCTTCGGACCGCCGTCGGGCACGAGAAGAAAAGCTCTCGCCCAGTTGTTCGGCAGTGTTTCATAAGCAAGCTTGTATCGGCGGTAACCGTCTTCTTGCGATTCCTCGAGCACCTGGGGCGACGGCGTTGGTACATTGCCCATCGTGTCCAGCCGGAGCGTTTGTCGCAGCCTGCGCCGCAAATCGCTGCGCCATTTCTTCCAGGTATCCGGATCACTTGTCTTTGGATGCGCCAGTTCGCGTTCGTAGTCGAAGTAACGCGTGTTCATGTACCGTAGAGTGGACGGCAGTTCGTTCAGCGGTTCGGAGCTTGGAGCCTCAATCAGCGGGCTGTTGGTGTGGGTGATGCGTTTCATTTCAGCCTTTCAGGGTGTGATCGATGCCGAGCTTGATCGAGTTTTTCGGGTTATCGTTGCAATCCATGTAAGTTTCAGCCACCTTGGACATGGGGACAATCGGGTCAACCAGTCCGCGGCAGTCTATCGCCTGTTCGTATAGCAGGCGGCGGGCCTCTGGCATGAGTCGCTTGTCCCAACTGAACTCGCGCGGGGGCGGGGCGGCCGCTCGACTGGATATCAAGGTTAGATTATTACGGTGCCATTCGCCGGATAGGGTCAACCCCTTGGCTTCGCCGGTGTAGTAGGCGCTGGACACAACGATGCCCTGGTAACGCGTAGAGCGTAGAGCGTCGTGCAGAGCGAGGTAGGAACTGCTGGTTTCTAGTGATACGTCGACGCCAAGTTTGTCCGTCATTTGTTTTATTTCGATGCCCACATTAGCCTGTGTCGGGTCGAACACGTGGTCAACATATTTTGACGCAGCCTTGCGCCTCCGTTCGATCGGATCGCTGGCCACAACCAAGCGAGCGCCGGCCAACCGTGCTATCTGCACTGCCATGAGTCCAATCGCGCCGAGGCCAAAGACAGCAACCCGGTCGCCAACGCAGATACGCCCATCTCGCACGGCGCCCAATCCATACATGGCTGCCTCTTCGTACACAAGGTTCTCGGCCGGGATGTCGTCGGGTACGACCGTGAAATGCTCTGGATCAGCTGTGTGAATTTCCTTGATCTGCCCGCTTGCGACTACACGATCGCCGACCTTGAATCCTTGGACCTTGTCGCCGACCTCGGTCACCTTCCCGACTAACAATTCTCCCAGACGCATGGGGAACTGTTTCTCTACCCCGCTCTTGCCGGGTACGTGCAGACGCAGTTCCGGGTCCCATTGGTCTGACGCGTCCGCTGAATCGGCGCGGAAGGTACGCATCTCCGTGCCGTGCTTGGTCGAACTGAATACGCTCTGAACGCGAATTTCGGTTGACTTCAATGGCTCCAGTTCATATTGCTGAAGCTCGGCATGTCCGGGCCGATTGCTAATGAGTTCCAACGGCATGAATGTCTCCTTGGGTGAGAAGCCCATGATAGCGAACTGCGATAGCCGCATGAGAGTAGCAGTTTGTTACGATCCCATTATGCATACTAGCAGAGACGGCAAGCTGAACAGCCAGGCTGTTAGGGGTTGTACGTAACTGTTGGGACAAGAATCTTGATAGTTAAGGATAGGCCTTGACGCCATCAACTTTTACTCGATGGTGCCCACCTGTACTTTGCCGACGGATCATCCTCTGATAGGTTGAGGTAAGAGTATCCAAGTGTCATTGGAAAAATCATGTTTGAGTTCGTATTTAGAGGAAAGACATGAGTCTGGAACATTTTGATCAGTGGAAAAAAGGTGATCCAATCGAGTATATCCGCGGGGAGATTCCCACGTTCGACATGCCTCAATACACGGGTCGACGATACACCTCCATGGTGCCGGACACGCTAGATCTACAACAACGCGCCTCGCTTGCAGTAAACGGCTTGACATCGCCCACCGATCCGGATGCCGATTATGAAATCTATTGGACGGTGAATTTTAATCACAATCCACCCATGATGGCGCACGACGATAACGATCATGTCCAGGTGAAGTTCATGGAAGCGTTGCCACTGATGCGATTGATCAGCGGCAGCGATCAGAACCTACATGTGGATGAGCGGTGGATGCAGGTGCTTTTGCGTATGCAGGGTCCGGACGGATCGTTGTACTATCCGCTTAAAGGCCGGCCGTGGAGCTACATCGACACCTACGGCGACCCGCCGCAAGGCGACCACTACACGCGACCTTACGACGATGGTCGCCTGCTAGGTGCGATGAGCATCTACCATCTTCTAACTGGTGAACGTGTATGGGCCGAGACCAGTGAAAAGGTTGTGCAGGGCATGATAGGTCGAGCCATTGACAAGGGTGATTATGCGTATTTTTCCGACAAGCTGTTCGATATAGGCCATGAGATCGATACATCGGCGTCGATGCCAGACGGCGGCACCGCCAGTTGTGCTGGGTGGGCGATGCATGGCTTGTCACAGTTCTATCGAACCACTGGATACGAACCAGCCTGTGATCTGGCCACCAAATTAGCCCGCGGTTTGAAAGATCATGCCAACTGGTACAACAGCGATGGGAGTTGGGTCTTGGAAAATCCGCACTTCCATCACCACACCCTGCCATTACTGGCGATGGCTGATCATGCGATGGCCACTGATGACACGCAGTTGCTGGCATTTGCCGAGCAGGGCTATCTCTTTGGTCGTGGCTGGGGTCAGCCGCTGCTTGGCTATTTCCCTGAGGCCATTGTCAAGGAATACTCGTACGCAGATCAGTGGGGAAACACATCGGAGTTGTGTGAAGTGGCGGATATGATCGCCCTAGGTGTAAAACTGAGTGTTTCGGGCGTTGGCGACTACTGGGATGACGTGGATCGATGGACCCGCAATCTTTTCGCCGAGGGTCAGTTATGTCAGTGCGACTGGATTGATCGCCTAGCCCAGGACCAGCCACGCTCGGCAATTGACACGCGGTACCAGACGGACGACCGGGTCGCTCAGCGTAACCTCGGTGCTTTTGCCGGGTTTCCCTGGGCTAATGACTGGTACCGTCCGGAAAAAGGTAGTGGGATATCTCACTGCTGCACCGGAAACAGCACGCGAACGATCTGCTTTGTATGGCAGAATATCTTGAGCCATAGCGGGGGCAAGTTGTGTGTTAATCTGCTGATGAACCGGGTTTCGCCTTGGGCCGATGTCAACAGTCATATCCCCTACATTGGCCAGGTAGACGTACATATTAAGGAAGCTGTTGAACTGTTGCTTCGGATCCCAGAATGGGTCAAACCGAACCAGGTACGAGTCACGGTTAACGACACCATGCGAAGCGTTAGATATGACGGTCGCTATGCCGAGGTTGGCCATGTTAAGCCGAGCGACCAGGTCAGCATGACATTCCCAATCGAAGAGCATATGGAAAAGATATTTGTAGAGAAAGAACGTTATCGCGTGGTTCGTCGGGGTAATGAAGTGGTTTGTATTGATCCGCCCGGTCGGTATCACCCCCTTTACCAGCGAGCACACTATCGACAGGACAACACGCGGTGGCACAAGGTGTCCCGTTTTGTAAGCGATCAGCAGATCGAGTGGTAAAGTTTCCGGTCAACGGTTCAAATGCCAGTTGGTCCGTGGCCTTGGCTAAAAGCGGGGGCGGATGATCGGACTATGACCGTTCGGCGGTGGCGGTGCGGTCGACTTCGACTAGCGTGCGGATTTTATTTTTTCTGATCGGGTTGTCACTTTCGAAGAAGCGGTCGGAAACGAGTCTGCCGGTTTGTGGTGACCACTCGTCTGCCATGGCCCGATAGCCGCGTACGAGCTGGTCGAACTGTGTCTGGCCGGAGATTGCAGTTTGCATCATCCACGCTATCTGCCGCCGGATTTGGCCTCCACCCCATGATGCGTGCCAGAGCCGCGTGCTGAAAACAATCAGGTCGCCCAGTCTGGTATCGAGGTCATAGCGGCCGGGGAAGTTCGCCGTGGGGTAGCCCAACGGTTGATCGTCAATGTGCTTGGCAAGCTGTTTCCAAGAAAGCGGCCAAAGGTGGCTGCCTGGAATGACGCTAAGCTGGCCCTTGCCGGCGGTGATGGGGTCGAGGTAGAAGGTAAACTTGGTGTGGATCGCGGGTCGGGGCAAACCACCGTCGCGATGCCAATTAGTATTGCCACTATGGACCTGCCCGTCGGAAGTGCCGGTGAAGATACAATCATCGCCAAGCAGATCATCGGCGAT
>CAUZAW010000018.1:0-20209 GCA_963577735.1 Phycisphaerae bacterium | reverse complement strand
GCCCAAGGATATTTCGATTACCAAAGCCATCCCCGGCCTCGCCGGCCTGTTCCCCGCAGCATGCCCGATCGTATTAGGATCCACCGAAGGCAAACCCATTGAGCATTGGCCGCTGGTCCGAGCCACAGGCCGTGGCCTGTGGGCTGAAACTAACCTGCTGGACAACAACCCGCAGTACAACAAGGTTAAAGCCGACGACGAGTTCATCATTGCCGTCGCGGCTGAAAAAGACAACAACCGGATGGTCGTCGTTGCCGACCCGGCATGGGCGCTAGACCAGTTCACCACCTACGGCCACTTTGGCGAGGGAACCGCACACCTGGCCGGTGCCAGATTTCCCGCCAATGCGGAACTGTTCCTCAACAGCGTCTACTGGTTGGCTGACCTCGAGCAATTGATCGCCGCCAGCGCCCGCACCCAGGATATCCGCCGCATCGGACCAATCAGCAAAGGCGGGCTCACCACGCTGCAATGGGGGCTGCCCCTTATCATGTGCGTGGTTATCCTCGTGCTCGGCCTGGGCGTTTGGATGGCGCGACGGGAAGCATGAACCAGCCACACAAACCGTTATGAATTTCAAAACGACATTGTTCTTACTGGCCCTTTTGATCATCGTCGGCAGCGGCTACTGGCTGGCCGATCGCAAGAGCGGGCCGAACATCGGGGACACCGTGATAACCGATGGTGGCACCGCGCTGTTCACTGCTGATAACTTTGTCACCACCGCCGTCACTGCGGTTTCGATTCAAGACCACGACCAGACGATCCATCTTGCCAAAACCGGAACTGACTGGCACCAAACAGCCCCCGTGGAATTCCCTCTCCAGACCTGGCCCACTCAACAACTCGGTGACGATGCAGCAAAACTGCGTCATGTCGAAAAACTCAATCCGGCCAGAAAGAGCACGCCCACACTGGCGGACATTGGCTTGTCTCCCCCTAAAGCGGTCGTGACTTTTTATTTCGACGGCACGGGCACAAATAGCACTCAAACCATCAAACTCGGCCAACGCCTGACCCTGGGCGGTCGCGGCTACGTCATGGTCAACGATGACCCGCACCTTTACGTCGTCAACGACGACCTGCACAAGCATGTGCTTGGAAAAAAGATCAATGATCTACGTAAAAAAAGCCTCGAAGCACCGACCCCCGGCAAGGCAGACCGCGTCACCCTCCGCCGTGGCGACCTGGCCATCGACATGATCAAAGCGGACACCAAATGGGCGTTTTCCAGCCCCCACAGCGGCCGTGTGGATACCGAAGCTGTCAAAAATCTACTCAACGACATCAGCGGTATCTACATCCGCGACTTCATCGCCGACCAACCTGAAAGCCTGTCCGTCTACGGCCTTGACCAGCCGCAAACCACCGTCACCGTCTACGCCCCCGCCCCGCCAACGGGTAGCGATACGGACAACGAAAAACCCCATGGCGCCACCGTCCGCATTCTACGTATCGGCTCACCGGTCGACCTGAGCAACGAACAATACTTTGCCTCCTGGTCCCGGTCCAGCATCGCCAACCCCATTGTATTTACCATCAGCAAGTCCTCCGCCGAGGAATTTGACAAATCGGTTGACGATATGCGTGACCCAAGAATCACGCCCATCCCCCGCAAGGACATCCGGGAAATTGCCTTTGACAGTGGCGTGCTGGGCGTATTCAAACTGCTCTACAGCGACGGTGAATGGGCCTTTGCGGAGCCCAAGCCTGATTACCGGGCCGACCCTATCGAATCGCGCAAACTCGTCGAGACCATCACTGACGCCAAAGCCGCCAGTTACGCCAGTGCGGCCGAAGTTGATGGACCACCGGCCACAGTCATCACGCTTACCGCCGTTGGCCGTCCACAACCTGACATCCTCAAGGTTTTCCCCACCGGGGCCGCCAACCGGTACATGGTCCTGCGCAACGACGAGACGACCGGCTACCTCGTCCCTGCCGACGATTTGAAACGGCTGTCCAAACCCATGCTGTCATTGCGGCATCGTTTGGTGCTCGACTTTCCCGCCGCTTCACTAAGTGAACTGACCATCAAACGACCCGATGGTGTCACCTACGAATTTGTCCGCCAATTCCAAGATCCACAGACGGCGTCAGAACCGCGTCCTTGGCAACTAGCCGGCCATGACAAGTTCGAAAACAAGGCCCTTGAATACCTGCTCGACCAACTGCTGCCGCTGCAAGCCACCAGTTGGGTTGACAACGTAACCAAGCCGGGCGAAACGTTCAGCCTCAATTTCAAAACCCATCAGGGCGACCATGCCAAAATGATCCTAGACGTCAATAGTCGAATCGCCAGTTGTGTAGGCCAACAGGCAGCAACGCCTTTCGACATCAAAGGGTTCCAATTCAGCGACGAACTGCTCCAAAAGCTTGATGCCGAGTTTCGTTACCGCACCATGCTCGAATTCAAAATCAATGACATCACCAAGGTCACCGTGACCAGAGCAGACGACACCACCGTGGTGACCAAAAACTCCAACGGCGATTACATCGCAGATGGCAACCGCAAGCTCGACCAGTCCAAGGCTGCCGGCCTTTATGACACCCTGGCCGGGCTACGGGCCAAGCGATTTAAAGACGGGCCACAGCACGAAGTAGACGAATCCAAAACATTGACCATCACGATCGAAGCTAACGAGAGCAAACCGATCACCTTGACGATTGATACCCAGCGTTCACTGGGGCACCTATCACCTTCATGGACTTCAGACGCACAGTGGTTTAAAATCGACCCCGAAGACATCTCAAAGCTGGATACCGACCTGACGGTCGACAGCAAAGAAGAATCGACTACGAAAACATCTTGAGCTGATGTCGCTCCAGGCTCAGCTTCGACACCGGCTTGTCCACATTCAGCGGGTAGTTGCCGCTGTAGCAGGCCGTGCAGTAATCCTCATTCGGCTTGCTGACACAACTGAGCATCCCTTCCAACGACAGGTAATACAGGCTGTCGACACCAAGAAAATCACGGATCTCATCTACCGTACGCGTGGCCGCAATCAGTTGCTTGGGGTCTTGAAAGTCGATCCCAAAAAAACACGGGTGGCGTATCGGCGGACAACTGATGCGTAAATGGATCTGCAACGCCCCGGCCTGACGCAATTGCTGCATCTTCGCCTGCGTTGTTGTACCCCGCACGATGGAATCTTCGACCACCACCACCCGATTGCCGTCAACCACCTCGCTTACGATGTTGAACTTCAGCTGCACCGCCGCACGGCGTTGCGCTTGCGTCGGCTTGATGAACGTACGCCCCACGTACCGGTTGGGCACAATGCCTTCGCGAAAGTCTATGCCACTGGCCCGGGCATAACCCAAGGCCGCCGATCGGCCTGAGTCAGGCATGGGTATTACGCAATCGGCTTCTACCGGCGCCTCGCCGGCCAGTTTCTCGCCCATCGCTTCTCGAACGATCTGAACCGTATCCCCGAATACCTTCGAACTGGGATTGGCAAAATAAACGTGCTCAAAGACGCAGTGGGCCGAACCGCCGGTATCAGCGAACCGCCGCGACAATCTCCCCAGGTTCGACCTCACGCTCATATACCGCCTCGATTGCATCCAGGGCCACCGTTTCACTTGCCACACACGGGTAACCATCCCCCGTCCGCCCCAACACCAACGGCCGCCAACCCCACGGATCACGCACCACTTCCAACCGATCACGAAACAGAAACACAAGGCTGTACGCGCCTTGAAGGTGATGCAGCGCCTCCACCAGCGGATCTTCTTTGCTCTGATAGTGGGCGGCCAACAGGTGAATAATTACCTCGGTATCCGTCGATGTGTGAAAAATATGCCCCCATGTTTCGTATGTCTGCCGCAACAGTGAAGCGTTGATGAGGTTGCCGTTGTGGGCCAGCGCCACCTGAATGCCCCCGCCATACTCCTCCAACAGAGGCTGGGCATTATTCATTCGGCTCGACCCGGACGTCGAATATCGATTGTGCCCGATCGCGGCCCCGCCCAACAGTCGGTTCAGGATATCGTCGGTGAACACCTCTGAGACCAACCCCATGCCAGTATGGGCGTTAAGCGTGCGCCCGTCACTGACGGCAATCCCCGCTGATTCTTGGCCTCGGTGTTGCTGGGCGTATAGACCGGTGTAGGTCAGCTTTGCGCTGTCCGGCGAACCCCATACCCCAAATACGCCACACTTGTGCCGTGCCTCTTGTGCCATTTACCAGCACGGTAGCGGCTCAATCTCGCATGGTCAACAGGCTGTATTACAATGACCCCATAGACTTGTGACAATGGCATTTCAGATGCAATATACCAGTCGAACTTCCATTGTTTTGCGGCAAGAATAAGATGCACAGCATCAATTTCATCAGGGCGGCATGGGAAGGCAAGCTGATTGTTTCCTGCCAGGCCGACAAGGGCGATCCGTTGGATGGCTGCAATCACATCGCTGCCCTTGCTCGCACTGCTGAATTGGGCGGCGCAGTCGGGCTTCGCATCGACAGCCCGCCAAACATCAAGGCCGTCCGGGCATGCTCGCAATTACCTCTTATCGGAAGCCACAAAATCCACAGCCCCAACAGCACGATCTACGTGACTCCTACATATAAAAATGCCGCCAAAATCATCGAAGCAGGCGCTGACGTGGTCGGCATCCAAGCCACAAGCGGCAAACGTACCAATGGCGAGCATGTCAACGACATCATCACCCGTATTCATGCCCAACTCGGGGCAACGGTCATGGCAGACGTGAGCAATCTCGATGAGGCCTTGGCTGTCGCCCAGGCAAAACCGGACTTTATCTCCACGGCGTTTTGCGGCCACCAACCCTACAGCCCGGCCGCCAACAGCTTCGACAACCAGTTGCTGCGACAACTGGTCGAGGCCGTGGACATTCCCATCGTCGCTGAAGGCTGGATCTGCACTCCTGATGAAGCGGCCATCGTCATTGCACACGGCGCCTTTGCTATCGTGGTGGGTTCGGCCATTACCATGCCGAAAAAAATTACGGAAAGGTTTGTTCGTGCCATCGAAGGGCTCTAACCACAACGCGCCGGACGCATTCTTGAACGAGGTGCTGGACCAACCTCGCGCTTTGGCTGACGCCCTCGATTTTTATATTGAAGCGCAGGGCGCCGGGCTTCTTTGCCAAGCAGCCAACTTGTGCCGCAAGGCCCGCCACGGTCCCGCTTTTATCGGCATGGGCAGTTCCTGCTATGCCCCGCTGGTCGCCAAGCACATCCTCAACAGCCACGGCAAACCGGCAACCATATACGAGGCCGGCGAATTGTTCTATTACTACCTGGGGGACTTGAGGGACGACCGGGTACTGGTTGCCATCTCGCAATCGGGCCAGACCATTGAAACACAAAAGGTCGTCCTCGCCGCACGCTCCAGAATGAAAATCATCGGCGTGACCAATGAACCCGACAGTTGGCTGGCGGACAACTGCAACGTGCTTCTTCCCATGCGGGCAGGAACTGAGTCGATGAGCACGTCAAAGACGTATATCAATACGATCGCGATCCTGTCAATGCTGGCTTGGGAAACACTGGCCCGCTTCGACGACCAGAAGAAGACCGAGTTGCGTAACGTCGCCAGGCTCATCAAGACGGAACTTACCGACTGGGAAACCCGCATCCGCCCGGCATTTGATTTTCTTGCAGCGCCTACGTTCCTGCACCTTATAGCCCGCGGGCCATCATACTCGACCGCGCTCCAGGGCCAGGTGATTCTCAAGGAAGGCGCGCACCTGATGACCGAGGCCCAGACCGGTGCATCTTTCAGGCATGGTCCATTTGAAATCATCGACGATCAGCACCGCGCCATAGTGTCCGTCCCAACTGGCCAGACACACGAAATCATGCTTAACCTTGTCCGTGACATGGCGAACGCCGGCAGCAAGGTACTGCTTTTGACTAACACGACCTCGACAGTCCCAACCGGTAAAATCTATCCATATACCTTGCCAGACGTGCCGGAATATCTGTTCCCAATGCTTGATATCGTCATTATCGAATGCCTGCTGGTCATCGCCGCACGGCAGCGCGGCATGGTGCCCGGAGCAATTACCAAGGGAAACAAGGTCACGGTGGCTGAATGAATTGCGCAGCGATGACATTCGACCCCCAAGCCACCACGGACCTGCTGGCAAAGTTAGTACAGGCTCAAAGCGTCAATCCCCCGGGCAACGAAATAATCGCTGCCGAGGTCTTGTCCGATTGGCTGCAACAGCGTGGCATCGCCTCACAGATTGATCTGGTAGAAGCAAACCGCGCCAACCTTATGGCATCGATCGGGCAGGGATCACCGCGGATCCTGCTCAATTCCCACCTGGACGTGGTGGACGCCGGTGACCACGGGCGATGGACGCATGACCCATTTTCTGCTCATATTGAAAACGGCACGCTTTATGGGCGAGGCGCCTGCGACGCCAAGGGCTGCGTCGCCGCCATGGCAGGCGCTCTTGTCGCCCTGGCTGACCACCCACCCTGCCAAGTTGTGCTGGCCGCCGTGATGGGCGAAGAAAGAAGCGCCTTGGGCAGCAAGCACCTGGCAAAGCAGGATACGGCATTCAATGCCGCCATTGTGGGTGAGCCCACCAACTTGAACTTATCCATCAGTCAAAAGGGGAGGATTGGCATATTCATCGACCTGCAGGGTTTGCCTTCACATCCCACCCGTGCCCAAATCGAAGACAACCCGACTTTCAAGCTTGCCGCCATCATGCCGTTTCTGCGATCCTTTGCGCGTGACGTTCAAAAGAACCACAAGGGTTCATTTGTCGTCCTGGAAGTCAATGCCGGAAAACCTAACGTCCTGACCCCACCGGAAAAGTGTTCGTTAACCCTTTCATGGTGGTTTCCTGCACAGATGAACCATGACGAGGCGATCAGCCAGTTCCAGGAACCTTTTGAAAAATTGGCTGCCGAACACAACATCGCCCACCAAATCCGTTTCCACCGCGGGGCTGGGTCATACTCGATTGCCAAGAATCACCAGCTGGTCAAGACGATGGAAAAAGCTGTAAAGAAAGTCACCGGCACGTCACCGGCCACTGGAGCATTCCCCGCCTCGTGCGACATGTGGGTATTCGGCCAAGCCGGCATATCCACTATCATCCTGGGGCCGGGCGACTTGAACCTTGCCCACGCAATCGATGAATCCATCGACCTTGCACAAGTGATAACCGCCACGCATATTTATGCTCAAGCAGTGTGCGACTTGGCTAGCGATTTCTAACCGAGGACGTGTTAGCAGTGAAACTTGTTGTTGAGATTTTACAGCGCAAGGGTCAATAGATATACCGTTCCGGGTAACCGGGGATCCTGAGCACATAGATAGGACCCTGTCCAGACCAGCCAACTAAAAATGTACGCCGTGGCAACGCGTTACGAGACGTGGCGAAATACCGCATCACAATGCCACAATCGGGCTGGTCGGATTCGAACCGACGACCTCTTGACCCCCAGTCAAGCGCGCTAACCAAGCTGCGCTACAGCCCGAATCACCGTAAACGGCGATCTTCAGATACGTTACAGTCATTGCAGCCGTTGGCAAGTTGGACACGTCTAGAGACTTGCCGACCAAGTTTATACATCCAAAACCGTACACGTAAGTATACAAAGCGATCACCCGCCACGTCCGCCCGACGTCGCTTGGCTATGAAAGTTGCCAGGTAGCGGCAATGCCGCCAACAGTGCTCCAGCCTAAACCCGACATGCCAACAGACAGAGACCAAATGTGAATCACACGTACCCTGCGCCAGAACACTGATTTACATGTCTGTAAATAACCGTCACGGCATTCAAAGATGATTTTGAAGTACAGGACCACTACCCCTCCAACCAGCTAGTCCGCTATGATAGGCCTGCCGTCAGGACAGAGGTAAAATCGCAAATGGGCGACAACAAAATGACACATGAACCACGCGTATTTATGACCGACGACGGGCGACATGCAGCCTCCCTATATCAGATGGAGCCGCCCCTGGAACCTGGGGATTTCGTCTTTAACATTGATCAACTGGCAGGCAGTGGGTTCGACACGCTTTTTTATGGCGCATCGCTCGAGGGCGGCGTGGTGATGTATGACAGCCAGGTAGCACCAATCTGGGGCGACAACGTCACGCAGTGGACCCATCCGGTGTGGTATCGGGCGTCGCGGAATATCAAGCAACTGATCAGCGACGGGCATGATCCGCTAAAACTACTGGTGGATCGAGCCCATGAAAAAGGGATATGGTTCTTTTGCAGCAACTGGGTGAACTTTCAAGGCTCGCGACGGGAGCAATCAGCAGGGCTGGGGCGAACAACGGACTGGGTGTATGAGCATCCGCAATTCGAGGTCGGCGTTGAAGACGATCCCCGGGCGGCAGAACTGGACGACAAGCGTTTTAATTTTCTGCACGAGGAAGTTCGTCACAAGCGGTTCGTGATCTATGAAGAATACCTGTCGCGGTATGAAACGGACGGGGTCGATCTTGACCTGTGCAGTTTCTCACCGTTTTGTCGATTTGATGAATCTGATAAATTGGCCCCCCTGATGACGGCGTGGATTGCTGACCTGCGGGGGGTAGCGGACAAGGCTGAGCAGGCGCAGGGAAGGCGAAAACGCATCTACGCACGGATTCCCTCCCACCGGCAAGCATGGCGGGTGCTGGGATACGACGTCGAGACCTGGGTAGAACAGAAACTGGTTGACGGGTTGATCGTGCTGGCCGGGGGGCCGGAAGCGGGCGTGGATCATAGCCATGACGTCAGCGAAGCGGTCAAACTGACCCGGGGCAGCGACTGCAGGGTGCTGTCGGGGATGTCCGTCTTGTTGGCAGGGCAACTGGAACAGTACGCAATGTCGCGGACAATGTACGCTGGGGCGTCCAATGCCTACGCACAGGGCGCAGACGGATTTGGTTTTTGCGATGCGCATTGGGGTCCTCAAGGTTGGCCGTGGGGTGAGGCCGAATATGGTGTGGCCCGGCTTCTGGGCCAAGCGGACCTGCTGGCTACAGCGGACAAGCATTACCACGCCCGGGCAACCGGGCGGACCAAGACAGACTGGACCCCCGGCGTGGCCCAACGCCTGCCACGGCAACTGGTTGAAGGCGAAACGATCCCCGTCGAGCTCTATATCAGTGATGACCTTGCACATTGGGACCAGCAAGGACGGATCGAATCAGTTCGACTTTCGGTGCGGGTCAGCAGCATTGAGGCATCGTTGAATGAACTGCGGGTTGAATTGAACGGGCAGAAACTGGGCGATGACTTGCTGGACCTCAACGACTTGGGATATCGGCTTTACAGCAAGGGCGCTATTGGTCCTTACGGGTACATTTACGAATTTGATCTGCCGGCGACGTACCATCCGAAACAGGGGCTCAACAAGATCGAGGTCACGCTGGACAAGCGGGATAAACATATCCGCAGCCCATTTGAACTGTATGCGGTGGACTGTGAAATCAAGTACCGGTTGCACCGGAATTTCCGGCGAGAACCCTTGGCCTACTAAGGTTCGCTAGATGGCGGGACCGGCAAGGGTTCTGGCAACACCCATCTTACTTGTCCGGAATTTTGGTTGAGCTCGTCCGTGACCAGGTCAGCGAAATGTCTTCATGACTCCTGCATAGCTTGCAGACACTTCCGCCCCGTCGATACCCTTCCATGCCACGTGCCCGTCGTAATAGCCGAGGTTGTAACCCGTACCGCCCTGATCTACTACAAAGTATTCATTTTGTGCAAACGGGTGGTTGAGGAAACCCGGCCTTGGGCGGCCCAAATCAGTCGCAGCAATATCCTGAGCAATGATCTCCTGTGTCGGCCAGATCACATCCAATTGCTGGGAAACATCCTGCTGCGGCGCCACAAAATTCCATATCGGTCCGAAAAATTCATCGCTTGGCCAAATACAATAAGACATGAACCGTGAATCAACCGGGTTTGGATCATCCCAACCATGGTCGGCATAGGGGTTGTTTGTGTTATGCCAGGTACCACCTTCTGGGTTCAACCGACCTCCGCTGGGACAATAAAACAGGTTGGCGTCTTGGACATACGGTTCGAGTAAAGGGCGTAAGTCACCGAAGGGCTGTCCAGGACGATCAAAAAAGCAATAGGCCACCGAAGTCATGGTTGTTACACGCGGGTAGTAACCTCGATGCTCATCGGCATAGATATTCAGGACCATGTGAATCTGCCTCAGGTTGCCACCACAAATTGTCATGCGTGCCCCTTCCCGCGCATTCTTCAATGCCGGCAGCAACAGCGAAATTAATACCGCAATGATCGAAATAACTACCAGTAATTCAATCAGGGTGAAACCGCGGCACCGTCTTCTCATGGCAAAAGTCCTGTAGCCTATTCTAGGGCTCTTCGCCTGAAAAGAGCCAGGCCCTCGAAAAATTGTTCATGTTATAAAATCTATAGGCCCAGTGCCCGCGCCATGGTTTGACCGATCTGTGCGGGACTTTGAGCCAGATGGCAACCGGCATTTAAAAGCGCTTTTATTTTTGATTCCGCATCACCTTGGCCGCCAGCAATGATGGCACCGGCATGCCCCATGCGCCTGCCGGGCGGCGCGGTACGCCCGGCGATGAAGGCGGTGACCGGCTTGGTCATGTGACGGCGAATATAGCCTCCGGCCTGCTCCTCGTCGGTACCGCCGATTTCGCCGATGAGGATCACGCCATCGGTTTGCGAGTCTTTATTAAAAAGCTTGAGGCAGTCAACGAAGCCTAGGCCCCGCACGGGGTCGCCGCCGATGCCGATACAGGTGCTCTGGCCGATGCCGAACTTGGTGCATTGCCAGACAGCCTCATAGGTGAGCGTACCCGATCGACTGATGACACCGATGGCCTTGCCGGACTCAGCCTGCAACTTGGGCATGTGGATATAGCCGGGCATGATACCTACCTTGCAGCCGGTTCCATTTTCGCCGGGAGTAATGATGCCTGGGCAATTGGGCCCAATGAGCTTGACATGGCGGTAACGGGCGCTGTCGAACGCCCGGCGTACCCGGGTCATGTCCAGCACGGGTATGCCCTCGGTGATGGCGACAATTAATTCGATACCGGCGTCGGCAGCCTCGAGGATGGCATCAGCGGCGAAAGCGGCAGGGATGAAACTCATGGTGGCGGTGGCGTCAGTAGCGTCCACCGCCTCGGCCACGGTGTTGAATATGGGCAGGCCATTGGCATCCTTTGTCCCGCCTTTACCGGGCCGCGTGCCGCCTACCACCTGGGTGCCGTAATCGAGACAGCCCCTGGTGTGAAAGGCGCCGGCCGATCCGGTGATGCCCTGGCAAATGACTCTGGTGTTGTGGTCGACGAGGATGCTCATGGCAATTGCAGGTCCGGCGGCAAATTAGTCCGGACCGATAGAATAGCAGTTTGTCACTCTGATGAATGGTCCACGGTGGTTTTTGAGATACCTGCAGGCGGCGGTTATGCTGCACGAGTTGCAGTTGTCCTAGGCCATGGGCCGCGGCAAATTAAAGTCGGCCAAAGGTCTACTTAATGAGCGATAAATCAAAAACGTGGATCTCACAGGTCGGGTTGGTGGTGCTTTTGCTCTACGTCCTCTCGCTGGTGGTCTTGACCGTTGACGAGGTGCTTGATTTAGGGCTGATCAAAACGGAGTCAGAGAAAAGGGTCCTGATACTCCTGGGCCTGCATGAGCAAAAGGCGATGGACAGTCCCCAGCAGGCCCAAGCAGTGATCAAACAATGTCTCAAGGCCTTTGAAAGGACGCGGGCAGGCGTTGAATCTGCGGAGTTGACCGATCAGTTGCGGGCCTATGTGGCTAACCAGGACAGCGGCTTGGATCAGGCCAAGCGGCTTTTGGCAGAGAGCCGCGAGCATTCCAGCAAGCGGCTGGCCAATACGCCAACCTTTATTTCGATACCCATATTTATCAAGACACTCAAAAGTCCGCAGGTGCGAGTGCGACACAAATCGCATGAATTTCTAACCGCCACGGCAACCCGATTCTACGCCGACAAGTTTCCTGCTGGCGGGTTCGGGTTTGACCCGGACGTCAATCCCGAAACGCAACAGGCCGGGATTAACAAATGGCAAGCATGGTGGAGCCAGGTAGAGGAAGCCGATAAACAGACGAACCTGTAATTTAGGCCGCATGGCTAGTGCCCCTCAGATCACTTCCAAGGCATCGCGGTCAGGCAATTCTGGAAATGGGCCGTGGGGTTCTGATTGGTACCAGTAGGCAACGGAAGCAATGTCATCCTGCAGGGGCAGGTAGCGTCCTTCACTGCGCCACCCTATGGCCTGCATGGTGACCTTGAGATCTTCGTGGAAACGGATGGGATCAAGGATGTGGAAGCGATAGAGCTGATGACGGCTCGAGGGTTTCCCATCGCTTTTTCCTGAGGGGTAGCCCAGGAATGGCGCGGTAAAATTTTGTCCGAATCCCCAGGCGCCGCCAAAGTAGTCTTCGGTACCGGTGCCGCAAAGGGTGGGAAACTCGTCGTCACCGTCGATGAAAAATTTTATTTCGCCCTCACCCCACCAGCCGGAACTGTTCTGCTGCCAAGCCATGAAGGTCCCTACATAGTGGCCCTTGCCCTGGACGCCATCGATGACGACATAGTCCTGCTTGTAGGGCAGAGGATTGGTGCGACGGAACTGGGCGTGGAAGTAGGCGTCACTGTCGTCGATTGGGGCCAACGCATAAGTGATGGCATAGAAGAAACCGCCGACGGGCTGCTGTGTCCGATTTTCAATGGTAACACGGGCTCGCTTGCCAAAGGGCATGGGAAAATAGCTGTTAAGTCCACCGGCGGGATTAACATTGATCGGTAAGGCCAGGATGTTGGTTTGCTGACACCAGCCATTGCAGAAGAAGTCGCCGACGGGTACCTCAACGCTGGGTTCGATCTCGTCATCCCAGTACATGCGCAGGATCATGTCTCGGAAGCGTTCAGGGGCTAGTGTAATCCAAATATGCTGTATGACGCCGGGCCCTTGCACATCCATGAGTGTGGCGGCGCTTTGGGCCGGCACGGTGATGCAGGGGCGTACTTTCCATTTCCGGCCCAGGTCTCGCGCCGCCGCTTGGGCGCCGTCCCAGTGCTGGCCAATCCTGGTTACTTCCGGCTGAGGTTCATCGGAAACCTGCGCCATCCCCCCCTTGCCCTTTTCGCCGTAGACGTTCTCGGCGGTGACCATGCGTGTATGGGCATCGGAAAGACGGGTGATCTGGCTTATGCCCATGTGTAGACCGTTGAAAGACATTTACAGTTTCCTTTTCGATAAAGATCATTTTTTTATGCGGCGGGCAAGTGCTGCGCGTTGAATCTTCATGAGTTGGCGAACCCCGGCGGTGGCCAGTTTCAGCAGGTTATCCAGTTCTCTCTTGGAAAAGGTGCCCTGCTCGCCGGTGCCCTGGACTTCAACGAATCGCCCCCGGTGATTGATGGCGACGTTCATGTCCACCTCAGCACGAACATCGAGTTCATAGTCAAGGTCCAGCCGGGGTTTGCCGTCGATGATACCGACACTGACGGCGGCGACGGGACCAATAATGGGATTGGCTGTGATCAAGCGTTTGCGGCGGGCGTAAGCAACGGCCTGGGCCAGGGCGACATAGGCGCCGGTGACGGCAGCGGTGCGGGTACCGCCGTCGGCGCAGACGACGTCGCAGTCGCAGGTGACCATCAGACCGGCCATCTTGTTCAGGTCCACGGCAGCGCGAAGACATCGGCCAATAAGTCGTTGAATTTCAGTGCCCCGACTGTCGACGCCGCGGCGCTTGCGGTCGGGTGTGGAGCCGGGGAGCATCGCGTATTCGGCGGTGACCCAACCGTGCTTGGGCTGACCGGTTTCCTTGTCAATCAACCAAGACGGCGGTTTGTCGGCGATCGAAGCGGTGCAGATAATGCGGGTGCGGCCCTGGATGATCAGCACGCTGCCGGGCGCAGCGGTGGGGTAGCGCCGGATGGTCGTGGGGCGCAACTGGTTGGATCGGCGTATCTTGGACATGACAGTGATGGACAGTAGTACCAGCAGAAGCAGACCGATGCAAGATGCGTGCAGGTCGAAGCTGCGCCGACTACATGGGCAAGTTATCGGCTCAAGGGGTTCAGGGCAGGAACTTAACTGGCAGGGTCCCTGCGACGATATAACTTGGGACCGGCCCATCTGAATCTTCAGGAGTTGACATGCCAAAGTTCAGCCAACAGCCACACGATTTGCGACAGCGGCCACGTTTTCGCTTGCCAGCCATGTATACTTTTGTGCGAGTTCGGCCAAAGGGCGACGAACGCTACTGCTGGGCGGGACACATATACGACGTCAGCGAATCAGGAATGCGTTTTGAGATCGACGAACCGTTGCAAGCTGGCCAGGAAATCGAAGTGCGGGCCATGCTGCCGGGCACCAGCCACATCACGTTCAACGCCACCGGCAAGGTGGTACGTCTGCACGATGACAGCGACGAAGCAGGCCCGATATGCATGGGCATGGCCTTCGACTCCTTCACCCGCCGTATCGACCGCAAACGGCTGACCAGTTACCTCAGCGGCGCGGGCCTGAAGGCGGCTTGAGCGAGAAGAAACGCTGGGCATTGGCGTCCATCACCTGTACAAAGTCCTCCAACCTCATCCGGCGTTGATCGGCCAAAAACCGGGCAACGTGCGTGACATGACAGGGTTCATTGGGATGGACCTTGCGGTGCGGGTGTGGAGTAAGGTAGGGCGAGTCGGTTTCAATCATCAGCCGATCGATAGGCACCACAACGGCGCAGGCGGCCAACGGCGCGGCGTTCTTGAAAGTGACGATACCGGTGAAGCTGACCATGGCCCCGAATTCGAGGATGGATTCAAGTTGCCCTTCAGTACCCGTGAAACAGTGAAAAACGAAACGGGGGCCGGGAATATTGGAGTCGCGCAACAATGACAGCGTCTGGTTCGTTGCTTCGCGGTTGTGAATGATGATCGGCAAGTGCGGCGCAAGCTCCCGGGCCCATTCGAGCTGCCATTGCAAGGCGCGGATTTGCACGTCCAGCGGCGGGTCGACGTAGTGCAGGTCAAGGCCCATTTCACCTAGGGCGATGACTTTGTCGTGGGCGATCAGGTCGGTAAAGATTTTCCCGACCATCTCTCGATCGGCGCATTGGTCGGCGTAGTGGGGATGAAAGCCTACGGTGGCGAAAACGTTTTCGTAGCAATTGGCAAGGTCCACCGCCTTTTGTGAGTCAGCGGCGGTGGTGCCGACGGTAATTACACGATCGACACCGGCGTCGATCGCGTGACTGACGACCTGATCGACCCGTTCGTAGAGGCCGTCGTAAGTCAGGTGGCAGTGGGTGTCGATCATTTTGGCAGGCCCAGGCAGGCGGTTAGTCCCCTACCGCTATCTCGACAGGCAACTCGACCGTTTGCGGTGACAGGCAATGGGTATCGCTACACATCTGGTAGGTAAGACTGACCCTCGGCTGTGAGGCCATGTCAGGAGAACCACCTTTGCTGAGCATCACCTCGAACACCAATTCTCCCTCGTAAACATTGATCGGGGTATCGGTAAAAGTATAGTTTTTTGACAGAGCCTGGGGGTACTTGACATCAAGATTCAGGCCGTTGCCATCTACAAGGTTTATCGTTGTCGGGATAAGCCATTCCATGCCGGGTTTATTGGCATTGATGTGGTAACCTTCGTCGATTTTCAGTTTGACGCGCACGGCGGCCTGGCCACCAGCCAGATCAAGGCGCTTGGGCTCGACGTCAATGTGCATCCGCTTGGGCTGCTTGAACGACCGCTTGGCAAATCGATGCGGAGCAAGTTCGAGAACACGGAGCAGAGCGTGCTGCATGTGGACCATGCCGGTACTCATCCGTTCCATGGGATCGGCAAAAGACTTCAGGGCCAAGACAGCCATGTCGAGGTGGGCTGTCTCGCCGGTCAGCTCGTAGAGATCAACGAGGTTATGAACCATCTGGCTGTTGCCGCTGGGGATGGCCCCGTCGGAGGTGGTTCGGGTCCGGACAAACAGGTCCGCCTGCCCTTCGAGCGTGTCGTAGTAACCACCTCCGGTGGTGGCGAATTTCTGGATGACCACCTCGTTAAGCTCTCGCGCACTGTCGAGCCAGCGTGCATCGCCGTCATTGCGGTACAGTTCTAGCAGACCGTGGACGAAGTACGCGTAGTCATCGAGGAAGGCCGGAATTTTGATCTCGCCTTGGCGCATGGTTCTATACAGGCCAAGGTCGGGACTACGCATGTGTTGGAGGATGTAGTCGGCAGCGACGATGGCGGCGGCGGTGTAGCGAGGCTCGTCAAGGGTTCGCCCGGCGCGGGCCAAGCCGGCAATCATCAGGCCATTCCAGCTGACGATAACCTTGTCGTCGGTGGCCGGCTGGTTGCGCCGGTCGCGCACTTCAAGCATATGCTTATCGATTTGCGCCTTGCTATGTAGCAAATCGTCTAGTGACATCGACTGCGCCTGGGCCAGCACGTGCAACGGCTGGGGCAGAAACAGAACATTCACAGGATCGGCTTGCGGGACGTGGGGATCAGTGAAGTTTGTCCCCAGTTCGAGACCGTACATCTTACTGGCCAGTTTCGCCAGTTTCTTGTCGGCGACAGCCGACCTGACTTGCTCTTTTGTCCACACATAGTTGCCTCCCTCGTAGGCATCGACTTCAGCATCCTGCGCCGACCAGAAGGCACCGCTCGAGTCAGTCATTTCGCGTAGGACATACTCGCACACATGGCGAACCACACGCAGGTAAAAGCCGGGGTCGTCCCAGCGGGGCTTGATATCGTGGGCGATGCAATAGGTTTCCACGAGTTGGCCGTTGTCGTAAAGCATTTTTTCGAAGTGGGGCACCAGCCATTTCTCGTCAGTGGAATAGCGATGGAACCCCCCGCCTACCTGGTCGTACATGCCGCCGCGAGCCATGCGATCAAGGGTATGGGCCAATGATTTCCACAGTTCTTCATTGGGATTGTTCTGGTAGACCTTGAGCAGAAACAACAGATTGGCAGGCTGAGGGAATTTTGGTGCATTGCCGAATCCGCCGTGGGTGCGGTCGTAGCTTTGCAGGATAGTGTTGGTCACCTGCTGCACCATGGCGATATCGGCCTGTCCCTTTTCCACGTTTTCCACACGCCCGGCAAGGTTAGCGATGACGGCGCCGGCGACCTGATCGGCCTGCTGGATGACTTTGTCCCGCTGGTCATGCCAGGCGGCGGAAATGCCATTGATCACTTGGGGAAAACCGGGCCTGCCGTGCTGGGGTTCGGGTGGGACGTAGGTGCCGGCCCAAAAGGGTTTGAGACCGGGATCGTCCCTGCCCCCAGCGCCTGGCGGCGTAAGGAAAACACTCATGGGCCAACCACCGTTACCGGCCATCAGTTGGGTGGCCATCATGTAGATATCATCAATGTCCGGCCTCTCTTCACGATCCACCTTGATATTGACAAAATGCTCATTCATCATCGCGGCGATTTGCGGGTTTTCGAATACCTGCCGCTCCATGACGTGGCACCAGTAACAAGTGGAATAGCCAACGCTCAGGAAGATGGGCTTGTCGGTGTTTTTCGCCAATTCAAAAGCTTTGTCACCCCATGGATACCATTGCACAGGGTTGTGAGCATGCTGCAGCAGATAGGGGCTGGTTTCGCCCGCCAAGGCATTGGTGTATTTCCACGAACCGTCAGGGTTTTTCAATTCGGCTTCGTGGGGGCTCGTTTGTGCGTGAACCATCGTTGCGACTCCGTTTGAGAAACGCCGGACGGCAACCACGCCGGCAAGCACAATGGCAAATAGCAACGCATATATACAATATTTGCGCATAGGGCCAATCCTCGCAACAGGCATGAGATACTAGGTCAGCATCGGCGATTGGACAAAAACGGGTTTGATAAAGTCGGGCGGCGGGCGTGGGCCGATATTGGTAACAGCGGCCGTATACGGTAAATTCTAGTAGTAATTTCGTCTTAATTTCGAACGAACGATCGCATGTGTAAAACACCACTCACAGTCGTACAGATTTCAGACCTGCATCTGGACCCGTCAAACCATAAGAAGCGTAAGCGCCTGGAAGCGGTGCGGCGTGCTGTGCTTGCAGCTGAGCCAGACGTGATCGTGGTCAGCGGGGACGTATCGGACAATGGATTCTGCCATGACGGAATGTTCGAGCAGATCAACAGTGAACTGGCCGCATTCGGCCTGCCGATGTTGTTGATTCCCGGCAACCACGACGTGGGGGATCGGTCGGGCGAACAGAATGAAATCAAACGGGAATATCTGACGCGTTGGAACTCGGTGTTCGGGCAAGACCGGTTCAGCCACACCAGCAGTGACTGGTCAATAGTCGGGATCAACTCGCAAATTCTTGGCTCAGGGTTTCATGAGGAAGCGGATCAGTTTGCATGGCTGGACAACGAACTGTCCGAGGCAGAGAAGGCCGGACGGCAAGTGGCGCTGTTCCTGCACTCGGCGGCGTATGTGCTGGATCGTGATGAGGTACTGGAAGGGCCCACCCAGTATTGGGGGTTTAACCCTTATCCTCGACGCGAACTGCTTAAACGTCTCGACCGTCCGAGCGTGAGACTGGTCGCCAACGGCCACCTGCATTGGCACCATGTGTTTGAACGCAACGGGGCGATGCACGTGTGGTGCCCGTCGACGGAACTGATTGTGGATGACGCGATTTTCCCGCGCGGTGGCGACGTGATTGGGTTCATGCGTTACACATTCAACAAGACGACGATCGAACCGCAACTAGTGCCGCTGGACATGCCGTCCGAGCATGTTTTCTTTCACCGGCGCACGCTGGAACGGTCGGGGCACGATCCGGTGACCATGGCGGAACTGGCGATGGACTTTACCGGCACGCTTTCCAAAGACGGGGCTCTTCTGCCGGGCGTGGCCGAGCGGTTGCGTAAACTGGCCAAGCGGATACGCATCACGGTCTTGACCGCTGATACTTTTGGCAAGGCGCATGAGGCGATGGCGGGGCTGCCAGTAGAACTTCAGCTTATTGCAACAGGGATCAACAAGAAGGAATACGTGAAAAAACTCGGAACTGGATCACTGGTGGCCATCGGCAACGGCCGCAATGACGTGGAGATGATCAAGCAGGCGGCGATCGGGATCGCTGTGGTCGGGCCCGAGGGCGGCAGCGGCGAACTGATCGGCGTCGCCGATGTCGTCGTCAACGACATCAATGACGCATTGGACCTGGTGGCTAATCCATTGCGGCTCAAGGCCACACTACGTGATTAAAGAATTTGTTGTCCACAGTAAAGCTGTGCGCCGCTGAGCAATCAGTCAAATCTCCACCGGCTTGAGCCAAGGCATCATACGCCGTAGTTCCTTGCCAATCTTCTCGACGGGATGGTTGTGGTCGGCGTCGCGCTGCTTCTTGAACCAGGCAAAGTCCTTGGCATAATCGCCGCGGAATGTGTCGGCAAAGTCGCCTGACTGAATGTCGGCCAGAATCTGTTTCATCTGCTGCTTTACCTGCTCGTTGACTATCTTGGGACCGCTGTGGTAGTCACCGAACTCGGCGGTATTGCTGATCGAGTAACGCATGTAGTTGAGCCCGCCCTGGATGATCAGGTCGATGATGAGCTTTAACTCGTGGCAGACTTCGAAGTAGGCTAGCTCAGGTGCGTAGCCAGCCTCCGTGAGAGTTTCGAACCCAGCTTTGATCAGCGCCGAAAGCCCGCCGCAGAGAACTGCTTGTTCGCCAAACAGGTCGGTCTCGCATTCGTCCTTGAAATTGGTGATGAGCACACCGGCCCGTCCGCCGCCGATGCCGATGGCCCAGGCCATGGCCACGTCGGAAGCGTTGCCGGTCGCGTCCTGTTCGACAGCCAGCAGGCAAGGCACCCCCCCACCGCGTTCGAACTCACTGCGCACCGTGTGGCCCGGCCCCTTGGGCGCGACCATGATCACGTCCACATCATCAGACGGCGTAATGGTCTTGAAGTGGATGTTGAATCCGTGCGTGGCCCCGATGGCCATGCCCGGTCGCAAATGAGGCGCAACCTTTTGCTCGTAGACCTGTGGCTGAACCTCGTCAGGCAAAGTAAGAATCACAAGGTCGGCCTGCTTCACTGCATCTTCGACAGAAAGAGGATCGAAGCCATGCTCGATGGCCAGCTTGCCGTTGTCCGATTCACGGCGGTTGGCAACGATGACGTTGACGCCCGAGTCGCGCAGATTTTGAGCATGAGCGTGGCCCTGTGAGCCATAACCGATGACCGCCACGATCTTGCCTTGCA
>CAUZAW010000017.1:0-21090 GCA_963577735.1 Phycisphaerae bacterium | reverse complement strand
CGATTCCCATTAACCACGTACCAAGGCCCAGGCTAATGCGGCTGAAAGACAAGGTAGCGATTGTGACTGGCTCAGGCACCGGTATTGGCCGGGCCACCGCTGAGCTTTTCGGCGAGCAAGGGGCTCTCGTCATTGTCGCTGACATCGACGGCGACAGCGCCGACGAAACCGTGCAACGCATCAAATCGGCGGGCCATGAAGCGACAGCTGTTCAGGCCGATATCTCCATGCAGGCGGATGCCGAGAAAATCGCCAAGACAGCCGTCGATGTTTACGGCACGATCAACATCCTCGTCAACAACGCGGCTGTGTTTGTTTTTGGTCAGGTAGAGCAAGTCACGGAGGAAGACTGGGACCGCGTGCTGGCCGTGAATGTCAAAGGCGCGGCATTTTGCTGCAAGGCTGTCATCCCCACCATGAAAAAGGCCGGCGGCGGAGCGATCGTCAATCTCGGTTCCATCAGTTCCGTGATCGCCCAGCCCGATTTCGTGCCCTACAACACCACCAAGGCGGCCCTGCTCAATTTCACCCGCTGCCTGGCCATGGACCTGGGAACACACAACATCCGTGTGAACATCGTCTGCCCCGGCGTAACGCAAACGCATGCACTTGATGTTGTTATCGCCAACTTGAAACTGTCTCCGGACGAGGCACAAAAACAGTTCGGTGACAGTGCTTTTCTAAAACGCTTCGCCCAACCGCACGAGATCGCCCAAGGCATTCTGTTCCTGGCCAGCGACGACGCCTCCTTCGTCACCGGTACTTCGCTGTTCGTTGACGGTGGCTATACCGCCCATTAACCGTGTCTGCCACCGGCAACACTATGTCGAGTCCGTACACCTGATGGACAGGCCAAAGTTCTCTTTTTTCGATCACCGTGGCATGGGATTCCATTTCCCATGGATCATGAACGGGCTCGTGCCCACCGCCACCCCGCTAATCGAAAAAATGCGGATTGCCAGGCAACTGGGCTACCACGGCCTTGGTTTGGCCTGGTGGGATCTTGTCTCGTTCTATCAGGAGCGAGGTGACCTTGCGCAAATCAAGCAACAGTCCCAACAACTCAACCTGCCCGTCACCGAATACTGTTGCATTGTCGACGGTTGGGCCAATCTCCATGGGCCAGCGCGTGAACAGGCCACGGCGAGGTTTCGTTCCTCGCTCGAACTGGCCCATGCCGCAGGTTGCCGGACAGCCAGTATCGGCAGCCCCCTGCAAGCGAGTGACTTTTCTCTGGCGGTAGATGTTTTTCATACGTTCGCCCAGTACGCCGGCCAACTCGGCATGCAACTGGGCATCGAATTTGTCGGCTATGCCCCGCAGATCAACAGCATAACGAGCGCCTGGCAACTGATTGACCAGGCCGGCATGGAAAACACCGGCTTGGTCATCGACAGCTATCACTTCTTTGCCGGCCCCTCCCGCCTCGACGATCTGAAAAATATCCCGCCGTCACGAATATTCGGCGTACACCTGTCTGACTCGCCCGCTGCTCCTTGTGATCCTTCGGGTGATGTCGACAGGTTAATGCCAGGTGACGGTCAACTTCCGCTTTCGCAATTAGTAACCGACTTGGCCGCCAACGGATATAAAGGGCACTGGCATCTTGAATGCATTCAACCACGTGATTTCGTCACCGACATGGCCGAGGTCGCCGAGCGAGGCTTATGCGCCGTCAAGCAGGTCGTAAAAACAGGACTCGCCAACATATCCCAATAAGTTTGGCTCTCTCGAAACGATCTATCCTTGTGTTGCCCACCGCTGCGCAAACACATGCGTCATGGCCGCCAGGTCTGCCTGGCTTTCATCATGGCGAGGCCTTGTCACCTCAAATGTCCATGTTCCCCGATAGTTCACCGCCTTGAGTGCCTCTCTAATCGCCTGCCAGTCTAGCCCGCCTTGCCCCGGAACCCAGTGATTATCCGCCGGATTTTCACCATCCACATCCTGCAAATGCACGCCCCATAGGCGATTTCCGGCTCGTTCTATTTCATCCGATGGCTCAATACCGTTTGTCCAAGCATGCCCCACATCCACCACCAGCGCTACCTGATCCTGCGGGTACGGCTCGACAAACCGGCGTAACTGTTCCATCGTGATCAGAGGGTAGTCAAACGGTAGATCACCCTGATAGGGTAGGTTCTCCAATAAAATGCGCACGCCCGCTTGACCCGCCACGGGAGCCAGTTCATCCAATGACCGCCTTGCGGCCGTTTGCATTGGCTTAACCAACGACTTCAGTTGTCCGTGCTTTTGAGCCAGTTGCGGATAAGGCACGGTATGAACCACGATGCCTTTAGCACCTAGATCTCCCACAAAGCGAATATAATCGCTAAGCAGAGCCACAATCTGATTGCGCCATGTTTCGATCGGAGCGCCGGGCGTGTGCCTGCCCATTGGCGCATGCGAAGTGGCCACGGTAAGCCGACGCCCTTCAATCTGCTTACTGATCTGCGCAGCGACCTTACCCGTCGGCGGCCCCTGGGCGTGTAGGTCACAGGCCAGTTCTATATCTGAAAAACCCGCCGACGCGATTGCGTCCAAGGTAAACTCCAATGATGACCTCGGGAAACCGTGCGTGCTGTAACTGATTGGCATCATGGATAGCTTGTCTGCAAATACTTTCAGGACCCGTTAGCCTGTGTAGCCAACAATCGTCCGAAACCGTTAATAGGTTCGTTCACACCAGCCAGCCGTAGTGCCGTCCACGTCCCAGCCGTGCTGCTGGTCACTACGGGCCGTCCCGTTTGCGTCTCCAGTCTCTCGATAATCTGCAAATACGGCACGTTCCCGCACGACAGAAACAACCCGTCCGCCTCTGCCCAATTCAGGCCCATCGCCCGCTCAAAGCTATCCGCTAAGCGTTGCGAACCGCGATCCAGATTTTCTTTAATATCGCAATAATGCACATCCACCGTTTCAATGCCATTACCGCTTAGCCAATCCGTTTCCAATCGTGTCAATGGCTCATCGTAGGGTGTCAACATCACTACCCGCTTTAATGCCAACCGTTTCATTGCCGCCAACACCGCCTGCGAGAGCGTCGCCACCGGCTTCGATACGATCGCCGATATCCGCTGCACGATCGCCTGCTCCCCCGCATTGCCATCCATAAAACTACCCGAGGTACACCCGTAAAGCACCACGTCCGGATCGCATGTTGCCAGTTGCTCGGACGCGAGATCTATCTGCTGATTCATCGTGACCAGCCCGGCCGCATCGCAGGTGGTAATCAGAAGTCGCGCCGGTACGCCGGACACTCCCTCCAGTCCCGCCGTGATTTTCAAAAATTCCTGTTCAAACACCAGGCACGAACTTGGGATCATAAACCCGATCTTCGCTCGGCTTCCGTACATGTCTGTAAAGCATTTCCTGACCAGCTATGCGTTTAGCACAGACCACATCCGTGCCCTGTAGGGCACGTCATCCATGCCAGCTGCCATGCCCAGCGTGCGGTGTCTTTCCGGCCAAGTCCACAATGGCTTGCCTGCAATCAACTCTTGCAAATGTTCAGGCAGGGCGGCCAAAAATTCGCCACTGGGCTGCTGTCCTTTCATGGCCATCGATTTGGGGTGCGAATAACCACCGATGATAATTGTCCGCTCACGGTCACTACGCACCGGGCCGCTCGCGTGAATCAGCGTTTCGGCAAACAACAGTGTTGAACCGGCGGGCGCCACCACTTGGTGGATAAGTGACGGATCGGCGTATGCCGCCTGAACGAGATCATCGCCATCACAATTAAGCTTGTGGCTGCCGGCAATCACGGCCGTACCTCCGTCATCCGGGCCCAATTCCGTCAGGTTGGTCAGAGTCTTGACATACAAACAGTGCGTCAAATCGTCATAAATGTAACTATCCAACCCCGGTTGGGAGCCGCGATGAAAGCCGTACCGAAAGTCCGTGCCTACCGGCACCTTGGGATCTCGGCTGTTGATGATCGCCGCCGACTCTTCCAACCGTACTCGCCCTCCCACCAGTTCCTCGGCCAATCCCACCAAACGCCGATGCGTCAGGTACTCCAAGCACGCAGGGTCGGTCTCCAAAATATGGGAAAAAGAGGCAAAGCACGGCTCCAGTTTCACAACCTGACAACCGTTTACCCGGTGCGCCTCCGGATCGTCTGCCGCTTCAAATTGCCGCTTCAATCGCTGCAAGGCCTCCAGCATCCTACCTGTTTCATCATCGTTCAGCGTGTTTTCGATCACCACGTATCCGTTGACTTCCAGAAAGAGCCGCTGGCCTGGCGTCAAGGCTGGAAATGGAACTTTGTAGCCATCAAAATTATCTACCCTACTCATGGCTTAACCTCTATTATAAACCGTGAAGATTATATACTTTGACCACTGGATATGATCACATCACATGAACCGTGCCGCATTTTTGATGAGTGCCAATAACGGGTGCGAACAGGCATACGAGCGGCGTCACATCATTCTTTTGATGATGCGTTGCGATTGCTCTTTGGTGATGCCCGGCGAGCGGTGCGCCAGTGGGGGACCTTCGTCGAGGATGGGTTCTTCGTCGGCGATGGTAGAGCGATTACCCTTGAGGAACAGTCCGATGTAGATCGTGTCGTCCCAGAGCATGGCCTTTTCACAGGCGGTTTTCCAATCTGAGGTGTCGTGACCTTCATCTTCAAGCTTTTTAACGCGTGGCTTGAAGAAGTTGTAATCGTTGTCCTTGTTGAAGGTAACACAGGGGCTGAAGATGTCGATAAGGGCGAAACCCTTGTGCTGCAACGCCTGCTTGATGAGTTCGACAAGATGCTTGCCATCAGCGCTGTACCCGCGGGCTACGAAAGTAGCTCCGTTCATGATCGCAGAGGTGATAGGATTGACCGGTTGCTCGATGCTGCCGAAGGGGGTGCTCTTGGTTTTCATACCGATGCGACTGGTGGGCGAGACCTGCCCGGTGGTCAGGCCGTAAATCTGATTATTCATGACCAGGTAGGTCAAATCGACGTTTCTTCTGGCAGTATGCGTGAAATGGTTGCCGCCAATACCGTACCCATCACCATCTCCGCCGGTGGCGATGACGGTGAGTTCGTGGTTGGACAGTTTGGCGCCGCTGGCAAAGGCGAGGCTCCTGCCGTGGAGAGTATGGGCACCATAGGAGTTGAAAAAACTGGGGAAGTTAGAGGAGCAACCGATGCCGCTGACGGTGAGCGTCTGGTGAGGCATCAGGCCCAGGTCGGCGCAGGCTTTCTGAAGGGCGTTAAGCACGCCAAAGTCGCCGCATCCAGCACACCAATCAGGGTTGACCTTGCCCTTAAAGTCCTTGGATTTTAATAGGACCATCTGCTTATCGCTGACGTCCTGCCGTATGGTGGTCCCAACAGTCATATGAATACCTCAACTAAACCATTATTTGTTCTTCTGGCACGTATTTATCGATCTTACCTTTGAGCAGTTCCAATACACCCTTGACGATGTGGTGCGGCTGGAACGGCTCGCCGTCGTACTTGCGAATGTGGCCGTCGACCGACAGGCCGGTTTCACTGCGCATGTATCGGTAAAACTGACCGGAATGGTTGTTTTCGACGACGATGGTGTGCTTGGCATCGTTGACAACCTTGGCCACGGCCTCGCCGTGAAAGGGCACCATCCAAGTCACGTTCAACTGGTTAGCGGCAACACCTTCAACCTGAAGTTGCTCTATGGCCTCCTTGATAACCCCGTAGGTCGAACCGAAGCCGATGAGGGTGACCTGCGCCTGCTTGGCCGATACGCCTTCGAGCCGAGGAGCCTCAATGTCGTCGAGCAAGTTGTCGAACTTTCGTGCACGCTTCTCGACCATTTTGCGGCGTTTGTGCGGGTTAGTGAACTCATCACTGATCAGCACACCGTCCTCGTCATGCTCGTCGGTGGAGACGACGTGGACGTAACCTTCGAGTCCGGGGACTGCTCGCGGCGAGATGCCATTTTCGGTGTTTGCGTAGCGTAGGTATTGGTTGGTTTCGGCGCCGACCAGGCCAGAGGCATCTTCAGACTGGGCGCCCTTGGGCAAATCATCAACATCTGTTCGCCCCTCGGTAATCAGTTGCCCACGATCGACGACCGGGTGCATACCTTTTTCAACCTTGTCGGGGTCAGTACTGAAAGTGCCTTCGGAAATCAGCACGTCGGACAGGATTATGCCGGGGCATTGGTACTTGTCACAGAGATTGAACACCTGCGGCACAGTCTGGAAGGCGTCGTCAGCGGTCTTGGGCGCAACGATAAAACGTTGGAAGTCACCCTGGCTGGCACCGAGCATCTGCCAAAGATCGCCCTGCTCTGTTTTGGTGGGCACACCGGTGGAAGGACCAGCTCGCTGCACATTGATAAAGACAACGGGTATCTCCATCATGGCCGATGCGCCGAGGGCTTCGGTCATAAGGGCAAATCCGCCACCGGAAGTAGCGCACATGGAGCGAACACCAGTGTGTGCGGCGCCGATGGCCATATTGGCAACGCCGATTTCATCTTCTACCTGCCGGACCATGATGCCCATCTCGCGGGCGTTCTTGGCCATCCAATGCAGCACACCAGTGGACGGGCTCATGGGATAGGCGCAGTAGAACTTAACATTGGCCGCCGCACCGCCCATAGCCAACGCATCATTTCCTGTCCACACGGCCAAAGGTTTTTCACCGGTGGGCAGCTTGTCGGGGAAAGGCTCAAAATTGGCGGTGGCATGGTCGTAGCCAGCGCGTGCCACGGATACGTTCTGATCAACCACCTCTTGGCCTTTACGCTGAAATTGCAACGTCAGGGCATCGGATAGGTCTTGAAACTCCTGACCCAACAGCCACACGGTAACACCTAGGGCAACCGTATTCTGTACCATCTTGTTGCTGGCCCCATCGGATAATTCGTTGATGGGCATGGGGCAAAATTCAACGCCATCGCAGGCAGTTGTTGGTTCAACCGTGTCACTGTTGTAAATGACGCGGGTGCCAACGCCCATGAGCTTAAGGTGACGGTTCATGGTGTCCTGGTTGAGGCACAGGAGCATGTCGAGTTTGTCTCCGTGGTTGTACACGGGCTGATCGCTGATACGGATAGTCAGGAAGATATGCCCGCCACGAATGATGGATTGATAGGCGTTGTAGGCATACAGGTGCAGTCCACGGCGAACAAATGATCTCGCCATAATATTGCCGGGGGTGGCGATGCCCTGACCAGCCGCTCCGCCGATGGCCAAGGCAAAATCAAAGTCAGCACGGCTCATGCCGATCACTCCTTATAGTCGGCTGTAGTAATGACTTAGGCGTGTTCCCCCCGTAAGGGACCACAGCCCACTGTTATCAACGCTGCATTGTAGTCGATCCGCTGTTCAGTGGCCAGAACCCCTAACAATAATCCGCCGATTAGGTTGCTATCGGCCTCCATTTTGCAATGACATCCAGCAGGTTCGCTCTGTACAGGTCGAGGATTCTCTTTGTGTCGATGTACAGTAGGTAAGCGGATGACGCGCTCTGACGTGTGGGGGAATCTGGCAGTGCTCCGGTAATGAGGTGGCCATGACTCAACAACCTTCGCGTATGAAGGCAGCTGAAATACATTGGGCTAGGCGTAAGTTCAAGGCTATGGCAGTGGTCTTCGTGCTGCTGATTGGGCTGTATGGCGGCTACCGCTTCTCGATGGGTTGGCGGGTGCGAGCTGAAATCCGGCTTATTTCAGCAGAGGCCCATCCGACCCAGCTATCGCAACTGCCGAACTGGTATCAGGCTCCGGCAGGTCCCAACGCGGCCTCTATTTACCGTAAAGCATTCAACACGCTGGTATCGGATAAGGCGTTGGAACATACGGTACCGTATTTCAGCCAGACCCAACTGCCGCGCCGTGGCCAGCCGCTGCCTTCCAACATGGCCGCAGCAATCGATCAATACCTAAACGCCAATGCCGCGGCGTTGCAATTGCTGCACGAAGCGGCGGGTGTCGAAACGTGCTGGTACGGTGGCGAAGTGACTCCTAAACTGGGCACTGAGCGTTGGGAGCTGATGTCTAAGGCATGGCACCTGCTGGCGTTGCAGGCGATACTGGCAGTCCACCGTGGTATGCCGGACAATACGGGGGACTCGTTGGTCGCCCTATTGCGCCTTACCGCCTCCATGCGTCATGAGCCGCTGATCCAATCATGTATGGTTCGCGCCTCAATGGACTTACAGACCGTTCAGCTCCTGGAAAAAGTCCTTGGTGACGGTCGGCTTAAGCCGGCGAAGTTAGATGACCTGTCGCAGCTGATTGCCGATTCACTGAACCACAAAATGCTGGCCCGCGCCTTTATCGTGGAACGATGCCTGGTGATTAACTCTTTCGATGATTACTTTTCCGATATTTCCCGCCGTGGCACAGGCAATCGAATCAAGGTGGGAATTAGACGGCTGTCCGGCCTGATTGATCTTGACAAGGTCGCGGTCATGCGTCTGCTGGGGAATGTCATTAAAGAAATCCAAGACACTGATGAGCCGCGGCTCCATAACGTGTGGAGCATATTACGAAATCAGTCGCGGCTACACATGGCAACTCGACTTGTGGGTGGCCGCGTCGCTGAAGCGATGGAAGGCACAGCAGTCTATATGGCGATCAAGCGATGCGCATTGACGGGACTTGCGCTGAAACGTTATCAACTCGACAACGATGTGATGCCCCGGTCCCTGGCCGTGCTGGCACCAAAATATCTTGATGCGGTGCCGACCGACCCGTATGACGATCGTACGCTGCAATACGTGCAGACGAAAAATCACCTGATGGTTTACAGCGTCGGACCCGATGGAATCGACAACGGCGGCGTTGAACAGGACTCCACGGGCCACCGCTACACCCGCCACACGGACGTGACGTTTACATTAACGAGGTGAGTAGTGGCAACACATACCACTAAAAATCGGCATATTCAGGACGTGAAGGGGTGAAGATCTCCACGATCACCGAATCTTCCAACGCCTCGCCGCCGTGGGGCTTGTTGCTGTCGAGCACGTAGCCTTCACCGGCCTCAGCGATGAACTCGTCTTCGGGTTTCTCGCCGAAAAACCGCATCTTCCCTGATAAACACATACCGATCTGTACTGGGTCATGCTGGTGCAACGGAATTTGCGCCCCCTTTTTGAAGGAGATATGGCACAGCATGGCCTGATCGTTGTAGGTCAAGGTTCGTCGCGTGATGCCATCGAGCATTTCGACGGCTTTGGCGGTAGAGACACTTTTCTGCTTCATGATGTATCCTCCGTTACAGCTTTTATTAACTGTATCTGTTGGCGTTAGGATATTTTTTCACTATCGGCGACGGTGTAAAAAGATAGGGGAAACGGTAGCGCCCCGCAAGCAAGTTTGGTCTAAGCACAGCAAGTGAGGCCTAGTGCCACACCAACGGCGTTTTGAGCCTGAAGCAACCTCTGCCGCTTGAGATGGCGGGCTTACAGGCAACGGGAATGTCTTCGTGGGTGATGTAGTCGCCTAGGTGGCCCACGGCGTTTTTGTGGATCTGGGCGGCAGCAAGTACCCCCCGCTGGAACCCGTATTAGTTCAATAACAGAGGTTCGTGGGCCTACCTCTTGCCGTGAGCGGTGCGAGCATTTAAGCTAAAACACCGGCGGGCCGGTTATTGAGCAAGCAATGGCCTAACCGGCCGGCTCTGGCAGCGCAATGAACTTGAGACGTCTGGCCAAGGAGTGCAGGTGATGGGTCAAACCAGTATGAACACCCAGGTATCGGCGGCGCAGACTTTTGCACCAACACAGTATTTTTCCACACAGGGCCACGTCAATAGCTTAGAGCAGTATGAGCAGATGTATGCTCAATCGATCCAGGACCCGGACAAGTTCTGGGCCGAGATTGCCGGACAATTTGAGTGGAACAAGAAATGGACACGAGTGCACAGTTGCGACTTCAAGGACAAGGTAGACATCAAGTGGTTCATCGACGGCAAGACCAACATCACGGTCAACTGCCTAGACCGCCACTTGGAGACGCGTGGCGACCAGACAGCGATCATCTGGGAGGGTAACGAGCCCGGTGAAGGAGAGAAGTTCACCTATCGCCAGTTACACCGCGACGTGTGCAAGTTCGCCAATGTGCTCAAGTCAATCGGCGTGACCAAGGGCGATCGCGTCTGCCTGTTTCTGCAGATGGTGCCGCAACTGGCGATCGCTTGCCTTGCCTGTGCCCGCATCGGGGCTATTCACTCGGTGGTATTCGGCGCGTTTAGCGAAGATTCGCTGAGCGACCGGATCAACGACTCGCAATGCAAGGTGCTGATCACACAGGACACCGCCCTACGCGGCGCAAAGAACGACATCCCCATGAAGACCAAGGCCGACAAGGGCCTGGAACAGTGTCCAAGTATTGAATCAGTGGTGGTGGTCAAGCGCACCGGTCATGACGTACCCATGAAGGAAGGGCGAGACTACTGGTGGCATGTGTTAATGGAAACGGCAAGCGAATCGTGTGAACCGCTATGGCTCGACGCTGAGGACCCGCTGTTTATCCTTTACACTTCCGGCTCGACCGGCAAACCCAAGGGCGTGCTGCACACGACCGGCGGGTACATGATCTACACCGCTACCACGTTCAAGTACATTTTCGATTACCACGACGGCGACATCTGGTGGTGCACGGCCGATATCGGCTGGATCACTGGGCACAGTTACATCATCTACGGGCCGCTGGCCAATGGTGCGACTTCGGTCATGTTTGAAGGCGTGCCGACCTATCCCGATGCCGGCCGATTCTGGGACGTGGTGGACAAATACAAGGTAACGCAGTTCTACACGGCCCCCACAGCGATCCGCGCCTTGATGCGAGAAGGCGAAGAACCGGTCAACAGCCACAAACTGTCGAGCCTGAAACTACTGGGCACCGTGGGCGAGCCGATCAACCCGGATGTGTGGCTTTGGTATCACCGCGTGGTCGGCAAGGGCCGATGCCCGGTGGTGGATACCTGGTGGCAGACGGAGACGGGCGGGATACTCATCACGCCGATACCCGGCGCCCATACTCTTAAACCCGGCAGCGCCTCGCGCCCATTTTTCGGCGTTGAGCCGGTCATTGTGGATGACAACGGCAAAGAGGTGGCCGACGGTGAGAGCGGAAAACTTTGCCTCAAAAGGCCCTGGCCCGGGATCATGCGCACAGCTTGGGGCGATCACGAGCGTTTCGTGCAAACCTATTTCCGCACCTATGAAGGTATGTACTTTACCGGCGACGGCTGCCGCAAAGATACTGACGGCGACTATTGGCTGCTCGGCCGCGTGGATGACGTGATCAATGTCTCCGGCCACCGACTGGGCACCGCTGAGGTGGAAAGTGCGCTAGTCTCGCATCCCGCGGTCGTTGAATCGGCGGTTGTCGGTTGCCCCCACGAGATCAAGGGCCAGGGCATCTACGCTTATGTCACCCTCGCCGCCGCTTACGAGTACACAGACGAACTCAAGGCAGATCTTATCAAGCACGTGCGCCAGGAGATCGGCCCGATTGCCTCGCCGGATACCATCCAATGGGCGCCAAACCTGCCCAAGACACGCTCGGGAAAAATTATGCGCCGCATTTTACGCAAGATCGCAGAAAATGAGATTGAAGCCATCGGCGACACCAGCACCCTTGCCGACCCGAACGTGGTCGATGATCTGGTCGCCAACCGCGTGTCGAGCTAACCTCGCCGATGACCAGCCTTAGCGTCAATGTCAATAAAGTTGCCCTGTTGCGCAACACGCGGGACACGGGCATCCCCGATGTGGTCAGCGCGGCAAGAACCTGCATCGAAGCCGGGGCGCATGGCATCACCGTCCACCCGCGACCCGACCAGCGGCATATCACGACACAGGACGTGCTCGATCTGGCTCAACTGCTGAGCGATCACCGCCATGTGGAATACAACATCGAAGGCAATCCGTTTGAAGGCAGATACCTGGAGCTGGTCGCGCAGGCCAAGCCGGCGCAGGCGACGCTTGTACCGGACACGCCGGGCCAGCGGACCTCTGATCACGGATGGCAAATGAACCGCGACGGAGACCGGCTCGTGCCCGTCATCAGGCAACTGGGCAAGCTGGGTATCCGCGTCAGCTTGTTTATGGATCCCGATGCAGACCAGATTGAGCGGGCAGCCAGGATCGGGGCCGATCGGGTGGAGCTGTACACCGAGTCGTACGCCACAGCCTATCGCGGTAGCGGCGCTGACACCGAAATTGACCGCTTCGCACAGGCGGCGAGGATGGCCCAGAACATTGGGCTAGGTATCAATGCGGGGCACGACTTGAACTTGGAAAATCTCGGTCCCTTCTGCGCCAAGGTACCCAACGTGCTGGAAGTATCCATCGGCCACGAATTGATAGCCGATGCCATCTGGAAAGGGCTGGCGACAACGGTTAAGGCGTACCTTGCTGTACTGGGCCACGGCTAGGACGGCACGTCACAGCAATGTTTCCAGCAACTCGGCCATTTCGCTGTGTGCGTGATCGTCGCCGGCCTGCTTGGCCGCGGCCATTCCTTTTTCAAGTACCTGCCGGGCACGGGCGTTATCACCTTGTTCGCTAAAGATTTTTGCCTGTTGATAAAACGCATAGCAATAGAGCGGGTCTATCTCCAGCGTCTTTTCCAGCCACCGGACAGCCTGATCGGATTCTTCGGCTTTGGCGTGCTCTATGGCGATGCCATAGGTTAGAAATGGGTCGGTGGGGTCGGCTTCGTACAGTTTCTCCAGTTGTTCGAGTCGCTCACTCATGGGTTACATTATAATAGCTCTTGCGGTTGACGAACAACGCTACTGCGATATGTATCACGCAAGCGATAACTGCTTGGAAAAACGGATGGTTGCTGATTGTTTTCATGATCTTGTTGCTTCCCACCCCGGCGTTGCTGGCTGATCTCTATGTCTGGCTGCCCATATGCATGGCTGCCTTTGTGTTTTTGATTCCCGGCTATCTTGTTTTGTTGATACTGGCTTTCTCCGATGGCCTGAAAGGCAACAGGTCACGACGATGCCGGATCTGCTCTTGCACGGGAGGCATGGGGAGGTTCGGCGCACCAAGCGAGATGCGGGTAGACCAGTTTCTGCAGGCATTCGACGCCAGCAATAGAATGTTGTGCCGTGCCTGATAAAAGTACGCCAACAAAGAAACGGAAATCCAGCCGATGGCTTCTGCTCCATTTGACCGTTATCCTCTTCTGCTTCACTGGGATACTGATGTTCTTTGAAGATAAGTTTATTTATTTTCCCGACAAGTACCCGGAGGGAGACTGGTCACCGTCGGAACATACCGTTAGCGGGCTTGGAATCTATCCCAGAATAAAAGACTGCTACCTGACCGCATCCGACGGGGTGAAACTGCACGGCTGGTACTGCCAACCGGCGGCGGCTGTTGGCGACGGCGGCAGGGCAACGATACTGTGGTTTCATGGTAATGCCGGCAACATCACGCACCGTTATGAGACGATCGTGTCTTTGCTTGAGTCACCGGCAGACGTCTTTATCATCGATTACCGTGGTTACGGTCGCAGTGAGGGCAAACCGTCGGAATTGGGTTTGTACCGTGATGCGCAGGCGGCGTGGGGTTATCTGGTGGACGAGTACAAGATTGCCCCATCGCGTATCGTGGTAATGGGCCGATCGCTGGGTGGCGCGGTAGCAATTGACCTTGTCAGCCGTGGCAAGTTGGTTCCGGCAGGCATGATTATCGAATCGAGTTTCACCTCGGTGCCGGACATGGCCGGCAAGGTATTGCCTTTCATGCCTCACTTCCTGGTGCGTACGAAGATGGACTCAGTCCACAAGATCGGCACAATCAGCGTACCAAAGCTCTTCGTACACGGCGACGGGGATAGCATTGTCCCATACAAGCAGGGTCGAAAACTTTTCGATTGGGCAACCGAGCCCAAGCAGTTTTACACGATCAAGGGCGCTGACCACAACGACACAGACTACATTGGCGGCCAAGCCTATTTCGAGCAGGTAGCGCAGTTTGTTCACAATTGTGTTTCGACGCCTTAATGAGTCGGTCGTTCACGGATGGACTGCAACTGAAACCCGGACGCGACCAAGCTAAGAAGTGTCAGCATCTACCGGTTTAAGGCTGCGGCGTGCCATGTCAATGGGTACTTGCCGGCTGGTTCTATCAAGGAAGAAGCTGACCTGTTCATAGCCGGCTTGCTCCAAGCAGTCGAAGGCCCGGCCAAACCGATCCCCGACGCGGTGGGGCACATGTGAGTCGGACCCGACGACCACGGGGATACCGCGACGGGCCATTTCGGTAAGCATCTGCGGCCCCGGGTTGGCCTGCGGGATAGCCTTGTTCCAGCCGGAGGTGTTGAACTCCATGGCCGTGCCTGTGGCGGCAACGCGGTCAAGGCATTGGCAGATGCAGTCCATGATCCGATCAAGTTGCCACTCGTCGGGGGCGGCGTTCTTGATGATATCCGGATGGCTAAGGCAATCGAACAGGCCACTCTCGCCAGCCATCGCCACGTGTTCGAAATAGGTAACCTGATTGGCCAGCGGGTCTGCGGGACAGAACCACTTTTGCGCGTGGCCACTGATGAACGGGTGGACCGAACCGAGCACATAATGCAGGTCGGCCGATTCGATCTGCCGGCTCAGCCAGGGCTCAATGCCTGGAAAATAATCACACTCCAGGCCAAGGCGCACATCCACGCTCCCACGCCAGGTCTCGGCTGCCCGCTGCACGATACGCACGTATTCGTCGAATTCCTCAATCGACATGCGGACTCTGGCCGCAAAGCCGTCTGGCATCGGATTGTGACAAGTAAAGATAATGCCCTTGAGGCCCCGCTTCTCAGCCGCGGAGGCATATTCCTCAGGCTCGCCCTCGGCGTGCTTGCACAAAGGCGTATGCATGTGCGTGTCGTACAGCAGTGGTTCGATCATCTCCGCTCCGGATGCAGGCGATGGCCGGCTTGGATGACAAAGACTGTGACCTTCATTCATCGTCGTCAACTACGATGACGTCTTCTTCCTGGCCACTGGCATCAAACCGGTGCTTTTTCGCCCGTTCAAGTCGCCGTTTGGCTCGAGCCTCAGCCCGCTGGCGCACCTCTTCGCTGGGCCATTCGTACTGTATTTGCCCCGTTTCCGGGTCGCGCCAATCGGATTCAACATCGTCTTGGCTGGCAAAATCGGCGAGTTGCGTGGCGGTAATTTGTTCAAGGGAAATGGTGCCTTCGAGGCGATCCTGCGTAACGTGCACTCGGCGCTGGCGAACCAGTTCGAGCGTGGCCAGGAACAGGCCGATCATCTCAATACGGGATTGGCGGCCCACGAAAATCTGCTGAAGGGTAATCGGCCCGTCGCGTTGCAAGCGATCAAGGATATCCTCGGCATGCAAAGCGATCGGCGTATCGTCATCGACGACCTCGTGTGCCACGGGACCCTGGCCGATAGATTCGAGGATATGCGAAAAGGCCTGGCACAGGTCGAGCACATGCGCATCTTCCAGATCTATTTCAATCCGTTCGGCGTCGGACGGTTCGCCCTCGGGTCTTGCAGATGGATGCACAGGCCGCAGCGGATAACGGGCCTGCCATATTAGGCGGCGATCGTCCAACTGAAGAGCAGCGTCCTTGAACCGTTTGTAGGTCAATAGCTGTTGAACCAGTTCGTACCGCGGGTCGAGTTGCTCGCTGGGCGTTTTCGTCTCACCCTCGCCGGGCTCGGGGCGCGGCATCAGCATGGCACTCTTAATTTCCAGCAACGTTGCTGCCATCACCAAGAACTCGCCGACTACGTTCACGTCAATCTGCTTGAGCAATTCGAGATGACGC
This sequence comes from Phycisphaerae bacterium, assembly GCA_963577735.1. Taxonomy (GTDB): domain Bacteria; phylum Planctomycetota; class Phycisphaerae; order Phycisphaerales; family Phycisphaeraceae; genus CAUZAW01. The sequence continues at coordinate 5,332 of CAUZAW010000017.1, read as the reverse complement.
AAATACTGGTCGGTCAGCTCAGCAACGGGGATGTCGTTGAGATCTATTTCGTGGCGTTGCACCAGCAGCAGCAGCAGATCCAGCGGTCCGCTGTAGGTATCCAGTTCAACGCGGTAATCTGCTTCCATAATAGGTGAATCGGCCGTTGTCGGCCGCCGCGGCCACTCAGATACGGTAAACTGACCGCACAGCGTAACCGGCGAAACCGTATGAACCAAATCACCGATGATCAAGATCAGCAGGCGTTTGCCGAACAGGTACTGCGTAGCGAGGCGCAGGCGGTGTCGCGCATCCGCATCGGGCCGGCATTTCACGAAGCGGTGGAATTGATCATCAAGGCCACCAGTCGGGGCGAACCCGGTTCGGTCGTGGTCAGCGGCCTGGGCAAAAGCGGCTTGATCGGCCAGAAACTCGCCGCCACGTTCGCCGCCACCGGTACCCCCAGCCACTTCCTGCACCCGACTGAAGCGATGCACGGCGACCTTGGCCGAATACGCCGCGGCGATATCGTGTTGCTTTTGTCCTTCGGCGGCAGCACAGACGAGGTCTTGTCCTTGGGCAGCATTCTTCGACAGGATGACGTACCCACCATCGCCCTGACTGGCCGGCCTGACAATGATCTGAGCCGTTTGGCAACAGTGGCGCTGGTCATCGGGAAAATGGATGAACCCTGCCCACTAAACCTTGCTCCCACGGCGAGCACGACCGCCATGCTGGCACTCGGCGATGCTTTGGCGCTGTCCGTAATGCGGCGGCGCAACTTCGGCATCAACGATTTCAAGAAGATACACCCCGGCGGTACGTTGGGCCGCCAACTCATGCCGGTGGCCAAGGCGATGCGTTTCCGCATCGGCGAAAATCTGCCCATGATCAGCCGTCACGTGCTAGTGGAGCAGGCATACGCCAAGACACAGGTCTTGGCCGCAGCGGGCGGGTTGCGCCGTTCCGGGGCGGTGCTGATCATAGATGATGACGGCAGGCTGGTTGGAATTTTTACCGACGGCGACCTGCGCCGTTCGCTGATTAAGGGCGGCAGTGACGCGTGGCATGAGCCAATCGAAAAATACATGACCGCCAACCCAACAACATTGCCAGAAACCGCCCTTGTGCGCGATGCCGTACATCTGGTGCAAACGCACCGGTGGGATGAGATACCCGTCGTAGATGAACAGGGCAAACCACTGGGGCTGATCGATGTGCAGGACCTCGTCGCCTTGAAAGTAATCGAAAGCTGATGGCTGATCCGACTGACATCCGCATGGTGGTGTTCGATGTCGACGGCGTATTGACCGATGGCCAGATCATTCTCAACGACCATGGCGTAGAAACAAAACAGTTCGACGTGCGCGACGGTTTTGCAATGTCAGCAGCGCAACGCATGGGACTGAAAGTTGCGGTTTTAACCGGCCGATCCAGCCGAGTGGTGACGCTTCGCATGACTGAGTTGGCGGTGGATTCGCTCCTACAAGGCGCTGGCGACAAGGCCATGGGCCTGCAAACCATCTGCGAGCAGGCCCAGTTACAGCCTCAGCAGTGCGCTTTCGTGGGTGACGACCTGATCGACCTGCCGGCCATGCTGCGTTGCGGCTACCCGATCGCCGTGGCCGATGCCGTCGACGAGGTCAGGGCCCAAGCCCGATACATCACCACTGCACCCGGCGGCCACGGCGCCGCCCGTGAGGCGATCGAACACCTGCTGCGCGGACAGGGCCGGTGGCAGCAGTTGGTGGAACAATACACCATGTAGGCAGCAACCTGTCTATTAATGTACCGAGGCCGGGGCCTTCAGGGGGTTCAAACCAACAGAAGTTCTACTGCAGGGCACTATATTGTGCCCTGCGCAAATGGGAACAGTTGGCATAGAATGGTCTCCGAGGTTTTACATTGACACGCACAGCAACCAGTGGCGAACCACCTCACGGACTTGAAGGGCAAATGCCTTTTACCGGACAAAAGTAGCGTCAGCCATCGTTATGCTACTGGCGTACCTGCTTTTTGTGTTGTGGCTGGACAATGTCGTGCACCTGCCCGTATGGGGGAGATTTCTGGCCAGCGCGATATTTTATTTGACCGCAATTTACATCGGCTACTTTCTCTGGCAACGACGACGACAGGTCCGGTTGACGCTGGACCAAGTAGCCCTGGCAATTGAACGGCGCAGCAAGGGAAAACTGCAGAATCGACTCGTCAACGCGCTGCAGTTGGCGCAACGGAACGATTCGCCAGAACCGCAGATGGCACATGCGGTGGTTGAAGAAAACTACCGGCAACTTCAGCAGGTCCAGATGCATCGCTCGGCCGCATTGTGGCCCGCCCCGGTTGCCATCGCCGCACTGGCGGTCATTTTGACGGTTGCGGGTGTCTATTGGATCACCAACAGCAGGCAAATGGCCAATTCAGCCTCCCGTATTTTCTCTCCCCTTGCTGATATCGCACCCATATATCACACCACTCTGACCGTCGAACCCGGAGACGTGACCGTGACGCCAGGCCAAGACGTACCGATCACCATCTCAATACAGGGGCGCACACCTAAGCTGTTGTCGATACTGATCGATCAGGGCAACGACAGTAAGCGCAAGACCATTATCCCAGACGAAACCTTGCAGCAAGCGACATATACCTTTAAGTCTGTGCAACGATCAATTTCTTACCGGGTGCGCGGCGGCGACTTCACCACCGGAACCTACCGCATCCACGTGCCGACGCCGTTGGAATTGTCCCGCCTTTCAGCGGTCTACGAGTTACCGCCATACACACAGTTGCCCGACCGTCGCATTGATAGTGTCACGGGCGACCTTGAAGCCCTGGTCGGCACCATAGCTTCATGCACGTTTGTGCTCAACCAACCGGCCGATGAGGCGTGGCTTATCCTGCACAAGAGGCCCGATCGCGATTCAGCGGGGAACAGCAGCAGCGTCCTTGAACGCCACATGCTGCAAAAAAAAAGTCCTACCGAGTTTGCCGGTCATATCACTTTTAACGATGTCGTTGGCTACCACTTGCAGTGCCGCTTGCGGGGGCAGCAAGCAATGGCCAGCAGACATTACCGCCTGCGTGTTCTTGACGATCAGGCGCCTTTTCTGGAACTGACAGGACTAGAATCAGAAACACATATCATGATCGACGCAGTCCTGCCCTTGACCGTGTTGGCCCGCGATGATTACGGCCTAGCCGAAGCGGGGCTGTTCTATCAAACGGTACAGCTCAATGCCGACGAAGAAACTGAATCCGAAGCCGACTCGTGGAGGACTATCGAGACATGGCAAATGCACGAACCTACCGTCGCATTTGAGCAGGAACATGATTTGCCTGTGGGCCTGCTCGACGTGGTGGAAGGCGAGGTCATTGAATTGGCCGTACGCGGCCGTGACAACCAACCCGCGCGCAACAGTACATGGGTGACCGGCCCTCGTTACCGCCTGACGGTGACCAGTCCCGGCGGTGCCCTTCAGTTACTTTATGAACAGATTCTCAAGACGCAACTCGATTTGCAGCAGTTGGTCGTGGATCACGATGCCCATGTTGAACAGTCTGGCAAGTGGATCAAGCGGCTCGACCCGTTCTCCCGCGTGCAATGGGACGAGCAGAAGAATCTTGACGCCTTGGCGACCGCGATGAATGACCAGTCGCAATCTCAAATACGGCTGCGTGACCGGTCATCGACCATAGCCAAGCAAATGGTTGAACAGGCCGGTAGCCTGCGCCTGTCCGTGGCCATGCTCGCCGATACGGAAATGGTGCGTAGTATTCGCCAGTTGCGATCCGTCACCGGCAAGGACAATACGCAGCAGAAGCGTGCGACGCTGGCCGATGCCCATCTCACGCAACAACGCATCCTTCGCAGCCTACATGAAGTCTTTGATCAATACGTGCAATTCCGCAAGGACTGGGAACTGTCGCACATGATGGCATTCACGAAAATGCTCGCCAACCGGCAACAACGCATGGCCGATGCAACGGCGTCCTTGTCAAGCATGGCTGACGACGCAATCGGCCCAAAGCAGCGAAATGTCCTGGGCCGCCGCCAAGGGAAGGTGCTGGAACTTTCTAACCTGGCACAAACGGCCTTTACCGCGATGGTTGAATTCGAACCACTGGTGGGCAAGACCATGGCCGAGGCGTTTTCCGCCGCTTCTCAAGCGTTCGACGGTAGTGGGCTCAAGACAGACATGCGCCAAGCCGGAGAACACCTGCAAATTGGCCGGTGGCCTCAAGCAGAGCCACTGCAGCACCGCGCCGCCTCGGCCCTTGCGGCCATACACCTAGAACTCAAGAAGGCGCAGACGCTGGCCGCCCAAAAGGCGATGGCCGAACTGAAGCAATTGATCGACAGCCAAGCTCAATTGCAGCAGACATTGGCTCAATTGCGCCAGGGTAGCGTAGAAAATCTTCTAGATCTTGACCCTGAGTCGGTGGTACTCGACGAAATAGTGCACATGCGCAAACTCGCCGAGCAGTTAAAAAACAAGAAACTAGCACGCGGCAACGACGCGACCTACGACCACCTTTTCGAAGAACATATGAAAGATTTACTGACAACGGGCGCTGGCGGCGACCAGCAGTTGAGCGGACTAAAGCTGCCAAGGCAACCAGGCGGACAGGCAAGCTCGCCCAACTTTTCCAATCTACCCGGCAACCGTGTCAAGCCCAATATTCAGCAGCAATATGAAGACCTTGTCGGCGACCTGCTCGAAGAAGCCGATGATTTACGGGAAGATTATGAAACGTACAACTTGAACGTGGATTGGAAGCTCAGCGAGACAGGTGAATTACTGAAACAAGGCGGCGACATCAACTCCACTTCAGCATCAGCTTCGACTGGTAACATGAAAGTGCCGACCAACAATGCCGGCGGGGCGTCGCGCAGCGGCCGACAAGGCGCCAGGGCGCACGGGCTTAGCGTAGGCCAGTGGTCGATCAACCGCCGTGGCCGTGACGATGCCCAGGAAGGTGACCAGCAGGTACCGGATCAGCAGGGGTTCAAGAACGAGATACTCTCCGATGATCCACAGCAGGACACGTCGACCGGACTCGGCGGCAAACTTGTCAACGAGGACCAATCCTCTTTTAGCGTCAAGGACGCCGGCCAGTGGAAGGATGAAATAGTCGATCGGCTCGGCGCTCCGAAACGTCAAAACCTCATCGTCGAGCGCAAGGGCAAACCCCTGCATCCGCGAGTGGCCGAAGCAATGCGCAATTTGAGCAGCGGACAGGATCAAGTGATCCGTCGCATCAAGGCACTTAAAAAGAATCTGGACCAGTTGTACCTGCCCACCGACCACCTCGATGACCTGATGAGCCAGATGAAATCGAACATGGACCGGCTGAA
>CAUZAW010000016.1:0-21742 GCA_963577735.1 Phycisphaerae bacterium | reverse complement strand
GCCAATGGTGCGTACCGTTTTTAAAAAAACTGCATCAGCAAGTGATGGACGGCGCCGAACACCCTGACCTGCCGTTTTCACCCCAGGAGTACGCCCGCCGTCGGTTGCAGTTTCACAAGACCGGCGTGCGTGATGAATTATGAATTCGCTTTGCGGCCGAGCGGTTACCTAGCCAAAAGAAAAAAAAGAACCACGGCCATGCTGTTGTGCAGGCTGTGGGCGACGGCCGATCCGATGATCGAGCCTCGCCATTCGCGGATCAGGGCGAACACCACTGCGATGGCCGTCAACGCTGGGATGGCCACGTATCCCTGTGGATGGATCATTGCGAACAGGACTCCCACTACCACGGAGGCCGTCACAGGCCTCGCCCAGCCGCGAAGATAGTGGTACAAGGCGCCGCGAAAGATCGTCTCTTCCGTCACCGGCGCCCATACGGCCGCTAGGGCAAACAGGCTGACGACTCTCCACCCGTGGGCGTTGAACAGTTCATGCATGATTGGGTGGGTCGGCGTTTTGTTGGAGAAGGTGATCAGCACAACGAAAATGACCAGTCCCGCTGCCAGTATGGGTAGGCCTGCCAAGTAACCGACGCACCCGGCCCCGACTTCTCGCCAGATACCCCGGCCCCGTTGCCAACCCAGATCTTGCTGCAGTTGACGCCAAGTGGTGCGTCGCAGCAATGGCCAGCATGGAATACCCAGAACGATTAGTAGCATGAGCCATGTAGGATTCATGGCAAACCGCAGTTGGATAAAGTCTCGCAGCAGGCCCAAACCCATGACCGCTGCCAGGTATATTACGGCGACCTCTAGATACACATATCGCCTTTGATCTTTCTGGCCCGGGCGGCACTGGTAAGCCCGGTGGACTTTACCGGTGCATAACAGCACGATAGCCACAATAAACAACGTCGTCCCGGCCAAGCCGGCTAGGATGATCAGCGTGCCCATGAGAAGCAAAAGGATCATCTTGTTGATTGCTGGCTCCATCGCTTGTTTACGCAGTGGGTCATCGTCGGGCAACCTGAAACTGATTGCGAGCTTGCCGAACCAGCCATGTTGGGCAATAAGTTGCTGGCGTTGTTCGCCGCTTAACGGTCGGCCTTGATCGTTGTAGATATCATGCAGAATCGCCGCGCCCGGAAGCGAATCTGCATCCAGTTCGCCGCCTTCCATCAGTTCGTCCAACCGCCGGACTGCCATTTCCGCTCCTGCGATTTCACTGTACAGGGTCACGGCACGCAACTGGTCCAGCGGGCTGTGGGCCAGGTTTTCGATGTGGTCCAGTAACAGGTTCAGGCCATTGCCGGACGCTGTCAGATGCGTTTGTGACAACCTATTGGCCGCCACGGCATATTGACCGATCAATCGCAATTCAAAACTATCGTGTGTACTTAGGCTCTCGGTGAGAGGCTTGACTTGTTCCGATGGTTGGTGTTCTAGGCAGGCGATCAACGCCACGAGCAGCAACAGGACTATCCACAGGATGATTGACCAGGTGGTAGCGGCAGTAACTGGCCTTGGGTTTTGTCCGGCCGGCAACTGCTCTGGGCCATTCAAGTCGCCATCTCCACCGCTAATCCCAAGCGTGACCTAAGATTGTCCAGCACGTTCATGAAATTGATATAGCTGTCGTAGGGCGATTCATAGGGGTTGAAGTACTTGTGCACATCGCCATCGGAAAAGTATTTCGTGCACATGTAATAGAAGTGATCACTGGTCGTCAGTTTTCGCCAGTCAGCGAGCAGCGTCTTGTCACCACTCTGCTTGACCGGTTCCTCCAGTTTGTACAGTTCGTGCAAAGCGTTGGACTGCATGGCATTGCCTAGCCAGGCGGAAAGGTCGCGCTCGGTGTCGGCCCAACTGATCATGTGTGGCACGTCATATTCGCCGACCGGCGTGTACGCTTCGATGCATTCACTGGGTGTCTTGAAATCATTGAGTCGTGTATCGAGGATGTGTTGGGGCAGAGCTTCGAGGAACTTGAAAATACCAGTGTCCTCCCATTGGTGCTCGCCAAACGTTTCGTAATCCATGAAAAGGTTGCAGATGTACCCATCGCCATTGATCTGGTGCACCCATTGGGTGAATTTCTCAGCCGTCAGCGGCCATTCCTTCCAACTGCGATTGGAAAAGCGAAAGGCGATGTCGTCGCTGAGGTTGTAGTTTTTCAGCAGGAGCTTGATGTCGCTGTGGCCCGGGGGTAGGTACACGTAATTGGGCGAACGGTAGTCGAGGATGTGGTCGGCACCCTCCACCAGCACGCCGTGATATTGCCCCAGCGATGAGATACACGATGACAACTCGTTGCTGTAGATCAATTCCGTGTTTCGAAAGACACGCGGTGTCTGACCGAACAAGTCCTGTATAAGCCGGTCGTGTAATTTGATCTGCTCTTTGAACTCGTCACCGCTGTAGAGAAAGGCCAGGCTGTGGTGGTATGTTTCGCCTATAAATTCGACGCAACCAGTTTCGGCTAGGGACGTCAGCACATTGATCATCTGCGGGCAATGGTCGCGAAACTGGTCAATGACGCAGCCGGTCAGAGAAAAGGACAGCCGAAACCGTCCGTCGTGGCGGCGCACTAGGTCGAGCAGCAATTTGGTGGCAGGCAGATAGCACTTGTTCGCCACCTTCTGAAGGATTTCAGCGTTGTGATAATCGTCGAAATAGTTCGACTCGGTTTCAAATACACTATAACGACGTAGCCGGTTCGGCTGGTGCAGTTGGAAGTAGAAGCAGACCGATGCCATAATGGGTCAAACTATGAGTTGGCGTGTTGGTTGATTCGTTGGTTCTGCCACGTCCCTATTCTCTTAAAATAGGGCGCGGAATTCAACACGCCCCCGGCGTCTTGGCTCGGCTGCCCTTGATTCGGTATACTTTTTGGCCCCAATTGCCTTGCGTGGATCGGTCCGGACAGATCAATGCCCACCAGCAGCGAGATTCGACACCAGTTCATCGATTACTTCAAAGGACGGCATGGCCACAGCTTTGTGCCGTCCTCCTCTGTGGTTCCCTACAACGACCCGACACTGCTGTTTGCCAACGCCGGGATGAACCAGTTCAAGGACGTGTTCCTGGCCACCGGCAACCGCGAGTACGTTCGGGCGGTTAATACCCAGAAATGCATCCGGGCCGGGGGCAAACACAACGATCTGGAAGACGTGGGCAAGGACACCTATCACCACACTTTTTTTGAAATGTTGGGTAACTGGTCCTTCGGTGACTATTTCAAGGCCGAGGCTATCGAGTGGGCGTGGGACTTGCTGGTCAATGTGTGGGGCCTGCCCAAGGACCGGCTGCACGTCACTGTCTTCGGGGGTGACCAGTCGGATGGGCTCGAGCCGGACAACGAGGCCGCTGACCTGTGGGCCAAGGTTACCGATATTGCCCCGTCACATATCAGCAGGTGGGACAAGAAGGACAATTTCTGGGAAATGGGCGAAATCGGACCATGTGGTCCTTGCAGTGAAATTCACATCGACCTGACGCCCGATGGCACCGGGGCGGGCCTGGTTAACCGCGACGATCCACGTGTGATCGAGTTGTGGAACCTAGTTTTCATCCAGTTCAACCGCGATACCTCGGGAATGCTGGCGCCTTTGCCTGCCAAACACGTCGACACTGGCATGGGCTTTGAGCGTATCGTTGCCGTGCTCCAGGGCAAGACGAGCAATTACGATACAGACGTCTTTGCGCCGCTGTTCGACGCCATTGGGCAGACCACCGGCGCCAGGTCTTATGGCGGTGGGCTCGACGATCCTGTCGACGTGGCTTACCGTATCATCGCTGACCACATCCGTTGCCTGGCATTCGCATTGACAGATGGGGCCGTGCCGAGCAACGAGGGTTGCGGCTACGTCCTTCGCCGCATTCTCCGCCGCGCCGTGCGCCATGGTTGGCAGACGCTTAATATGAAAGAGCCATTCTTGTGTCACTTGGTGCCCACGGTCGCTGAAACCATGGGCGAGGTTTTTCCGGAATTGGGTAAGAACGCCGAGAGTGTCATTGACCTTATTCGCGAGGAGGAGGAATCCTTTGCTCGCACACTTGATCGCGGAATTGCTCTGTTCGAAACCGCGGCCAAGCGGGGCGGCAATCGAGTGAGTGCCGACGACGCGTTCAAGTTGCACGATACCTACGGCTTTCCTCTCGACCTGACGCAGGTCATGGCTCAAGAGCGTTGTCTTGCAGTAGATGTTGAAGGCTTTGGCAAGTTAATGGAGCAAGCACGTGATCTTGCCCGTGGTGTAGAAACCCGGATCGCTGGAGTTTACGAACAACTTGTTGAGATCGTACAGAATGAAAAGCTGTCGAACACTGAATTCATTGGTTATGACTACACCGAATGTACTGTTGCCACATCCAGTCGCGTTTTTAACTTGGGAGTGGTCAATGCATTGGTGGCAGACAAGACGCCTTTTTATGCGGAAGCCGGTGGGCAGGTTGGTGACATCGGGACCATTCGTTTTGGCACGGAGACCATGCGGGTTACGGATATGCAGAAAGTTGGTGACGTTTATTTCCATTTAGGCACTATCGATGGCAGCCTAGATGATGGCCAGACCGAATTGACGTTTACCGTAGATCTCGACCGACGCGCCAAGATTATGGCCAATCACACGGCTACGCACATGATGAATCGTGCCCTGCGTCGGCATGTGGGCAAAACAGCCGACCAAAAGGGCTCGCTTGTGGACGACAAAAAAACACGTTTCGACTTTTTGCGCAATGCCGCGTTGACCACGGATCAGATCGAAAAGGTGGAAAAAATGGTCAATGTTGATATCGCCAAGGGTCTGCCGGTGTATTGCGACTACGCCCCTCAGGAAAACGCATTAAAAATCAACGGTTTGCGGGCAGTGTTTGGCGAACGTTACCCTGCGACGGTGCGCGTAGTGTCGATCGGTGTGCCCATAGCGGACCTGATGGCGAATCCCCAGAACACCCAGTGGGCGGATTATTCGATCGAGTTCTGCGGTGGCACACACCTGAGCAAGACCAGCGATGCGCAAGATTTTGTCATCGTTTCGGAAGAGGCGGTGGCCAGGGGCATTCGCCGTATCATTGCTGCTACCGGAAAAATAGCACGCCAGGCAGTATCCGATGGTGAAATGCTACTGGGACGCCTTGAAGGACTCAAAAGGACCGAACCTTCTGCTGTGGCCGAGGGGTTGGCGGAACTGACCAAGGTTATGGAAATCCAGGCGTTGCCCCTGTTGGTACGAACAAAACTGCGTGAGGGTATCACCGAGTTGCAAAGAAAAGTTAAACAACACCAGAAACAGCAGGGCAAACAAGCGGCCAGTGCTGTGGTCGAACAGGCCCGCGAGTTGGCAGACGAATCCGATAGCCTGATCGTCGTCGGCTCACTTCAAGATGCTGATAATTCAACATTGCGTACTGCCATGGACGTTATCAGAAAGAAGAAGCCGGACGCAGCCATGTTGTTGGGTTCGGTGACTGGTAAAAAGGTCGCATTTGTCGCCGCCGTGCCCCAGTCGTTGATAGACAAGGGGCTCAAAGCCGGCGACTGGGTGTGCGAGGTCGCCAAAGTGACTGGCGGTGGTGGCGGTGGTCGCCCGGATATGGCTCAGGCTGGTGGAAAGGACCCGGCGAAAATGGCCCAAGCACTGCGAAAGGCCAAGGAGTATGCCGACGGCAAGATTTGACCTTTGGCTGTCCCCATCATGGCAAAGATTAACGACAACTATCTGAAACTGCAGGCTGGTTACCTGTTCCCCGAAATAGCTAGGCGAACCAAGATTTTTGGTGAGGCCAACCCCGAGGCCCGGCTGATCAAGTTGGGTATCGGTGATGTGACCGAACCGCTGCCGCCGGTGTGCGTCGAGGCGATGGGGCAAGCTATTGACGAAATGTCAAAGCGTGAGACATTCCACGGCTACTCAGATGGCGGCTACGATTTTCTTGTCAATGACATTATCAAGCACGATTACCAAGCTCGCGGCTGTGAGGTAGCCGTAGACGAGGTATTCGTTTCTGACGGAAGCAAGTGCGACACTGGCAATATCCTAGACATTCTGGCTCCGGGTGGCGTTAACACTATGGCGGTGGTGGACCCGGTGTACCCCGTTTACGTGGATACGAACGTCATGGCCGGCAACACGGGAGGTGCTAACGGCACAGGTGGATATGAGGGACTTGTCTATCTGCCGGTGACCGCGGAAAACAACTTTGTTCCCGCTTTGCCGGATCGCAGGGTTGACGTTATTTACCTGTGTTACCCCAACAATCCCACTGGTTCCGTGCTCAGCAAAGACGCGTTGACTCAATGGGTCGATTACGCCCGGGACAATGACGCGCTGATTTTTTTTGACGCTGCGTACGAGGCATTCATTACAGACTCACAGATTCCACATTCGATTTTTGAAATCCCCGGCGCCCGCCAAGTGGCGATCGAGTTTCGCAGTTTTTCTAAGAATGCGGGGTTTACTGGCACACGCTGCGCGTTTGTCGTGGTGCCGCATGAAGTGATGGGTACGGCATCCAACGGCCAGCGTATTGAACTACACCACCTGTGGTCGCGACGATACTCCACCAAGTTCAACAGCGTGGCCTATATAGTCCAGCGGGGAGCCGCCGCGGTGTACAGTAATGATGGTCGTAAACAGGTACGTAAACTCGTTGATTTCTACATGTCCAACGCCGGGATTATCCGTGGAACGCTTAGCGAGATCGGTATGGAGGTATATGGTGGAGTCAACGCTCCTTACGTCTGGCTCAAAACTCCCAATAACCAGTCCAGTTGGGACTTTTTCGACAAACTGCTGAACGAGGCTTGTATAGTGGGTACGCCCGGCAGCGGTTTCGGTGCTGCCGGTGAAGGTTACTTCCGGATCAGCGCATTCAACAGTCGGGAAAACGTCAACGAGGCGATGGCGCGAATCCGCTGTCAGTTTTCAATTTGACTGAACATTAATCGCTGTCTACGGTCGGTCCAGATATGTGTGTGTCTGATCAACCGCAGAAACCGTCGGTGGACAAAAACACCACCCCCCCCAACACGACGGCCAACACCTCAGAGGAGCCAGCGGCGGTAGCCGACTCGCCTGCTGTTGACTTGGGGTATGTCGGTTTGCCCTCGACCGGCCCGTTATCACGTGTCTTGGCCGCCTTGCAGCACCGCAACTACGCCATGCTTTTGGGCGGTGGGGTGATGGCCAACCTGGGTTGGCACATGCGGGAGATCACCGTCAACTGGCTCGTGATCGACATAAGCAACAGCGAAGTGTTGCTGGGGACCAATGTGTTAGTGGTCGGTCTGGCCATGTTGCTCGTATTGCCGGTAGGGGGGATGCTCGCCGATCACTTCAATCGACGGTGGCTACTAGGGATTTGTTACACAATCGGCTCTGTGGCGACGCTTTGCCTGGCCGCGCTGGCGGTAACGGGCGACCTTCGCGTATGGCATCTGATCGGTCTAAGCGGGTTGATTGGTTTGCTCAATGGGGTTCGATTTCCAGCCATGAATGCGCTCATGGCCAGCCTGGTCAGCCGAGAACGTATTACCAGTGCCGTGGCGATGCTGTCTTTTCAATTCCAACTGGCTCGTGTGATCGGCCCATTTCTGGCCGGGCTCATATTACTGGTGTTTGCCGGTAGCGGATATAAGGGGGAAGCCTGCAACCTCGCTTTTTTTGCCGTCTCCACTCTGATATTCATCGTCGTCCTGCTCTGTATGCGTAACGTGCCAAAAGTAAACAGGACCGATGGTTCAATGATTAGCGGTATTCGTAACGGGATCATGTACCTGCGGGATCGTTCTGATCTGGTCTACTTGTACATATTGATGGTGATCGCTGCAGTGTTGTCGTTTTCTTTTGTGATGCTTGTGCCGGCCTATGTAAAAAAAGTGCTGGAACTGGGTGCGGATCGGTACACGCTCGTGATGTCCTGTGCCGGGGCGGGCGCCGTCATGGGTTCTGTTATCCAGGCATTTTGGGGTAATACTCGATCGACCTCTCGGTTTGTTTATATTGTTCCGATGATCTCGGCGGTATGCGTCACGCTGGCTGGATTCTGGATGCATTACGTGGTGCTGATTGTCGTGGCGGGTATCAGCAGCATGTCATTTCAATGCGTACTGGTGGGCATCAAATCGCATATGATGACGACTACACCCGACCATCTGCGCGGTCGAATGAGCAGTCACCTGTCACTTTGCATCCACATCGGCGGGCCGCTTGGGGCATTTGCCACTGGCTTGGTGGCTGAACTTTTCGACGTGATGATTGCCTACCGCATATTGGGCCTTACGGTTATTTTAGGTTTGCTATTTACGATGTGGGTGGCCCGGTGGAATCAAGCCTAAGTCAATAGAGCGGCCGCGGCCGCGACGATCTCGTCAGGTTCGCTCATCCGGCCGGGGCCTTGGGTTCGACATGCTTGCCAGCCTTCACCGGGACCGACAAGGTGGTAGCCCAGGACCTGCTTCACGGTGGCAAGATTGCGCTGCGTGACCGGGTTCAGCCACATTTGCTCATTCATGGCCGGGGCGAGCAACACCGGCGTGGTTTGGGGCAATGCGCAAGTGGTCAGACTCACCGAGTCATCGTGAATGCCCGAAGCAAGCTTGGCTATACTGTTGGCCGTGGCCGGTGCAATGATGTGTAGATCACACCAGCCAGCCAATTCCACGTGCGGTGATTCGTGGTGGCCATGGGATTGCCATATGCTTGTCGTGACCGGCGAGCCACTGAGACTTTCATAGGTCAGCGGCGCTACAAATCGCGTCGCCGCCTCGGTCATCATGACCCGTACCGCCGCGCCGTTTTGAACAAGTTGGCTTACGACGTACGCCACCTTGTAGCAGGCAATACCCCCGGCCAACGCAACGATCACGCGACGATCGGTCCAGATGGCTTGTGATATCCCCGGGTGATTTGACGACGGCAGGTCCGAAGGAGCCATCGCAGGTTAAGACTCGCTGGGTTGTTTCGCCTGGCTGGAGGTGTCGGGCGCAATCTTGCCCTCGACAATCTCGGCAATTGCCAGTTCTATATCATTGCGACCCTGACGTTCGAGAAGGGGACGAGCGCCTTCCATCAACTCCCGGATGCGGTGTTGCACCAGTGCAGTGAAGACAAAGCGACCGCCAAGGCGGTTGACAAGCTGGTCATCCTTGAGGGCTTCGATCATGGACCAAAGTCTCCGTGGCAGGGGTGTACCCAACTATTATAGCGATTTGGCATTATTCGTCTAGGGCGTTGTCGAACCGGGGTAACGAATTTGGGCCTGGAATTGGAAAAGCTTGTCGTGTAATGCTTTAACGCCCGGCACCTGATCATCCACGCATCGGAACGACCAACGCCGCTCGCCCTCGGCCAATTTGGCTTGGTAGCTGACCCGTTGCGGTTCTTGCCGCTCAATGTGCCTGTCCACAAGCAGGTGATGTTCATTAATGATCTGCCATATCTGTTCTTTCTGCGCCGGTGTGAGGACGGTCACTGGACGGGCGATGTGTTGGACCGCATCACGGCCGCCACCGAATAGCAGTTGGTCGTCTTTTTCCAGTTTGAAATAGGTGTAGCGACGGCCAAGGGACTTGGCCAACAGGGTAATTCGTAAATCACTACCGTCGTGGTATTGACCAACCGGTTCCGAGGAGGCGCAGCCCGCGACGCAGATCAGCTCGCACAGCAGCAGTAGCGGATGGTGTATCATATGTGGCGATTCTTTCACTGGTAATTGGCCTGTTGATGCTCTTGTGCCGCCCTGGGTACCAGTATCTTTGACTGGTGCAAGTGGACGAGATACTTGGCCAGTTGCCATGTTGCCACCGACTCGCTTGGCGTGGTTGCAAAATGATGTGTGCGCCCCAGACAGGTGATCCACACCTTGTAGCAAACAGCCTCCGCCTCTCTTTCTGGTTGCAGTTGGGCACCTGGACTCGTCGGCTCGGACATTAGGTGATTAGCCTCGATCAATTGATAAACGGCCTCAAATTGCCGCGGTAAGAGCCGTCCGGTTAATGATGGGAAATAGTCCGGTGACACGCTCGGCCCTAGGGCTACACGCAGGTTGCGGTTGGGCTCTACGATGTACTGTGAGTGGTGCCGCGTCGGTTCGCGTGCCGGGCCTGGCCCGTCGATGTGCAACACGAGCGCGAAGTCAGAGGGTACCGCAAGGACGGCCAGGCGCCGATCAATCATTTGGTAATTGCATCCTGACGATACAACCAGCACTGTTATGCACAGGAGGATGGTTTTCCGGAAACGCCGTTTCATGGGGCCATTGTACTGATTCGGTCCAGCAGGCATAACGCCTTGTATGTTGCCCGATCAGTTAGGCTTGTTAATCTCTACCAACATGAAGCTGAGCCTGCAGTGGATCAACAGCTATCTCGACCGTCCGGTCGACGCTACCGAGTTGCAGACCGTGCTGACCCGGCAGGGTCTGGCCGTTGAACGGGCCGAGTCGGTCGGTAATGACATTGCAGTCGAGGTGGAGGTGACAAGTAATCGCAGCGATTGCCAGTCCCACATAGGTCTGGCCCGAGAAGTGGCGGCAGGTACGGGGCGTGCATTGGTCCTGCCCGACTTCAGGTTGGGCGATATGTCCGGCACCGTCGCGGAGGTTGATTCTCTTGTCAGCATTCAAACACAGGATCTGGACCTTTGCCCGCTATACACAGCGCGAGTCATCCAGGGCATCCAAGTCGGACCCAGCCCGAAGTGGCTCATTGATCGACTAGAAGCGATTGGGCTAAGAAGTGTTAACAACGTTGTTGACGTGACCAATTTTGTATTGTTTGAACTGGGCCAGCCCTTACACGCTTTCGACATGCATAAGCTTGGCGAGCACAGGATCGTCGTGCGTTGCGCCCGCCAAGGTGAAACATTCACAGCAATCGACCGTACGTGGCACCAGTTGCAGGACCACATGCTGGTCATTGCTGACAACCGTCTGCCTGTGGCGGTGGCCGGTGTCATGGGCGGTGCTGACAGCGAAGTTAGTGACGCCACGACGGACATCCTGTTGGAATCGGCAATTTTTCAGCCATTGTCGGTTCGGCGAACCAGTCGGATGTTGAAGTTGCCGAGCGACTCAAGTTATCGCTTCGAGCGTGGCGTTGATCCGTTAGGCGTGGACCGGGCCAGCCGCCGCGCAGCCATGTTGATCGTGGAACTGGCCGGTGGGGCGTTGGCCAACGGCGTCATCCGCATAGGAGCCGATGACCCGTTGCCGCACAGGGTGGAGTTGCGGCTGGACCGCTGTCGCCAATTGCTCGGCATCGACATCAAACCTCAACGGGTCATTGAGTTGCTCAATAGACTCGGCCTAGTGCCGGGGCTAGATGACGCGGGTGCAACGGTGGCCTGTAAGATTCCGTCACACCGCCTCGACCTACGCCGCGAGGTGGACCTGATCGAAGAGGTTGCTCGCTTGCACGGACTGGACGAGGTTCCGGTGCGACACCGAATTGAAATCGTGGCTCAGGGCATGCGCCCGTCGGTGGCTGCAAGGCAGAAGCTTGGGCAGTTGATGGTCTCCGCCGGTTATCATGAGACCATCACCTTTAGCTTCATAGCGCAAAAACTCGGCCAGCCATTCTTGCGCCAAGGCGAATCGGCGGTCATGATTGATGGTGAGCAGCATGGGGCCGAACCCATGTTGCGTCCCTCTCTGCTACCCAGTCTACTTGCCTGTCGCAAGAGCAATCAGGACGTGGGTAATGTTGACGTGGCCCTGTACGAAGTGGCTGGTACCTGGGGGCGACAAGACGGCCAAATTATCGAGCGGCCTCAACTGGCGATGCTGCTTGACGCGTCCGATGCTGACCAAGCGATTCGCTCGGTGCGTGGTATTTTTGATGAATTGGTTCGCCAGCTTGTCGGTCAGGTTGATTTTGAGGTCATACCGGCTAACGATTCGTGGTGTTGCCCTGGCTTGCACTTGATTCGGGACCGCACCGTCGTCGGCACCATCGGCCTGGCAACTACCTCCATACTTGAACTGTTCGACCTCAAAACGCCTCTCGCCCTCGGCCAGTTCTATTTGCCAATGCTCATTGAGCAATATCCGCCTGTTCGCCGGGTGGCGATGCTGGCCCGCTTTCCCGCCATTGAGCGTGATCTTTCTGTGATTGTGGATGAGGCCGTGACGTGGGACCGAATCGAAACTGGTATTCGCCAGTCACGACCGCCGCTGATGGAACAACTGATTTTTCTAGACACCTATCGGGGCAAGCCCATACCCAAAGGGCGCAAGAGTATCAGTTTTCGCATGACCTTTCGCGATTCCCAGGGTACGCTCCGCCGCGAGCAGGTTGATCCCCAGGTATCCGCGGTTGTCGATCAACTTCGACAGGACCTGGCCATCGAACTGCGGGCGTAGGATGGCGCCTAGACGGTCTGAAAGTTGCCATGTCGGGGGTCAGCCACGGCGGCGACCGCGATGTTAACTGTCCGGGCGCCGGCGCCGGCGCGGCAGGTCTGTGCACGTTGCTATAGTGGCGCCACTGGTCTTTACGTCGTCCACGAGCCATATGTCCCAACCGGTCAGGGCCACACGCTTTATTGAAAAGGAGTTGCATACATTTTCATTACGATTTGATGCCACAACGCTGGTCTGTGGCTGTGTATATTGGCTACGCTTGAGTACGTCGGCGAAGGGCAATGATGAAGCATCAGCTACAGCCTTGGCCATCAGGTAAGCCTAGTCATAGCCCCGTCGGATACGCCGTCGCCAGTGCATAGGCACGTAACAGATGGCAGACGTTTTTCCTGCGGTGTGCTTTTGGATTTGTTTGCCCAGTTGTTGCCCAAACCAAGTGGCCCACGACCAATCCCTGTGGAATTTCATGGCGACGATCCATTGCTCCATCGGCGGTGAATAAGTTGCCAATCGCATGATCGTATCCCATGCAACGGGTTTGCCTATGCAAAAGGCGCACCCATCGTTGGTATAGCCACTTGGGCCAGACGACGCGCCGCAACGGGGACAGAATTGATCCGGCAGGTCAAGACGCCAGTTGTCACGCTGCGCCTGGGCGACTTGGACATGCCACGACTTGGGCCAGGCGGTGGCGGCCATTTCGCTTAACAGTTGTCCCATGCGTCCCAGTGCTGGCATATCACAGGTTATACTTTGGGCGATGGGCCAGGGCCAAAAACAGGCAAAACATCTTCGTGGCAGGTTTGACGCGCACGTGGTGATGAACCGTCAGTTGTGCCGAGAGCATTACCTGTTGCGGCTTCAGTTGTCAGGTGACTTTCCACCGACGGTGCCGGGCCAGTTTGTTCAACTGGGTTGCCGGCCCCCGGATGCAGTGACCGATGTCGAAACGTTGTTGGGCGGCGTGCTGTCTTGGCCGGCCAAGACAGTCGGGAGAGTTGCCGTAACACAGCCGGAATTGTGCCAACCCACAGTCCTGCTTCGCCGTCCATTTAGCTTGGCCGGACGCGGCGAGGACGATAATGGTACGTGGATTGAGTTGGTCCACCGCGTAGTCGGTGTCGGCACGCAATGGCTGGCGGACCTTAGCGTGAATGATGCTGTCGATTTAATCGGGCCCTTGGGTAACCGGTTCGAGTTGCCGGTCGATAAATCGATCGGCTTGCTGGTCGGTGGCGGCGTGGGGCTTCCCCCGATGTTTTATCTGGCTCAGCAATTGGAACATGAGAAATGGCAGGCAATAGCGTTCGTCGGGGCCCAGTCGCAGGATTTGTTGGCAATTGATGTTATAGAAAATGTGCAAATTGACCCCGGAGGTAACGCCACACCGTGCACCGAGCAGTTCAACCGATATGGATTTTCCACAGTCATTACTACCGACGATGGCTCAAAAGGCCTGTGCGGATTCATCACCGACGGGTTGTCACACCAATTGGGTCAGATGTCGGGCGATGACAAGTCGCACGCCGTTGTTTTCACTTGTGGTCCCGAGCCCATGATGCGAGTTACAGCTAATTTGGCTGCACAACACGGCGTGGACTGCCAGGTCTGTCTGGAACAGTCCATGGCCTGCGGGATGGGGACCTGCCAGTCCTGCGTCGTAAAGATAGAAATACCTACTGCCGCCCACGCCCTGACGAATCAGGACCGGCCATGGCGGTACAAGCTTGCTTGCTCGCAGGGGCCCGTTTTCGATGCCAGCCAAGTATTGTGGTAGGGAGCCAGTTATGCGAGCAAGGTCGCAGCCGCTTTAGATGCGGTCCTTTGGTGCGTACTGCCGCTTGACCTTGAAGGCGCGGTTGCCTTGGTGCTGACCGAGGTGGCCGATAAACTTACGCTTGCCTTTGATCACCAGCGTCAACGGTGCGTTGGCCGCTTTGTTGGTCAAGATGATGTCGCCAATTTGCAGGTTCCGTAACTCGTTGACTTTGATGGACGTGTCCGCCAGTATGCCGGATAGTGTGAGCTTGGTAGATTCGAGATGAGTTGCCACGCGGCGACGCAGTATTTCGTTGCGGCCGCTATGCTTGTAGGCTGCCCACGTCTGGTTGCTGAGCTTTTCAATCACTGGTTCAATCACGTTGTACGGAATGCAAAGCCCCATCGTTCCGGAGCGTCCTCCCATTTTCATTTCAAAGCTCACGACCACGACTACTTCATTGGGTGGCACGATCTGAACAAGCTGAGAGTTCGATTCCGTATCTTCCAAGGCAAAGTTGAGCGGGATGATGTCGGCCCATGCTTCCTGCAGCGCTTTGATCGAGCGGTCAATGATCTTGCTGACCAGTCGCATCTCAATCGCGGTCAGCGGCCGCTGGGGGATAAATAGATCGGCGTTTGAGCCCCCGAGCAAACGGTCTATGACGGGATAAATAATAAGCGGGCTGATCTCAAGGCACATGTTGCCGTCAAGCGGGTCGCAACTAAGCAGATTGAAGCAGGTGGGGTTGGGCAGGTTGTGTGTAAATTCGCTGAACGTCATCTGCTCGATCTTGGTGACGCTGACCTCCATAATGGTTCGCAGAAAGCCCGATAACTGGGCCCCGAATGATCGGCTGAAACTCTCGTGCAGGGTCTGCAGGGCCATCATTTGGTCCTTGCTGACCCGCTCGGGACGCTTGAAGTCATAGGGTCTTATTTCAACATCAACGAAAGTATCGCCACGGTGGGAAAAAATCTGTGGAGGTGAAAAACCCTTGTCCTGATCGACCTTACCACCGTCTACGGCCGCTAATAGAGCGTCGACTTCGTTTTGGTCAAGAACTTCTACCATGGTTTGGTCGAATAATATGCTGTCAGTTTAGATTGTTGGTATATCGGAAATTAGCAGCGTGGTGCAATAGAATGGCCGATAACCGCCTTATGGAAGGATCACCGATGCGGCTGAGTGTGGCTATGGGACTGATGGTGGTAGCCGCTGCCTGCCTGGCAGTGAGGGCGGATGTGCTCGAAGTCGATACCGTTTGGTCCCACACTGGCGTACGACCGGGGGACACGATCAATCTGGCCGTGATCATTGACCTGAAACCAGGTTGGCATGTCAATTCCGGTGAGGCGCAGCAGTACCCTAACCTGCTCTTCAATGCGATTCCGACCGTCTTAACGATTTCAGAAACACCCAAAGGCGTTACACCGGGTGCAACGCTCTATCCCAAGCCCGAAGATTTTCATGTGCCCAATGGGGATATGGCCGTCAAGGTATTTGAACATCGTGCGGTTCTTTATGTGCCAATGACGGTCGGGCAAGAAGTTGAAGCCGGACTGGGGCAAGTCAAGCTCAGTCTTTCCTATCAGTCTTGCAATGACGCGGGACTGTGCCTGGAACCGCGCCAAATCTCGTTCGATGCATATCTTCCCGTGATCCCCGCCGGGTCCGAGGTGAAGTCACTTAATGACGAACTGTTCGCCGACATGGCCACGCTTATGGCAGCAGAGGGGGGCGGATTGCCATCGTCTGAAGTTGTTTCCTTCAATACTTTTGGAATGGGATTTGCCATAAACAGCGCGACGGGCTGGGGTCTGTTGTCGCTGCTGCTATTGGCTGGCGTCGGTGGTTTTCTGCTGAACCTGACGCCCTGTGTGTTGCCGGTGATTCCCATCAAGATCATGGGACTGAGCCAGTCGGCAGGCAATCGTGGAAAGTGTTTTGTCCTTGGCCTAGTCATGGCGTTGGGCGTGGTGGCGTTTTGGTTGATTCTGGGCGCCGCTGTGGCGTTTGTGTCCGGTTTTACTGCAACCAACCAGCTGTTTCAATACCCGGCCTTTACCATCAGTGTCGGCGTGATCATCGCCGTCATGGCGGTAGGAATGTGCGGGCTGTTTGCGATTCGCCTGCCACAGTTTGTTTACTCGATCAGCCCGAAACATGACACAATGCTCGGTTCCTTCGGTTTCGGGATCATGACAGCGGTCCTGTCCACGCCATGCACGGCGCCGTTCATGGGATCAGTTGCCGCCTGGGCCACGACTCAGGTCCCGTCGCTGACAATGATTACCTTCGCCGCTATCGGTGCCGGCATGGCCTTGCCCTACCTTGTGCTTGCTGCCAACCCGGCGCTGGTGGACAGGATGCCGCGCAGTGGACCGGGCGGTGAGTTGATCAAGCAGATCATGGGACTTTTGATGCTAGCCGCCGCTGCCTATTTCATGGGCGTGGGTGTCAGCGGTTTGACAGCCAGTTCGGCAGCGCCACCCAGTTTGATGTATTGGTGGCCGGTGGCGTTGTTGGTCGCCACTGCCGGTGCCTGGCTGATGTACCGCTGCTGGCGTATCACCCAATCCAGTGTCTGGTCGGCTGTCTTTTTTTTGATCGGCACGCTGTTGTTCGCCTCCAGTGGCTACATGGGTTTCCGCATGACCGATCATGGTCCCATCAACTGGGTCTATTATACACCCGAGCGGTTTCGTCAGGCGTTGGATCGCGGCAATGTCATCGTACTTGATTTCACTGCCGAATGGTGTTTGAACTGCAAAGTACTTGAACACAGTGTTTTGCATCGCGATGCCGTGGTTGATGTGATTGAGCAGGACGATGTGGTGGCGATGAAAGTTGATTTTACCAGCCGCAACAACAGCGACGGACGCCAGTTGCTTGAGCGTATTGGGGGTGTGGCGATACCTCTGTTGGTGGTTGTTGACGCCCACGAATCGCAGGTGTTCAAGAGTCATGCTTATACGGCACAACAGGTCATCGAGGCGGTGCGGAGAGCCCGGGATTAATATCTGGTGGCCGGCGCGGGTGATGGTTGGTATTACGTCGTGGTCCTATCACGAATCATTTTGCACAGTCGATGCATGCCTTCTTTGATCTCATCTTCATGGGCCGCAAAGGAAATGCGCACGTGGCCGGCAGACAGGTTGCCAAAGGTCGTGCCCGGTGCGACTGCTACCTTTTGTTCGTCCAACAGCCGAAACGCAAACTCGCGACCGTCCAAGCCTGATGCCGATACGTCCACTAGCAGGTAAAACGCGCCGCCCGGCGTGTATCGGTAAAGGTCATATTCGCGCAAGATTTCCAAAGCGATGTCACGCCGGCGTTTGTAAGCGGCCGTCATTTGTCCGATGCATTGCTGGTTGCCTTCAAGGGCGTCGCGGGCCGCCATTTGCGAAAATCCTGACGCGCAAGATGTCAACGGTTCCTGGAGTTTGGCTCCCAATTCGATCAGATCCCGCCGGGCGCGGGTGAATCCGATCCGGAAGCCGGTCATCGAATAAGCCTTGGACACGCCCGACACGATCAGTGTTCGTTCGTCGTTGTCATGCAAGAGGGCACTGGTGTGGTCAGTATCAAACAAAATTTGGCTGTAAATCTCGTCGGAAAGCAGGTACAGGTCATGCCGGTGACAGAAATCCACCAATTTGCCCATCATGTCATGGTCATAGACTTGGCCGGTTGGGTTCGACGGACTGCAGGACAGCAGTAGCTTGGTCTTGGCGGTGACCAGTGATTCTAGTTCTGCCATGTCAGGCAGGAAGTTTCGCTGCGGTTTCAAGCTGTAGCGCACGGCCTTGGCATGGACCAACGATGCGGCAATCTCGTAGTTGGGCCAGCCTGGATCGGGCAAAAGTACTTGATCCCCAGGATCGCAGGTTGCCATCAGGCCGGTCATGCAACTGGTGATGGCTCCCGTGGTGATGAGAATATTGTCCGGCTCTGTGGTGATACCGGTCGTTCGCTGGAAATACCGTGCGACAGCTTCACGCAGTTCGTCCAGCCCAGCATTGGGTACGTATTTGGTATAGCCCTGATGCAGGTACTTGCATGTAGCTTCCACGATGTGTTGGGGAGTGGGAAAGTCGGGTTGTCCCACTTCCAGATGGATGACCTCTTTGACCTTGGCCGCCCGCTCCATAATCTCACGGATTCCAGATCGAGGTGTCTGTAACGGCACCGTGGCAAACGGTTTCATTGAAATACTGCTCCAAAATTCATCGGCTGTGCTAACGCAGATGGATGCCCGGTTCTTGGTTGCAAATAGACTGTATAGAGTTGTACATCGAGGCCGGTGTCGTGGCCCCGGTGACGCCGGTGATCTGTTCGATGCGTTCGATGTTCATCTCTAGGCCCGGACCGGTGGCGTGCAAGGCAACGGTGGCAGTGTTCCATTGCGGATTGACGATAAGTGTCGCTCGGGTTTCATCCAGACCGAGGCTGGCGTAGGCGATTGCAGCGATGGTGTTGACGTTGCGGGGAAACTTGGAACAGGCATCCCGCGCTGGCCCGTCGTAGAGCACCGTTTCCGTAGTGATCGATTGTGGGTCGATGTTCACCAATTCCAGGTCCACATTCATCGGGTTTTTTTTCATCACCACGTGGACCGAGTCGAGCGCGTCACGACATTCGATCAGCGAGTCCATGCCTACCACGCCGCCGTGCGGTAGAAACAAGCGTGTGCCGTGCTCACGGGTCAAATCTTTAAACATCCGCTCATTGTCACGGTCAGCAATGGCAGTCACCGAAACGACCATCATGTCGCATTTGGTCAGGATAAGTGGCGCCCAATGCTTGGCCACGTCCTTGTGGGCCATTTCTATCACCAGGTCTGGTTTGCGGCCCTCGAAATCATTCAGGTCGTCCAGAACCAGTTCGCGCGGCAACTCAGCCAATAGATTGGAATCCTTGTCGGCAACGAATACCACCTGCATGCCAGTCTGCGGATTCGCTTCAATGCGGCGATAAACGTCACTGCCGATCTGACCGAAGCCGATCAGCCCGATCCTGGTAATCTTGCGTGGCATGCCGTGCTCCTGATGTCACTTTCCTCGTGGCGTATCACTGGCTGTTGGTCGCAAACAGCCAGCTTAGCAGAATCGGTTAAGCGGCGGCCATTGGAATTACCTAGCCTGCCGCTTGATTTGAAGACGAGGCAGTCAGCTTGACGAAAGCATTAGAAACGGCAACACTTACTGAAGTGGGCTCCGGCCGGTGGTCGGTCCGGAGCATTCGGGGTCGGTATTGCGGTTTGCATCGACCTAGGAGCGACCACGTATGGCACGCGCACGCAGCTCAGGTGGCGGTTGGGTGGTGGCCACCGTTATTCTGGGCCTAGGTTTTGTCATTTCATTGATCGTGATGATTATTGTCGCCGTACAGATCGGCGCAGCACAAGAACAGGCCTCGAAATCGCAACGTGATCTGGAAATTTTCGTCAAGCGAATAGAGCGAACCCATGACGATGTCAAATTAGCCGTTGAAAGCAGCAAACAGGCGCGATCCCGCAAGTCCGTCGTCCGATTCCTGATCGACGAGAACCGGGAGCTCAAGGGCATCATCCAAGGCATCGAGTCCACATCCGCAGGCATCAAGGCAACCTTAAGAAGCCTGGATTTACCAGAGGGAGCCACACTCTTGGATCGGATTTCGTATTACCGCCAGTCCCTTGGCGCGGTCGAGACCAACTTGGTCGATGCCGAAGGCGCTCGTAAGGCCAACGAGGCGCGGCTAGTACAGGTCGAGCAGAATAAAGCCCAGTTGGAAGACAATTATCAACAGTCCGTCAAGGATCTGAACCAGAACCTCATCGTTGAGCGTGAAGATTACAAGCAGTCCAAACAGCAGAAGCGGGCAAAGCAGCGCGAGCTCGCTGAACATCTGGAGGAAGTCCGTAAGAAGTTGTCCGCCGAGAATGTCCAGTTAGCAAGCGTGCTGGCGCAACGCAATGAGCAGATTCGTCAACTGGAGGCTCGCGTCGAGCAATTGGTGCAGTTCACCGAAAAAGGAAGCCGAGAAACCAGTGGAATTGAGACAGATGCCCATATCGTGGCTATCGACCGGGACAACGATCTGGTGTATATCAATTTGACTCAGTCCGACCGCATTCAACCGGGGCTGACATTTCAAGTGTTTAAAAGAAACAGCATCGTTCGTGCAGATGAGCCACGTGAGCTGACAGGGGTCGCGACCATCGAAGTGGTAAGGTCTACGCAGACATCGTCTGTGGCGCGTATTGTTCGTCTTGATCCGCGTGCGGGCCTGACGGTAGGCGATAAAGTCGTCAACATCGCATATGACCGGACCGCGACTTATGAGTTCGTTGTTCACGGCAAATTCGACATTAACAATATCGGTACCCCTGCCATGGCCGACAACCGCCGCGTCCAAGGCATGATCCAGGGCTGGGGCGGAAAAGTGGCCGACGAGTTGACCTATCAGACCGATTATCTGGTTTTGGGCATCCCTCCTAAACGGGTCGAAACGCTCTCCGAGGACGCGACGGTAGTAGATATCGAGATCAATGAGGCCAATAAACGCATCTGGGAAAAGTACCAGGCCCTCGCAGCCGAGGCCGAGAAGTTGAAGATCCCGGTTCTCAACCAGAATCGGTTTTTAAGATTGATCGGATATTATCGCCGCTGAAAAGGTTAGGTACTATTCCGGCGTGCACTCTGGTTTTCTCTTGGATGGCTCAACAGCGTCCGGCCCTCTTTGTTCACCACCGCTAGAACTCGGTTATGGCACGTCATCAATCGACCTTGGTCAATTGGAGTCAGTATCTACTGGCTCGTCTGGCGGTGATGGGTTTAACCGCGTGTGACCTTGAGGCCAACCTCCGCCACGCCAAGGCCATCGGTGGCGTGGTTTATCGGTTGGACCGACGACACCGCCAGCGAACTGTTGAACATTTGCGCATCGCATTTCCAGGCTCATCGCCGCAGGAACTTGAGCGACTGGCACGAGCGTCTTTCGAGCATTTGCTGCAACTGGCTGTGGAGGTCTGTCATGCGCCGCGCCTGATCCACCGCGACAGTTGGTCCAAACGACTGAAACTGACCAATCTGGCGCCGGCCACCGAACTGTTCAACAGCGGAAAATCGGCGATCGTGATTACTGGGCATCTGGGTAACTGGGAAGTACTCGGCTATCTGCTGGGTGTGATCGGCCTGCGTTTGCATGCTATTTTCCGCCCTCTCGATAACCCGCTGATTAGCGACTGGCTCTTGGGCATCCGCCAGCGCCGAGGCCTGCAACTGATTACAAAATGGGGTAACTCCCAACGGATGCGGGACGTGCTTGACGGTAGAGGCATTCTAGGATTTGTTGCTGACCAGAATGCCGGTGACAAAGGAATATTCGTGCCTTTCTTCGGGCGGTTGGCAAGCACGTATAAATCAATCGGCTTGCTGGCTATGGCGCAGAACGTGCCGATCGTCTGCGGTTATGCCCGACGTATAAACCAATCATTTCAGTACGAAATCGCAGTCGCCGATATCATTTACCCAGATGACTGGCAGTTACAGCCTGACCCACTTTACTACATCACCGCACGGTTCATGCGGGCGATTGAGTTGATGATCAGCGAATGTCCCCAGCAATATCTCTG
>CAUZAW010000015.1:0-22146 GCA_963577735.1 Phycisphaerae bacterium | reverse complement strand
TAGATTTGGACACTGTTGTCGATGAGATCTTGGCTGTGGCCCACCCGCTGACTGATGATGGCACACAGGTTGTGGACAGCATCAAGGCAATGGCGTGGAACCTGGACGGGACGACCTTGTTCGCTGTGCGTGATACGCCCGGCGGCGAGACGCTGATCACGATCGATTCCCTGACGGGTGAAATTACTACCATCAGCCAAATTCTGGTCGATGGCCAAGGCACGGATGTGCAGGCCATGGATGTCAACATTGAAGATCAGCTTATTGCTATCGATCAATCGTTGGGGGTGGATCAACGGCGTTTGATTGTAGTTTCCGTGCCCAGCCCGTCGGAAAATCTGGGCGTTATCCAGGTCGACGCACTGGATGTGCAGACGGCGGGGGTCGCGTTCAATACGCTCGACCAGTTGTTTGCTTTTGACGATTCGCTAGGAGACGACGCCAGACGGTTGGTAGAGATTGTGACCACTTCGCCGGAGGTATCGATTGCGGTGGCGGCTGGCGCAGTGGTTTCCTCGGGCCTGTCGGGGTTCTCGTCGGATTCCAGCAACCGCTTCTATGCGGCCTTTGCGGACAACATACTCAACGGCGGCCTGTATGTGAGCAATAGCCTGGTTGCGGGTGATTTCAGTCCGGTGGCCTCGGTCAACCGGGACCTGGGGACCAACCTGGACTTCACGGCCGTGTCGGTGGTGCCGGACGGGCGGGTTTTTGCCATCGACAATCCGGAAGAAAATGTGTTTGACTTATACCGGTTGGACACCGATACCACTTCGTCTACCACCCCGGTTCGGCTGGGTCGAATTACGGGTAGCAATATCTTCGATATCAATGCCCTGGAAGCTGATCCTGTTTCGGGCGTGCTGCTTTTCGTCGGCCGCACCGGTACCAACCAGACGCTGTTTTCACTCAATCCGGACCAGACACCGACAGACACCGACGGTGACAGCATCGCCGACGAGCTGGCCGCCACGACGATCGGTACCCTCATGGAGGGCACCGATTCGATCGTTGACCCGGTTAACGCGTTGGCGTTCCGCGGGGTGACGTTGTTCGGCGTACTGCGGCGGAACGATGAAGATCGATTCTTTGAAGTAGATACAGCCACCGGCGAGCTGACCGATCATGGTGAGATTCACGTTGACGGGCAGAGCACTTCTATCACCGGGATGGACTTGGGCATAGACCTGAACGCAGATGGCGTGGTTGACCTGGTGGCCATGGACAGTGAGAACAATCGACTGGTGTTGATCACCACCGTGACGGGTTCCGTGGCTGGATCGGTGGAAGCGGCGGCGTTTGATTCCACCGGCCAGTTGTTCATCATCACGGAAGACCTGGACGGCGATCCCCTTAGCGATGCCAACGGCCTGGGAGAGGGTTTAGACGTGGCGTTGGTGGCTCTGGACAAGACCAGCGGTACGTTCGACGTAGGGCAAGATGTGCGATCGATTCTGATTGATGGCGAGGAGTCGCTTCAGGGCTTTTCCGCAATGGCTTTCCAGGGCCTCAACTCTTTGTTTGCCGCCCAGCTTTCGGGAGCGGAAACCGAGTCACAGTTGTTTGAGTTGAACCCGTTGCTGCTGCCGGATTCGCCCGTGATCAACGCTGCTTTAGTCGGATCGCTTGACGATGTGACTATCGAGGGATTGGCCTTTGCCGTTGATCTGCAAGAAGAGGATGTTCTAGTTGGTCTGGACAACGGCGCCGAGGGCGGCCCACGCCTGGTGTCCATCCTGTTTGACCAGGGCGCTGCGGTGGAGGCGCTCAGTGAGCCGGGTACGGTGGCGTTCGGCCTAGGCGGGTTGTCCAGTTTCACTGAAATAGGCGATCGGCGTCCGCTGCTGTTTTCTTCTGATGGCATCAATCTACTGCGGGGTTCTGCGGTGTCGCTACCGGTCGATGTGGAGAGTGGGGCTACTGTGGTCACCGAGTTGAACGCGGCGGACTTCGAGCCGGGCACGCCAAGCACCACCGCGTTTGGCCTGGAGATAATCGGCCAATTTGAAGGTCAGGATTTCTTCGATGGTGGCGGCCACCTGCCTCCGGATGTGATGGTTGCGGCCGGTCCGCAACAAGTGGTGGAAACGGTCAACTCAGCAATAGCCATTTTTGACAAGACGACTGGCAGCGTATTGCTTCAGCAGCAGTTGCGAACGTTCTTTGCGCCCGTGTTGCCAGGCCCGGGCATCAATGACCCGATAGCCATGTTCGATGAAGCTGCCGGTACGGACGGTCGTTTTGTGATCGCGGTGCTGGAGCGTAATGAGGCGACGCAAGAGTCATTTCTGCTGTATGCGGTTTCAAACTCGAGCGATGCCACGCAGGGTTTTGATGAGATGCACCGCATACAGATTGACGAGGACGGTCTGACCTTCTTCGGCACGACGTTCGGTGAGTTTCTACGCGGCGGGTTCAATGCCGAGGCTCACGTGTTTACGATGAGCATGCTTCTTTTCGACGATACGGGCCTTGGATTTACGCCCCTTGACCACACCAATTTTATTGCCATTGACAAGAGCACCGTTTTGGATGCAGATCCGGGCACGATCAGTCTTACGGATGTAGATCACCTTGATTTGACAGTTGAGTCGATTACCCCTGCGAAGATGCATGGCTCGCAGTTGGGTGATCCGATGTGGCTTGTCACGGAATCTCCTGTGTCTAGCAACATTCGTGTCATGCGGATGGATGATGTGTTGTCGGCGACGCCGACGTTTACGGACACGGATGTCGTGGTCGACGCGTTCTTTGCTCCCCCCGATGCTGAGCAGGCCGGTGCAGGCCAGATCGATGTCGGTGACACGCGGATCATGAGCGTGGCCTATCTGCCCAATCCCACTGATCCGACGGGCGAGCACCGCCTTGTGGCAGCCCACACGGTCGGCACGGGATTCTCAGGCGTGTCGCAAGCTCGGTGGTACGAGTTTGAAGTGAAAAATGACGTCGAGCAGCTGCCGATGCTGACCCAGTCGGGCAGCATCAACAAGGGCGCGGGCGTCTGGACCTATTTCCCCTCGATTGAGATCAATAACGATGGCGACCTCGGATTGACGTTCATGCAGTCATCTCAGTCGCAGTTCTTATCCATGTATGTCACGGGCCAGGAGTTGGGCGATGCTTCCGGGAGCATGCGCCAACCGGTGTTGGTCAAAGCTGGCGAAAGCACCTATGTGGGTGCTGATGGTACGCCATTCGAACTGGGTAGGTACAGCGGGATCAGCGTCGATCCGGTAGACAATGAAACGTTCTGGGCGGGCAACGGGGTTGCCACGGCGCAGTCGGTCAACAACTGGGGCACGTCCATCGGTCATTTCCAGTTAATCGAACCGGTTGAAGTGCTCCAGGAACTGGACGGACTGCTGTATTTCGTCGGTGCGTCGGATTCGGGTGCAGGGCTTTCCAACTTCCTGTACAGAGTCAACACCTCGGCCCCGAGCCGTTCGGCCATCCAGAACAGCCTTGAGCAGGTTCCGGGAATACTGCCAGGTGGCGAAGAAATTACGTTTACGTCCATTGTCTGGGACGAGACTTCCAGTGACAACATACTTCGCGGGTTCATGACCGACGGTGGCGAGGTTGCGAATCTGGTCGAGATCAATCTGGTCAATGTGGGCCTTTCGCAGATAGGTCCCACGGTGACGATCCGCGACGGTGAGGAATTGGTGCCGTTGACCAGCATCAGCGGGATTGAATTCCGCGATCCATCGTCTGGTTTGGAAGAACAGTCCCTCGTAGCCATGGAGAACGGCAGCGGGAGCCGGTTGTTGGAGATCGACATCGACGACGGCTCAGTGTTTGTACTCGGACTGTTGCATGCCGAGGAACTGACCGACGACACGGGGGCGGCCTTGGGGGGAATTTCCTGGCACCAGGGAATGTTCAATCCGTTTACCGGTGCTTTTGGTGTGTTACTGGCGACGGATACCGAAACGGATGAGTTGGTGATCCTTGAGCATCGAACACGTTTGTCGGCGGCTGACATTTTTCAGATATACGTCAGCCAGTCGAGCGGGGACGTGAGCATCAGTTTCTCTTCCCGCTTGCCGGATACCGATATAGTAGAGCCGTTTGTCGATCAGCCTGCCGGCGACGGCCTTCGCCTGGAAGATACGCCCTCGATAGTGGTTGAAATCGATTCGGGCACGGGGCGGGCGTATATCGGGGCGCGTACGGAGGATATTACAGATGACGAAACTGAAGACCTCATCCCCATTATTGAGGCCCTGCTGGGTACCGAGTTGGGGGTGCGAGCCTTTGGCGTCGATGATTTGAGCGTTGCCGAAGACGGGTTGTTTATTCTGGATGCCAACAACCTGGTTGCCGGTGTGCAGGTGCCGAGCAACTTGCTGGAATACGTATCGAGCGCAGGGCCGCTTGTTGACCGGTTGCTGGGAAGCAACCTGGACGAAATTGAGGGCTTGGCGATCAACCGGGACGGTAGTGTGACTATCGTGGTTGATACCGACGGCGTGGACCCGAACGGCGATCTGCTGTTTCCCGATCCGGACCAGGCCTTGATTGACGATCCGCTGGTCGCAGGTCAGTTCAGCAGCCTGCTCGGTGATGAGCTGGCCATCGTGGACTTGGCTACAGGGCTTGCTCCATTTCCCGTGGCGGTTACCAATTCCGATACGGGCCTGCGCCTGGGCAACATCCAAGGTATGGATTTTGGGGATCCGGATTTTGACGGCATCGAGCAGTTGTACGCCGTTTACGATCTGGGCGCTGGGCCGGTATTGGGAACGCTGGATACGAACACTGGCGAGTTTTCGGCCATAGCACCGCTCTTGTTCGGATCGTCATTCCTCTCGACCGAGCAGATATTCTCAATGGCCTTTTCGCCTGGGCCGGGGTCGATAAGTAACCAGTTGCAGGGACTGTACTTTGCAGGTAACTCGGACACGTCGGTTGGTGGCGACCTGGCGTTGTTCGAGATCATATACACCGTAGATGTGACGGGCATGATCGATTCAGTATCCGATCTTGTGGAGATTGGCGTTATCCTTGATGCGGACGATGACCCGATCCGGGTTGAGGGAATGGATTTCGACCGAGTCGGCCGGCTGTTGGCCCACGATCGCAATAGCGGCCGCCTGGTTGATATCAGCACGACCGGGGTTTTCGATCCCGAGGATGAAATCAACAAGGTCCTTGCCGGTGCATTGACGGACACTGAACCGGGGACAATGCGGACGACGATCGGGGAAATTTCGTTTAGCTTTTCGGAGGATAGGTTCTTTGCGGTTGACAATTCGACCGGTCTGGCCGACTTGGCAGAAGCCGAGGCGTCTGCGGCTGAATCAGCGGTGTTGATGTACCTGGTCGGAACGGAGACGGATTCGCCACAATCGCAGGATATAAAGAACCTGTTTTTCGGCGGGGTAACGACGGGCAAGGTAGAAATATCCGGTTCGATTGACACGTTCTACAGCGGGTTTGCGGCAATCGGGTACACACCGGGCCAGTTGTTTGAAGAAGGCCCACGGCTACCGGACAACTTCAAGGTGGGCGGCGACCTGCGTAATCTGCTTTCGGTCGGTTCGATCGGTACCGATGGCACCGGATCACTGTATTCGTCAGGATTTGACCTGGAAGTCGGAGGCAAGGTGGGCCATATTGGCGCGATAGGCCCGGCGGGCAGTTCGTCGTTCCTAGGCACCGTGTTCGTCAATAACGACTTTGCTGAGGACCACCTCGGTGACCTGCAATTCGAGGTTGAGCACAAGGCCGAGTCGGGTGAATTGTATGGCGATCTGTTTATTGGGGCCGATGGCTTGGAGCCGGTATTGGCCCACCCGGAGTTCCTGTTCGCCAATGACCTGTTTGAAACCGCCCAGCCCCTGGCGTCGGTCAGGAACGGCCTGTTTGTGGAAGATCAGGTTGTACGGGTAAGCGGCTTGCTCAATGGTGGCGCAAGCGATTTGGTTGATTATTACTCGGTACCGTTGTTGGCCGGCCAGGTGATTACGGTGCAACTGCTGTCGCTGGGCATCCCGGCAATGCACGCAGGTGTGTTTGACCCCGATCGCCGCCTGATTGCGACGGATTATTCGAATGTGGATCCGGAAGAGGTGCAGAATGTGCCGTTCCAATTTACGGCTGATCGTCCCGGTGAATATCGATTTGCCGTGGGGTTCCCTGGTGATGGTATGTTTGGTTCTAGCTCTACATCCAGTGATGACGAGTCGAGTGAAGATGAGCCCGAGGTCTCGGTAACGGACAATCCATACCTGTTGGTGCTGGAAGGCGTTGGTGATATCGGGCTGGGGCAACTCAGTGCGACGGATAGCGTTTTCCTCAACTCGGGTTTCGACGAGGCCGCACTGACGGTCAACCACGGAGACCTGGGCGCGATCACTTCGCTGGTCGAGGTTGCAGACCTTTCTGGCCAGCCTTGGTTGGTTTCGCAGGGGAATTTGAGGTCGATTGAGTCAGGCTCAATCGACCTGGACATAGAAGTGCCCCATGGCAGTGTCGGGTTACTGCGATCAACAGGCGACTTGCAGTTCAACGTCGGTGGCCCGCTGATCAGCCCGGTGATCGGGGGCAACTTCCAGGTTGTGGATGCGGTGGGCCAGGTGCTTGCCGGTTTGCTTGCCAACGGTGGAATTGGAGTTATCCGCGCCGGTTCGGTTGGATTAGGCAGCGACTTCCGCGTCAATCGTGACGGTATCGGCGCTGACGGGATCATTGATTTGATCGATGTGGTTGGCGACTTTTCCGGGCCGGTGATTTCTACGGGTCCGGGCGGTAACGTGCGTTATATCCGCGTGGGCGGCAGTATCGCTCAGGATCCGATTTTCGGTGAGGCAACTCCGACAACGACCATATTGACGCCGGGCACACCGTATACGGTGCGCGATGATTCTGGTGGAATGATCACCATTGCCCCCGTGGGCGGGGTATTGCCTGAAGGCGGTGATGATGGCGAAAGCGAGGAGGGGGGGACGTCTATCGCGGTGACGCTTTACGGCATCCGCGACAGCGGTGGCAGCGTGATCGTTAATGTCACGACAGACGGCTCGGTCAATATATCAAGCGACGGCCTGGGCAACGTCTCGCCCGTGGAAATAAGCCAGTTGCTTATTGAGGGTACGGGAGATTCGCTGGTAGTCAACGATAACGGTCGCCTGGAGCTACCCGATGACGATGCCTTGGATGCTGACCTGACCAGTTTGAGTATCAATATTACCGGCAACAGTCCGGTGGATATTTTCAGCGTGTCGGGAGGCACGTTTGGTGGCGACTTAGCTCCCTCTACCGGTCCGGCAGGGGCAATCCGTTGGTACCGCAACATGACGGGAGGGGAATTGGTCAACCTGTCGGCCGAGTCGGTGGGTCTGCTTACCAATACCGGACCCATCGGCCTGCCCAAGCAACATACGGGCGCGGGGATCGTCCCCAATGAACTGGCAGTTGAGTCTGCGGCGTTGGCTGACCTGCCGTTCCCATTTCTCGATCAGCGTTATGCCATCGATGTCGGAGACGCGATTCGCATCCGCAGTGACATGGGAATAGGTAACGTCGTGGCCCGCAACGGTCTTCAGGGCACCATTGAGCGGATCGAAGCCAACTACGATCGTGTGGATGACTTCGCGGCATTTGAAGGAATTGCCGGCCCGGTCTACGTCACGGGCAACCTCAATTACGTGCAGATCGGTGAAGGGCTCGCCGAAAGCGGTACCGGCGACATGGCCTTTGCCGGGCTGTTTGCCGAGGGCATCGGTGGTGGCGACACGGGCGATGACAGCACGGTAGATGATGATCGTCCAGCCAGCGGCGTCATCGGGCTGATCGAAAACCAGGGTCTGGGTTCGGATGTCCGTGGTGACATTGTCGTCACGCACCTTATAGAGAACATTCGTTTGCGCGATGGTGCAATCATCAATGCGGACATTCTCCAGGTCAATGATTTGGCAGATAGCCGGGAGTTCATGCTTGTGACGTCCCCCCAGGACGTGGCAACCGATTTTCTGAACCGAACGGAATTTGAAATTGAAGATATTACGCTCACTGGACAAGGGGGGATCATCGGCTCGCTGATAGTCGCTGCCGATATTGGTCGAATTACCGTTCGTGACGGTTTTGGATTACTCAACAGCGTATTGGCTGTTGGCGGTGAAGGCGTCTACGACGATATCACGATTGACGGGTTCGGCATCTACGACACTTCCTTCTCCGGCGGCGCGTCGATGAACGATATCAAGGCGACGGGCAAGGGCACGGGCTTGGCTACGGCGCAGTTTACGCCGTCGGTACGTCCCCGTGAGTTTGACCCGTTTGTTTTCAATCGGTTGACGGACATCGCCGAGGTCCTGGGCGGTACCAGTGGCATATCCGGTGTGATTCAGGACGTGGTTGCGGTAGGGGGCCGAGACCTGGGCACCGTTTCTGCATTCCAAATTCTTGGGACCACCCATCCCGGTGACGAGAATCGACCCACGTCTTTCGAGCCGCCCGTGACGACCCTCTTCGACTTCGCCAACTCGATCAAGACGATCAAGACTTTGGACCTGGTAGAAAATGTCGGGGTGACAACCGGCAGCCTGGGACTGTTCAAGCCGGCGTCACACGTCAGTGGCCTGGACATGCGGGTGGCAGGGCAAGTCAAGAAAATAAAGATTGACGGCGACTTCATGGATTCGTCGTTCTTGTTCATCTCAGGGCCCAACGGCAACCTGAAGAAATTCACCGTTAACGGTGACATGATTGGCGACGTGCTGGTCGACGGCATTGTCGGCACGTTCGATGTTGGTGGCGACCTGACAGGTGATATCACTATTCGCGGAACGAATAGTGATGCGACCGTCCTTAAGAAATTCAAACTAGGTGGCACGTTGATGAGCGGGTCATTGGACGTCGATGGCAATGTCGGCACGATTGACGCAGCGATGGGGCTGGGCACTACCGGTGATCGGCTGACAATCCGTGGGGATGCCAAGTCGATCAAGGTGGGTACGAGCAGGTCCGTGGCTGGCTCGGACATGGCCCTGGACCTGTTTGTGCTGGGTGATCTGGGTGCTTTCCAGGCCACGGGCATGGTTTCGGGCAACATCGTGGTAAAGGGTGCGGCCAAGCGGATCGACGTGATTGCCGATGCTGCGACGGCAGGGGCCAACATCGTGACGGGTGACGTGACCGTCCTCGACGGCCTGGGCCGGGCCACGATCCGCGGCGGCCATGTCGGGCCCGTTGAGTTCACCGTCGGCGGTGACATCAAGCGTTTCTCGGTGATGGACGGCGACATTGCCGCCGGTGCTGTGTTAACTAGTTCGTTTGGCGATATTAATAACTTGACGATCAAGTCAGGAAGCCTGTTCGGATCGTTACGCGCAGATAACGGCTCGATTGACAAGTTGACCGTGACGGGCTCCGATTTTGGTGACGGCGTGCACCCCGCTTCGATTACGGCTGAGGCGGCAGGAAAACTGAGATTTGATGGTTCTCTGGCGGAAAATGTCACAATCGACATTGCCGGCGAGTTGACCAGCCTGATGGTCGGACAGGATGTGGCGGCGTCAGCCTTGGTTGCGGCCCTGTCATCGACGGTACTTCGCGTTGATCAGGACATGCTGGGCACGGTGACGCTGGGTAATCATTCGCGTGGCACGCAAATGACTGTCGGGCGCGACCTTGGCGGTCAGGTACGCATCGGCACGGATACCAAGCTCAATGTGGGCAGGGACATTACGGCCGACGCTACGGTATGGATTGGCAAAGACCTGGAGAAGTTAGGTGTTGACGGTACGGTATCGGGCAACGTGCTGGTGGACGGCTCGGGGGGCAAATGGTCAGTTGGGACACTTGACGGGGCCGTGTTGGCCATCGGTTTTGACTTGGATCAATTGATAGCGGCTACGATTAGCAACAGCCTTATTCAGGCCGGTGCCCACCCCGGTGAAGATGGCGTATTCTCAGTAACGGAGGCAGGCAAGGATTTTGAAGAACACTCTGTCATGGGCCAGATCGGCATGCTGTCGGCAACGACGATCACGGACAGTGTTATGGCTGCCGGTGGGTTGTTCAATCAACTGAAGGTGTCGTCCAGCATGGTCGGCAGTTCGGTGTCGAGCGGATTGAATCTGGGTAGCGCGGCGATCAGGGCGGTCATCGACGACGCGACGCCGCTGTTGGACGCAGTCGAGCGCAATGCGGCTCGTTCTGGCCATGACCGTATGTTGCGGCCGGGAGACTTCAACACAGTGAAAGGCGGCGTGTTCAGCACGTCTGCGTTGTCGGCCGGCGTAGATGCAGGCCCTGACGGTGAATTTGGTACGGGCGATGACAGCGTGTTGTTCCAAAACGTGTCGCGAGATCTGCCTGATTCGGGTGGGCGTAGCCGATTTGGATCAGTGAAGGTTTCAGCTGACATCGCCAGCGCGATTGTGTCCGACTCCGGGATCGACCGCAACAGCATTACCGGGTCGCCGTTTACCGACTTCGACCTGTCGTACGCCTTGACCGAGTTGGCTACCGATTTGGGTAACCCCCTGGAAGCGTTGATCGGTGCAGCGCTGCCAGGCGAGGTGATGACGTTTGAAGGAATCGCTTTTGTGCTGGAAAGCAACGTGGTAGGCGCCACGGTGGACATCCATGACGATACGCTCGGCGATGGGAAGATCGATTCAATCGTGGTTCGGGGTACCGACCGGCTTTCCAGGTTGGCGATTACCGGCGGCGGACAGATTGGGAGGGTGTTGACCGAGGACGATGCGGTGCTCAACCGGTTCAGCTATGACGGTGCGATCGACGGTGACCGGGCGGGTGACGGCGCAGCGATACCAGGTACGCCGGACCTGTTTTTCGATGCCACGGCCAGCGACTATCTGTTTGACAGCATCGCCGACGACACCACGCTTTACTTCGGCGGTGACGTGGATCTATTGGACATCGGGACGTTTGGCCATGCGATTGTGACGGTGGCGGGCGGCATCAAGGAACTGAATATCGTTGAGGGTACGGGCAACAACGGTTTGCTGACTGACCTGGCGACGATGCCGTTTGGTGAAATCACGCAGATTGCAACGGATTCGGCTGGTAATACATGGCTGTTCAACGCGACGGGGGGCACGCTGTCCCAGATTGGCCCGGCGACCGGGGCGGTGCTGGCCGGTCCGACCGCCGTGACGGATGGGTTCACCGGCGACCTGATCACACTGGAGGCGATGGATTTTGACCACGACGGCGATGATCCGGGGATAGGCGCCGATGACAACCTGCTTCTGGCTGTGGCGCAAGTGCTTAACCCGAACCCGACGTTGCTGGTAGGCAGCCTGGCCGACGCGGGCGGGCCGGCGCGGAACCTGCGGGGGATGGCGATCAGTCCCACGGGCCGGGTCATGGCGATTGAAAACGTGGGATTTGATCAACTGGTCGAAATCAATGCGGACATGGGCATGGTCACGGTCATTGGCGCATTGCGGGATATCTTTAACAACAGTTACGGCCAGGGCGGGACACACGAAGTGCTTCAACTGGCGTTCAATGATGACGGCGTATTGTTGGCGATAGTTTCCGATGCCGACGGTAGCGGTTCAGTTGCGGCAGGCGGCGCGGCGTTGGTGATGATCGAGACGGACGATGCCAACGGAAACGACGTGGTGACCGCGTCCAGCCCGATGTCAAGTTTTCTGCCGGGCGTGCTTCTGGATGAAGGCGGTGCGGTGTTTGAAGATTTCGCCGCCATGGCCGTCGATGGCTCCGGCGAGGCCTTTGCCATTCGGCGGGTCGGCGTCACCGACCAACTCGTGCACATTGCCCTGGACGGAACGCTGGCCAGTATTGGCACGATCAACGTGACTGGTGCGGACACGAACATCATCGGCATGGGCTTTGACGCGGCGGGCAACCTGCTGGCGTTCGACAACGACGCAGTGGCCGCCCAACTGATCGTGGTGGACACGACCGACCCGACGTCCCTGTCGCGGGGCATAGGCGAGCCGGGTTTGCTGGATACGCAAATCAGCGCGTTCGCGTTGGCCCGTAACGGTGATTTTGAGACGTTTGCATATGACAACGACAGCGTGCCGCAAGGGCGGTTCTTCACCAATCCGGGCGTCGGCCAGGTGCTGGGATCCGTTGATCCGGCCACGGGTGTGTTTGCACGGCGGATGGGCCTGGCCGAGGCGGCTGGTGGCGTACCGCTGGCGGCTGCGGTGACGGCAATGTCGGTAGACAACACGGTAAGCGGAAACGTGTTTATTTCCACAGAGGACGGGGTGTTGTTCGAATATGATCCGGTGACGGGCGACCTGGTGGGTACGGTCGGCTCGTTTACCGACACGCGGACGGGTGCGCTGACGCCGGTGGTGGACATTGACTTTGATGATGTGGCCGGGGTGTTACGTGGAGTCGACGATACGTTTAATCGACTGGTTGTGATCGACCAGGCGACTGCCGCGGTCACCGCCACGACCGAACCGGGGTCAGTGCGCAGCAGTGTCAGCAGGTTGGCGTTCGACCTTGCAGCCGGAACGTTTCTCGGGCTCGATAGCGAGGCGGGAGTATTCGTTTCGTTCAATGGGATGTCGCAGGACGTGTTGCAGGTTGGCCTGTTCGCCAACAGCATTGACGAGATGAACGTGACGGGCTTGGGTGAATTTGCCAGCCGTGTAACGACATTAACCAATAGCTTCGGTGATATCTCGATCTCAGGCGCTTATGCCGGCAGTATCAATACCAGCAGCACAATTGACAGCTTTGATCTTGTCGGCGAGTTTGCAGGAAGCGTCTTGGCCGACGGGGAAATCGTTCGCGTTCACATCGCGGGTGATTTTGCAACCGATGGATTCCTGGTCAGCGAGGATCTGATTGGTCGGCTCATGCACGAGGCGGGTGATTTGGCCGGTACAGTGCAGGCCGAGTTTGCCGGCAATTGGTTGTTCGACAGTGCCGCAACAGAAACAGCCGTGGTGCGGGTCAACCAGGATGCGCAGACAATAAGTTTCAGCGGCGATTTTGATGGCACTATGGATATCAATGAAGTTGGCCGGCAAGTGGCGGTCAACGGCGCGTTAGGGGCAACGGCGCAGATCACGATCCATGGAGAAGCATCGTCGATGACATTTAGCGGCGGCACCAATACGGGCAGCGAGGTCATTGTGGGCGGCTATGCCGGCAAGGTTACGGTCGGTGGCACCCACAGCGGCCAGATTGCGGTGCAACTGGGCCTGAAACAGGCGACATTGACGGATGTTATGGCGGGCCTGCTGGTGTTGGGCGGTGATTCGAAAAAACTAACTGTCCGCGGGGATTCGCAGGGTGCCGTCTATTCGGTCGGCTCCCTACTCGGTCCGGACGGCATATATAACACCAGTGACGATATCTTGCTCGGTGGTTCGCTGGACCGCGCGATGTTCCAGGGCATATTCAGTGATAGCGTGCTGGCTGTGGGCGTGTTGCCTACACTGGGCGCGTCCAGCTCGAATGGGAACAACATACCTGATGACCTGCGCAGCTACACGGGCAACAGTACTGCCGACGACATCGCGATGATCGATTCGGCCGAAGCCGGCGGATTGTTCGCCAGCGTGCTGGGGCGGCTCACGATGAAGGACCAGATTTTCAGTACATCGCCGGCCACCGGGAGGCTATCGGCGGTGGTAACGGCCGGTGGGGTCGGCAAGCAATCGTCGAGCGCATTTAATGCCTCGCTGTCAGTGCAGGAATATGACGATCCGGACGCAGCTCCGGTCTCGCTGGGGCCGTTGGTGTTCAACTCCAATGAAATCCGCATTACCTTCTCCGAGCCGGTTAACACGGCAAGTGTTACCTTGGCCGTAGACGCCAATAATGACGGCGATTTCGATGACGAGTTTGATACGCCTGGCGCAGTGCAGTTGCGCGATCCGGACGGCAACGTTATCGATGATGACGCTGCACTGTCTTATTTCATACAGACGACAGCAGCGGGTGACCAACAGGGTGTACTACGCATTATCCTGAATGACGGGTTAGCCGAGCAGGTCACGGTCACCTTGGTGGGCGCGACGGTCAATGATGAGGGCTTGCCCCTCTCGTCGATGGATTTGGCGACAACGCCGAGTATCCATGACCGGTCGAGCCTGAGATCGGCACTGCGGGATATTGATCAAAATGGCCTTGAGGAACTGGAGGATCCGTTCGGAACGATCTTCGACGGTAATGGTGACGGTATCGAAGGTGGAGACAGCACACTGATATTCCTGGACGAATCGGTTGATACCTTTACGCAGGCTCTTGCCGAGCCGGCGACTGACTTGCCGCTGGATAGTGGCGTGGTGACCTTTACTTCGACCATTGCCAGCGCCAGCGACGTGGACGTGTATCGGATTAACGCCGACGCGTTCCAGTTCTTGAGCGTTGAGGTGGACTCGGCCATGACGCTGCAGATGGCCGTGTTTATCCACGATGATCAAGGCACGGATGAGGATACTGACGACGACACATTTGAAATGTTGACTCGGTGGGAGATAAACGAGTCGGTTTCGGAAATGCAAAGCGATCTCGGCGGTATCCTCGATGAGGATTTGTTC
Source organism: Phycisphaerae bacterium (assembly GCA_963577735.1). Taxonomy (GTDB): domain Bacteria; phylum Planctomycetota; class Phycisphaerae; order Phycisphaerales; family Phycisphaeraceae; genus CAUZAW01. Next base: position 7,630 of record CAUZAW010000015.1, on the reverse strand, counting down.
ATGGCATTTGAATTGCCGCCGATCGAGGATGCCGACGAAGCTGGCGGACTGGCTACGGATACGATCGACTATTTTGTGGCAGTCATGGGCAGCGAATTTGAGACCGGCTCGTATCAGATGACGCTGCAATTGGCGTCGACCGACACCGGGTTGAGCACTGTTCCCGAGAACGAAGTGATCGCCTACATCAGCAATGTCGTAGGTGAGAACAACAACCTGTTGGGGGCCAACGAGCCCAAGCAACTGGTTTACCTGAACTTTGACGGCGGAGTTTCGCGGGAAGTGGACCCGGGTGCGGTGGTGGACGCGTTCGATGGTGCGGCGATCAGCCCGCTGCTGGAGGGCTTGGAAGACCTGATGATCTTCGGTGGTACCGGCAGCGACGGTAACGTGGTTGTCGGCATAGTCGATTTGATTGTACAGGTGTTAGAAACCAGTTCGCCGATGCACCCGCTTGGCCAGTTGAACGTGGAGATTCTCGAGGGCGATCTGTCCTCTTTCCTGGCCTCGGGCGCTGAAGGCCTGTTCTTCACGACGGTTGATCCGGCACTGTTAGGCTTGGACCCGGAGGAGGATTTCACCACCTTGCTGTTTGGCCAATCCGGACCCATCTCGGACGTGTTCGGCCAAGCGGGTAATATCGACCTTGCCAACATGAGCAAGGGTGATGAGGCGATCATTTTTGCCCAGAACTTCTCGGTATTGAATTTTGCGATCAGTGATCAGGGCAGTACCGATGCGCTGGCCCGTGAATTTGCCGAGGCCGTCGCGGGCACTGCGGCGCATGAACTGGGCCACACCCTCGGGCTTAATCACACGCTACGCGACACCATCGCGGACGATCCGAACAACGACGGTGATCCGTCTGATTCTGTGGCGGTTGGACAGTTAAACCTGATCGCATCCGGTCCGGGCAGCATCTTCCCGGACGACTTCCTGGGCTTGCCGGTTTTGGGCACGTCCGGTATTTCCACGCTTGAGTTCGCGTCGATCGGCGGGTTCTTCGAGCAACAGGCCAGTGTCGACGTGCTGAGCAACCTGCTGTTCTGGCTGTCGTGATTTGTTGACGGCAGGCTGATGGCCGTGAGGGTTACTGCCAGAGATTGACTTCTTCGCCTGCATCCCCGCGAAGATCAAATATATGCGTCAGTGATTTTTCCTGTCCGAAGAGGAACGCGTATTCGCCGTTCCTTATTGAAGCGAGGTAAGGCGGAAACGGAGCCTCTCGGTCATTGACGCAATGGCCATGGTGAACGAGACGAAGACCGGACTCGGTGCCTTCGATGAGGCCGCGCAGGGACATGCCCTCCACATTGTGAGGCATGGGCATTTGACAGAATTCCAGAATCGTGGGGAGCACATCAATCTGCCGTGTCAGTTCGTTCACGACGGTCCCAGCGTTAATTAAGCCGGGTGCCCGCATCAACAAGGGAACCTGCAGGTTCGTGAGAAACTGTGAACCGTGGCCGCGCTCGACGCCGTGATCGTTGATGTGTTCGCCATGATCGGCAGTGATCACGAGCAATGTCTCGTCGAGGCCAACCTCATCATCCCAGTGGCGAAGCAGTCGGCCAAGCTGGTCATCGACGAACTCGACTTCTCCGACATAGGTCTTTGGATACGGATCAGGGCAGTTGTCCGGCTCATGGGGATCAATGAAATGGACCCACCACATTTGCGGCTGCGCGAGGTCGGTCTGTGCCAGCCATGACATGACACGATCCACCGTGGCGTCGCCGCGTGTGTCATCACCTTTGAACTTCCCCTGGCTGTACGCGCGCTCGAAGCCAAACACGCGTTGATCGGCAAAAGCGTACCAGCTTGTCACCGCCGATGTCGCGTAACCCCTGTCTGCCCCCATTTGGGCAAGTGTCTTGCGGCGGGCGGGTGTCGTGATCCAGTTCCATGTCACGCCATTGACGCACGGCGTACAACCGGTCATGAGACAACAGTGCGATGCAAGCGTACATGTGATACTTGTCAGGTGATGATCGAACCGCACACCCTCTGCAGCAACCGCGTCCAAAGTCGGTGTACGAATATCACGCTTGCCGTAGCAGCCTACATAATCGGCCCGAAGCGTATCAATCGTTACTAAGAGAATGTGTTTCATCGCAATACAACTTTCTGAGACGGTGGATCTGTCCGTTGGTCAAGGAATCGAGGCAACGGTTATGAATTGTACTTGACGTGTACTTCCAGTTTCTCGATCGAGACAGATTCGACACCTTGCGATAACGGCGGCGTAAGGACGACGCCGATAAGATTGTCGCCGACTGCAAAGAATCTGGGATTGAGGTCTGTAAACACCAGCCAACCGTGCTCGATAACCGGCGTTTCCAATAAAGCGTTGTTGATTCGGACGTCAATGCGGCACTCGATGCCTTGGACTGGCGGACAGTTGTACCGCTGAGTGGCCCCGTCCGTGGCCAGCAGGCCGCGCTCGATTCTTCCAGCAGCCGGCGGATCTGATGGGTTGGATGCCCCGGGAGGGACATATCCGATCCCGGCGGAGTCATTTAGCAGCAGGCGGAGCGTGACGGAATTGATTCGCCCGGCCTGGGCGGCAAGATCATCACCGATGAACAATGTCATCAAGGTGTCAGCCTTACCCAGTGGATCCAGATTTGCGGGCAGCGGCGCAAACATGTTTGTACAGAGATACCAATGCCGCGGCATGTACCAGTCATCCGGATCAGGTCCTCCCCAGCCGCCGCCGCCGCGCCGCTGCAACACAAAGATCTTGTCCTTGTGCTTGAGGGCCCGGTAATCCCCCATTTCGTGGTAGGCTTGACGGTGCACTCGCCATCCACGCTCTAGGTACATGCCAATGGCTGCCGCCGCTTCCGCGGTGCCGTGGCCCCAGTTGAATGTTTCCATGCCGTCCGCGCCCTGGCGCCACCAATTGGTGAAGACACCGCGCAGCACTTCAATGGGCGGCCACCGGTAACCGTCGGTGGCGTGGTGATCGTCGAGGCACGGGTAGAGTTTGATGTTCCGGCCAGCCGTGATCCTGCGAAAATCCGTTATGTCGATGTCGAAGGATCTGCTGCCCAGGGTCAGAATATCCACCAATTGCTGCTGGGCCCATGCCTGCACATCCATGCCGTCGTAATGGCAGCCGAGCAGGTTTTCGCCGACCCGAGCGGCCAGCAAAAATGGGCGTCCGCGGCGGCGCTCGATCTCGAGCAGCATCGATCGCACTTGCCGTATGAACTGGGTGAGATGGTCTCGGTTGACCCACTGGCGGCCGATGGGCAGGCAGAGAGGCCGGCGAGAAAAATCCAGCTCCATGCCATCGAAATCGTAGTTTTCCGCCACCTCGCGCAACACGCTCAACTTGTATTCGCGTACCTCTGGGACGGCGTAGTTCCAAACGACCAGATCCAGATCTCCCAATTCATGATCACTGGGAAAGAATCGCATTACCCAGTCGGCGTGTGCTTGCTTTATCGGGAGCCTGGCATCGGTGCCCCGGTCGCTGTCACCAGTGTTCATCCGATGCGAAATGAACGTTTCGAGGCCACGTTTTTTGCACGCGTTTAGAAAACTCTGCACGATATCAAAGCCAGCCTCAACCCATTGTTTGAATCCTGGCGTACACGACATGATCTTGCTGGGATACGGCGCCTGGTTGCCTTCGCCCCAGGACCACCAGACGCTGTCGATATGACTGCCTGTTTCGTCGGCAAACATGAGCTTCCACCGCACCAGTTCGTCGACATCCTTAGTGGCGAACCGTTCTCCATCGGCCGAGATCGCGTCAAAGTTGACGATAACTCGCCGGTGCCGATGAACGGCGTCCATGTGTGCCTGGGACAGATCAAAACGGTTGGCGTCGTCCATTGTTTCTTGTCTCAAGATCATCGCCAGACTTCAGAAGCGTTTCGATGATCGCGCGCGGGGAGACAGGCAGTTACCGCCTTGGAAAATGTTACTGCGCAATGACAATAACGTCATGTTGCACAAGGTCAAAACGATTTTCATTTAGATGCCGTTGAGCAAGCGCAAGATCCGACGTCGGATTCTCGCTGCACACGCGGCAGGCATTTCATTTCTAGTGACGACATAACCGGAGCGGGCCGAGTTGTACGTAACCAGCTTGCCAGCCGCCGCTCAACGGTAAGCCATCACGACAGGTGTTATTTACACTCGGAAGATTGCGCCCAACCGCTTGCCCAGGAGCATGGTGGCTCCGACCATGGTGACGGCCAGCAGCGCCATGCCCCAGACGCCCAATGCGGCGGCAATGTGCGGCCCGTCGCCGAGACGCTGAAACATCTCGAAAATGGCCTTGGTGATCGGGTAATAACGCTGCTGCTGTGCGAGGATGAGCGAGTCGCTGACCTCTAGCATGGAGAAACTGAAGGCGAGGATAGCGCCGGCGATAAGGTTGGCTGTGATCAGCGGGATGACAATGCGTCGAATGGTCCTGAACGTCGATGCGCCGAGATTAAGGGCCGCCTCTTCCATGGAAGCCGAAGTCTGCTCAAGTCCGGCCGAGACCGAGCGCACAACGTATGGCAAGCGTCGGATAGCGTAGGCGATGACCAGCAACAACACGGGGTTGGGGCTGGTGCCTACTACGCTGAACCACCGGTGCAGGGAACTGGACGATCCAAACGGCCAGTGCAGGGTCATTGCCACGTAACCGAATGCCATGACCAGGCCAGGCACCGCCAGCGGAAGCATGGCCAGGCTGTCCAGTAGCCAGCCACCGTGGATTCGCAAGCGGATGTTGAGGTATGAAATGGTCAGGCCAATGGCCACGCAGCCGACGGTGGCGGTCAACGCATAAACCAAGCTATTGCGAATCGACTGTGTGGTCATCTCGTGAGACAGGGCCTGTTCGAACTGGTCGAAGCTAAATACATCAGGCAGGACAGTGCGATACCAGGCGCCATTGGTGCTGATTGCCGAGAAGATGACGCCTACGTGCGGTAGAACCGCAAGGCTGATCACGGCAACGAAGCCAGTCAGTGCCGCCAGGGATCGTAATCCGGTCAATTGCCTGACGGAAGATGCGATGGTCGCGTGGCCTTGCATGGCGTGGCCGCGGCGGCCGATTGCATATTTGCCCAACAGATAGAGCAGCATACTCAAAGTAAACATGACGGCCACCAAGGCGTAGGGTTGGGGGTTGGACTCTACTTCATTGATACCCCAGAAGATTTGTACGGGCGTCACGTTGTAGTAATCGAGCATAAGCGGCGTACCCAATTCGGTGAATGACCATATGAAAACAATGGTTGCCCCGGCAAATAGGCCAGGCATGATCAGCGGTAGCGTGACGCGAAAGAAGCGCCGCCATGGGCCGGCTCCCACGTTGCAGGCCGCTTCGTCCATGGTAGGGTCTAGGTTGGCCAGCGCGGCGGTGAGGTTGAGGTACGCGATTGGATAAAGGTGTAGCACCTCCATCACGATGACGCCGATGAGTCGTCCGTCGATCAGGTTAAAAGGAGTTGTGTCGGGCCACCAGTCGCCGCCAATGTAATCAATCGGATTAGACGGGTTGCTGATGCCCAACGCGACGAGCAACGCGTTTAATGCACCGAACCTGCCTAAAATGGCGCGTAGGCCGATAGCGCCGACGAACGGCGGCAGGATAAGTGGCACCATGATCAGACTGGTGACTGCGGCTTTTGCCAGGAAATTGAAGCGGGTCGCCAGTAAGGCCAACGGCAGGCTGATCAGCAGGCACAGCCCGGTGGTGCCCGTGGCAATGATGAGGCTGTTGGTCAGCCCCTGTGTCATGACTGGATTGCGAAAGACGCTCAAGATGTAATAGAGCGTGAGCCTGCCGTCGGTATCGGTAAACCCGCCTCGTACGGTCAACATGATCGGCCAGATCATGAACACGAACATGACGGCCAGCAGCAGGGCAAACAGACCGTAGCGGTAAAGGCCGCGACGGCGCAGCAGCGAGATCATGTATCAAGCTTACTGTCAAAAGAGGATAAGCAACAGCAGGGCAAGGACCACCAGAAGGATAAGGATAAGCCACCGGTTGCCAGTATGGTGGACGGGGGCACCTGCGAGGTTGAATTGCCAGGCTTGCCCGGAAAAGTGAACGCCGCAATACTGGCACCTTTGAGCGTAGGTCCAAACGTGTTTGCCGCAGCGTGGACAGGCAACGGTATCCGCCGGATCATCGTCCGTCAGATGGGTGTCATGTTCGCCGGGGCCTTCGTTGATCTGGTCGTAGTCGTTCACGCGGGGGGCAGCCGACAGTAGTGGAAGTATCGGAACCGGTCTAGCTGTGGCCAACGGTAATGGGTGTGACTTTTTCCACATCACCGGCGGCAATCTTGTCAAATCCAGATCCGATCTCGCCTATCGGGTCGGGCGGTATGATTTCCACGACTTTTTGGCCTAGCACTGCATCGCCGCTGCGGATTTTGTCCTCGAAAGCTTTGCACTCGACCAGCAGACGATCGAGAATTTCACTTTCGGAGATGTTGGCCACACGCCGGCCTTGAACGTAGATGATGCCACGTCGATCACCGGCAAAGATAGCCACGTCGGCGCCCTCTGCCTCGCCGGGTCCATTGACCACGCAGCCCATGACCGCCACTTTGATCGGTAGCTCAATTTCCTCGGCAAGTTTTTTGCGAATCTGTTGGATCAGAGTAAACAGATCGACCTGAATCCGTCCGCAGGTGGGACAGGCGATCAGTTCAGCGCCGCGGCGCTGGCGCAGTTCAAGGCAATAAAGCATTTCCAGCCCGTCTTGGACTTCGTATATCGGGTCGTTGGCATAGCTGATGCGAATGGTATCGCCGATGCCATTGGCCAGAAGAGTACCCAGTGGGACAACAGATCGAATGGTGCCGGTTTCGCGCGGCCCGGCGTGGGTGACGCCCAAGTGCAGGGGGTAATCGAAGCGTTTGCTGATCTCACGGTAAGCTTCTAGTACCAGCAGGGGGTCGATGCTCTTGGCGCTGATGATGATGTCGTGAAAATCACGGTCGTGGAAGATGTCTAGGTATTCCTCGAGCTTGGTGATCATAATCGCCAAGAAATGACCGTGTCGGTCATTGCTGAATACGCCACCCAGTTCCTTGAGGCGTTTCTGCTTGTCCTTGCGTTCAACGATTGATCCTTCGTTGACGCCGATGCGAATGGGCAAGCCCCTCTGTTTGCAGGCATCAATGACCTCAAGCACCTGCTGGTGATCTTGAATATTACCGGGATTAAGACGGATCTTGTGGACGCCTGCCTCGATGGCCTCCAGGGCGCGTTTGAAATGGAAATGTACGTCAGCGACGATAGGAACAGTAACCTGGGGCAGGATGTCATGCAGTGCCTGCGTATCCTTACGTTCGGGGACGGCTACGCGGACCACGTCGGCGCCGGCAGCGGCTAGCTTGTTGATCTCGGCGACGCATTTATCCACCTCGTAGGTGTACCCGGCGGTCATGGTCTGTACGGAAACCGGGGCGTCACCTCCGATCTTCACATAACCATGCTGGTCATCGCCGAGAGTGATTTGGCGCGTCTTGCGGCGTTGAATCATGTAATCAGTATAGCTCTAGCTGCTATTGTGACGAAATCTGCATGATAAAGGCTTGGTTATATGCCGTACGACAAATCCACATCACTGTATCCGTTGAAGTTCACCCCGATTTAC
>CAUZAW010000014.1:0-22479 GCA_963577735.1 Phycisphaerae bacterium | reverse complement strand
AACACTTGCGGCATTGTGCCGCGGCGCAGTGAAACACCTATTTACCCCCGAAAACGCGCGTTCGCAAGTGTCAGACACTTGGTCGAAATCGGCACGCGGCCGTGCCTTGTTCTTCTGCCATACGTATTCCCGTTGAAATTCAGGGATTACGACTCGCCCCCCCCGGTAATCCTCGATGATGTCCCTGACCTTGACTGTTTCATGTTTGAGGCGTGCCGTTGGTTTCATGTTTGATCCTTTTTTCTTGGCCTGGCTACTCTACAGGCAAGCGGAGGGGCGCCGCCCGGGAGAGTACTGGCCACGTTTGAGCACGAGCAAATGTTAGCATAGGGAATGGTGTCACTTGGGCCAGGTAGCTCAGTTGGTAGAGCACCGCACTGAAAAGGCAGAAGCTATCTGGAAAATCCGGGTCAATACTCACTGACAGGTAAGTGCCCCAACGGGTCGGGCTCCTGACCGGGCAGGTCAAATCTACTGCTGGGGGCTCCGATGGCGTTGATAATCGCATTCAGATCATCGGGCACGGGCTGCGGGGGGTTGGCGAACTGACCCGTTGGCGTACCCCGCGGGGCGTTGTCCACTGCGGATTTCATGTCCACGCCGGTGTGGTATTTCACTGTGGCATCGGGATCCTTCAACTCGTGACCGGTGAGAATGCACACGACCCGATCACTCTTGGCGATCACCCCTTTATCGATCAGCAGGTGGGCCCCAGCGACGGATGCGGCGCTGGCCGGCTCGCAACCGAACCCATAGCGGCCGACCAATGCCTTGTGCTCAAGGATGTCCTGATCGTCCACCTCACATACCACTCCATCCATCACGTCCAATGCCCGCAGTGCCTTGACCAGATTCACCGGCCGGCCGATCTCGATGGCGCTAGCGACCGTATGGGCACGCACGGCGTCACTGTCAATCTGCTGGTAATAGGCATTGATTTTTTCCCGTTCATAGCGGCCGTCGTTCCAGCGGACGCCCTGCTCGGTGTAAAGCTGATATAGCGGATTGGCGCCGGTCGCCTGTACCACAGCCAAACGGGGAACACGATCTACCAAGCCCAGTTCTTTGAGTTCCGTAAATGCCTTGCCGAACGCCGAACAGTTGCCCAAGTTGCCGCCGGGCACGACCACCCAATCGGGCACCTGCCAGTTCATGGCTTCCAGCACGCGGTACATGATCGCCTTCTGTCCTTCGAGGCGAAAGGGGTTGACGCTATTCATCAGGTAGATGCCCAGTTGCGGCCGGTCTACCACCACTTGCCGCACGCGGCGAAGGCAGGCGTCGAAATCGCCTTGCACCTGTAGCGTGTGGGCACCGTAATCCAGTGCCTGGCTCAGTTTGCCGTAGGCGATTTTACCTGTACCGATGAATACGATGCCCACCATTTCACACAGACTGGCGAACATGGCTAGGCTGGCCGAAGTATTGCCCGTCGATGCGCAAGCCACCCGCTGGGCACCGACCATGCGGGCGTGGGTGAACGCCGCGGTCATGCCGTTATCCTTAAATGAGCCCGAAGGGTTGAGCCCCTCATATTGCAGACAGAGGTTGGCCTTTCCCAATCCGATCTGCCTGGCCAACAGGTCAGCAACCTGGAGATTGGTACGCCCTTCCCCGATGGTGACAACGTTCTCTACACAGCTGAAAAACGGCAACAGTTCTCGAAAACGCCAGACACCGGAAAAGTCCAGAGCGCCCAGCCCGTACTCACCCTTGGTAGCCCAACGATGCTCGAAAAAATCCAGCGACTTGGGCACTGCCGCCTGCGACCAGTCGTAGCGGATATCCAAAAGCGACTGCCTGCCCGCCTTGGCACAGGCCGGACAGGCCACCAATATCCGGTCCACTCCAAACACGGCGTTGCAATCGGGGTCAATGCATTGCTGGTAAGCGGCATCCATGTGGACAAATTGTAACAGAGCCGCAACCTTCTTGACTGCGTTTACTACTGGACGGCCTACAATACTTGCCATGTCCAAGCCCGTTATTGGCATTACCGTTGACAATCGCAAAAACAGTGCCGCCAGTTGTATTTATGAATCATCGATCATCTACAGCCGGGCGGTAACCCAGGCCGGGGGTGTGCCGGTGCTGTTACCGCACGATCCGCAATTGGCGGCGCAGCATATCGACCTTTGCGACGGACTGGTGTTGAGCGGCGGTGTAGACCCACGCACAGAAGCTTTCGGCGAACTGACCCACCCCAAGGCCAGACCTATGGACGCAACACGACAGGAGTTCGAGTTGGCATTGCTGAAAGCTATTGATGAGGTGGTGGCCAAACCCTTGCTGGGTGTGTGTCTGGGGATGCAACTGATGGCCCTGCACCGAGGTGGACGACTTGATCAGTACCTGCCCGATACGTTGGCGCAACCACAGGTGCATAGCAAGTACCATCGCCATACAGTTGAGTTTGATTTTGGAGATTCAATGGCAGTCGCCAACCAACTACCGCCCAGCACAGGCTGGGCCGTGATTTCCAATCACCGGCAGGCGGTAGCCGATCCGGGTTCGTTACGAACCGTAGCCCGTGCACCCGACGGCGTGATCGAGGCGATTGACGATCCCAATCGGCGGTTCTACGTCGGCGTGCAGTGGCATCCCGAACGGGCCGAATCCAGCGATTCGGCACCGATCAACCAAGGTCTTTACGATCGCCTTGTTGCGGCTTCGGGACACGCCACATGATCAGCAGCAGCACAGCCACGCCCACCACCAGTGCGGCGTCGGCGAGGTTAAATATCCACGGATAAACATGGTCGTCACCGGGACTGCCCGGCCAACGCCACCCGAACGGCAGTTTAGCCTCTGGGAAAAGCCATAACATGTCGCGCACGGCGTTGAAACGAATACGATCGTAAAGATTGCCCAAGGCACCGGCCATGATCAGAGCCAACCCCAGGTGCGACCAGTAGGCACCGGCCCGCATTGTCCAGAACACCCATCCCAGCACAGCCACCGCCGCGATACTGAGCAGGATAAAAAACCACTGTTTGCCCTTTCCAAGACCAAACACCGCGCCGCTGTTCAAGGTCAACTTCAGGCTCAGCACGGACGGCACAACGGAAATGGGCTGATGCGTGTGTTTGTGCCAGAAAAGCGGATCGTCGGCACTATCAGGCGTGACGATCACCGGCTTGACCGCCACATTTTGAAACGACCACGATTTGAGCGACAGGTCACCTGCCAGGACCAGCAAAGTGGCAACAACGGCAAAAGCCCATGAGGGCCAGTGTCGCCCTGAAGGTTGGTTGTTGGCTGAAGCCATGGCGGCACACCGGGGCATGCATCGGCAAATGACCCACACGGCCACGAACGACTGCCGTGCCCGTGCAGTCGTGCATGTTTTACAGTTCGCCGCGACCCTCTTTCGCGCGCACGACTTCAATGCAGTATTTGGCCCAGGGCTTGGCGTCGAGGCGTTCTTTGCCAATGGGCACCGCACGTTCCAGGCACGCGCCGTAAGTACGATCCTTGATGCGCAGCAGCGCCTCATCAATTTCACCGAGCATACGGCGTTCTGATTCGACAAGCCCAAGGGTGAATTCCTGTTCGTAACTGCTGGACCCGCTGTCAGCCATATCCTCGGGCGAAGGATGCTCGTCAGATTCCGCGCGGACCTCATTTATCAGCACCGCCACATCACCCAGAATCTCCACACGCCTGTTCATAAGTAACTGGCGGTAATGCTCCAATTCTTTGCGGCTCAAGCCCTTCTTGACCTTGCGCAACTGGTTTCGCGACGGTAGTTGGGTAACTGACGGTTGCAGTTCAGTTGGCAGCGGCAATATCGGGTCGCGAAATTTCAGCATTTCCGGTTCTTTGGTTGTCGGCTTGCTCGTTTTTAACGCGGCAACCTTCTTCTTTGGTGCTTTGGAGGATTTACCCACAGCCTTGCTTGCGCCGGATCTGGGGGAGGCGCTCGTAACCTTCTTCTTCGGAGTGCTCTTACTTGCCTCAGCCTTGACCTTTTTCTTCTTGGAAGGCGTGGTCTTCCTCGATAAGGTGCGATCGGACTTGGCGGACTTTATTTTAGCGTTTTTTTGCTTGGCCACGAAGCTATCCCATTATGAGCCGCGGGACGAAAAACAAAAAGATTCTAACGACCACCTGATCGCACATCAAGCGGAGGTCTGACCTCGACTTAGTCGCCGTACATCTGTCGAAAACGTGTACTTAGGCGTAATAACAGGTGCACACGTTCAAATTGATCGAGCCAATCCTGCAAAGCAGCATCGAGTTCATCTTGCGGTACCGGCGCCCCCGGAAGCGGGCACGACGCCCCCAATTGCTTTTGAGCCAGCGCCCGGTAGCGCGACAGCGTTCGATCGCCATACCAACTCACCAACTCATAGTCCTCGGCACAGAAGATCAGCACCGGCACACGATGGCCGACATTGATTGCCACCTGCTTGCACAGGTCGACATGTTCGTCACGGTCGAGCCAGCGCAGATTGATTGCATCGGGGTTGGCCTCGGCAATTCGGCTGAAGAGTGGACCCTGCTGCACACAATCGCCACACCAGATACCTGACAAGGCAATCACGTTGAACCGGCGGGTAAACGATTCGACTAAACGCAACTGACCGTCTGCCAGTGAGACCTGCTCGTAAATAGTTTTCCAGTCATCGTGCTGCTGTGGCGTACCGGATTGCACATACTGGTGGTAAGGCAATCCTGCTTCGTATTTCTGTTTCAGGTACGCCTGGTTCATCACAGCATCCCCTTGGTCTTTGCGTAATCGAAGATGCCGCCAGCTTCGATAATCGGCATAACCTCGCCCAGCGGCTCGAGCGGATAACTTTTGCCGGTGGTTTTGTTCATCAACTGCCTAGCCGGGATATTAACCTGGCACTCGTCGCCCGTGCGGATGTCATTCACAAGCCGCTGCTGGGTTTCACAGGGTAGCAGGTACCCGCCGTTGACACAGTTTCGAAAAAAAATCCGGGCATAGAACTCAGCGACCACCACCTGTACCCCAGCCTCGGCCAAGGCCAGCGGCGCGTGTTCGCGTGACGAACCGCAGCCAAAATTCTTACCGCCTATCACGATCGTGTACGGCGAGGCGAATTGGCCCTGGTCTACGAACGGGACCTGCCCGTCGGGCAACCCCAAGCCCTCCTTGGGCACGCCCGACAAGGCGTACATACCGAAATACTTGCGCTCCTGCGGATCGCTGGGGTTATACGAAAGGTACTCGGCTGGAATGATCTGATCGGTATCAATATCATCGCCTAGTACAAACGCTTTTCCGGTGATAATGTTGTGCATCAACAGCAACTCCCGGCCGGTCAATCAGCCAATTCGGTCGGATAGTATAGTCGTTGGCAGGCAAGGGGCATAGCATCGACTGACAGGTGGATGGGGCCCGGTTACGTAAAGCGATGATTAAATCATTCACTGTCGTTACCTGCCTGGACAACATCTGCTTTTGACGCACGGCTGTGCAGGCTATTGAATCGCGATTCAAGTTGAGGCGGCAGCGCCTCGCCCATCAGTTGTTGCAGTCGGACCAGCACATCGCCAGCCCGGTCTGGCTGGTCACCGTCAATGTGGCGATGGGCGGTGGCCAGATAGATCTTTGCAATTTCGAGACGTACCCGTTCAAAACGGTCAACCGAGGTCTCGATCAGCAGTGACTGTGCCCGGTCCTGGGCGGGCTCAACCTCGCCCAACGCTAAGTGTGAGGTAAGCCAACTGATAGCCACACGGTAACGCAGCGGCTGATCGAGTTTCCCCACAGCCAACTTCTCAATCTGCGTTAGATCGGTGATGGCCGCTTGCGGATCGCCGCCCTTGAGCCGGATTGATGCTCGACGCATCAATAACTCAGTGAACACGTGAACCCGGCCTACCTGGACCTGTGTTTGCTCTTCCAGCAGCGGGTTGATCGCTGCCGTCAGCAGACCTTCGCGTAAAGCCCCGTTCTGTTGCAACCGGACCAGTTTGTCGTCAGCCGCCACGAGAGCCTCGACCGGCACGCGAGGCGCCATGGCCAGTAACGCCAGTTGCCACTGGGCAGCGATCCGATCATCGGCGGGCTTGTGATCAATCAGCGCCAGTAGGGTTGCCGGGTCTCGGCCTCGCTGCCGTGCCGCCTTTATCACGATCTGCTGAATGTGCTCGTCGTCAGCCCGCTTGGCCAGCGACAGCAGCGACCGGTCAGAATTGGCCAATGCGTTAGCCGCAGCCTCCTTGACCTTCTCGTCCTCGGCATCCAGCCAGTAGGCAATTTGTTTCCAATCCTGTTCATCAGCCGCGGCCTCGGGCCGCAGTTGCGGGTCGGCCAGCATGGCCATCGCCGGCCTCACCGCCTTGGCTTGCGGCATACTGCTTAGCATCAGCAGGTATGACTTTTGTACTCTCAGGTCTGGTTCGCTGGTTCTAACCAACCGGTCGGCCACGGCCCGGGCCGCTGTCTCGTCGCTGAGGCGCCACAGCACCAGCGTCGCGTCATGGCGAATCCCAGCGATCGGGTCGGCCAACCTCTGCCGTAACGCCTCACGAAGCACCTCATCAGCCGTGCCCCGCAGTTTCGCCAGTTCCACAGCTTTTTGACGTACTTGCGCCTGTTCCATGCTCAACCATTGGACCAGCAGGGCCTGTCGCTGCGGTTGCAGAGTGGCGCGATAAATCTTTTCCTGGAAATCGGCCAGTCGCTGACGTGCCGTTTGCAGTTGCACGGACGTGACCTCTCGAGTGGCGATCGCCTCGGCCAGTTTGGCCTCCAATGTCTGTTTCACTGCACCAACGCGGCGATGTCGCTGCTCGATCACCGCTTGCAGCCACGCCTCATTCGTCAGATTTTTCAGCTTCTGATGCCAGGCACTCCATTTATCGATGTCAGTTGCATACCGTTGTTCACCGCTTAGCAGCGACAAGGCGACGCCGGCCGCGTCGCGCACCGGCGGCGGCTCTTTGGCCCGGATCAATTCCAGCAGCGCAGCGGCTGACATCGGATGCACGTAATAGCCCAACGACTCGGTCGCCACCGCACGCTTACTGATCGGCACCAGCCGCGATTTGGCCAGGGCGATCACCTTAGGTGCCGTCTCACTGTCCATACTACGCCCCAGGGCGACCGCAAAGTCGCCCCCGGGCGGCACATCGTCACGAACAAACCAGTCCATGCGCTTAAGCAACGGCACAACGAACAGCGGCGGCGGACGACGTTTGCTTTGCGCCAGACCCGCCACGATGTTGTGGCCTACCTGCTGGTTCTTGTCGCTGGTCAGTCGCTTGGCCAGGTTGCTGATACGGCGTGGCTCGTTTTGCGCTAGAATATTGGTCACCACCGCCACCGCGGCCTGGCGGTCAGCCTGCAATAAATCCTTCGTACCGGCCAAGCCCTGGCCCTTGGGCGTGGCACAGGCACCGATCGCCGCCACGACCGCGGCTGCCATTAGCAATCGCCACCATATCTTTTCATAGCTGACCACGCTTATAGCCCCAGATCCTGCACCCACGCTGTTATAATACCAAGCCTACTGCACTTATTGGGGCTATGTCATGAATGAGTGGCAAAATGCAGAACGGCACGCCGAACGTGCTTACGATCACTATGAATCAGGTCACTGGGATAAAGCCCTGGCCGAGTTGAAGCAGGCCCTGGCAGTCAATCCCAATCAGAGTGAATGGCACTTCGGCATGGGCTTGACCCTCGATGCCATGCAGCGTTATGCGGAGGCGGCCACTTGTTTTCAGCGTGTATTGAAGCTACGTGGCGACGATGTCGAAACCCTTTTGCTTCTAGCTATCAACCTAATTCAA
This sequence comes from Phycisphaerae bacterium, assembly GCA_963577735.1. Lineage (GTDB taxonomy): Bacteria > Planctomycetota > Phycisphaerae > Phycisphaerales > Phycisphaeraceae > CAUZAW01. The sequence goes on along the minus strand of CAUZAW010000014.1, from coordinate 14,709 downwards.
TGCGACCGCTGCCATAAGGCACTGCGGATGCTGGCTCGAATTCATAAAATCAACCCTGACCATGAACCGGCTTACTGCTATGAGATTCTGGCCCACGCCCGGCTCGGCCAACATGATCAGGCTGAACAGACCTTCTACATGGCCAGGCAAATCGTGGACCAGTGCCCAGTGTGCTATCACCACATGGCCCAGAGTTTGGCCTCGGTCGGCCAATACGATCGAGCCATCTGGTGCTGGCGCCAGACATTGCGGATAGATCCGACCTTTCCCGATGTGCTGGGCCACTTGGGCCGCACCTACTGGGCCAACGGCCAATTAAAGCAAAGCCACAAACTTTTTCTTCAGCAAATCAAGCAAACGCCTGACGACACCGACTTGCTGCTTGACCTGGGCAACCTGCTTCTGGAGATGCGTTGTTACGCCGAGGCGGATGAGAAATTTCACCGCGCTCTGGAACACGACCCGGCACTGGCTGAGGCTCACCTGCACCTGGGCGAATTGGCACTGTTGACTGACCACCTCGACTCGGCCCAAGCGCAACTGCAAACCGCCTTGCGACTTGATGATGATCTGCCGGGCGTACACTTGCGCCTAGCGGAAGTGGCCAGGCGACGCAGCGATCGCGTCCACGTGTCGCACCACCTGAAACAGGAATTAAAACGCCGCCAGAACCATCCCGACCAAGTTCTCAAACTGGCCGGCATGCTCATCGACGTGCGCATGACCGGGCCGGCAATCGAACTGCTGACGCCGTTGATTAACGATCCTGCTCGCCTCATATTACACGACGACAACCGGCTGGCCACAGCATTGCTTCATCGCGGCGTGGCGCAGATATTTGACGGTAACCCAGCAAACGGCGTGCCCGACTGTCGTGCGGCCGTGCGATTGGATGCGAATAACGCCGTCGCCATGCACAACCTTGTGCTGGCCTATCTCGATATGCACCGCTGCGGCCACTCCCGCTATTGGTTACACCGCATGGAGGCGCTGCCGTCGCAGAAGCGCACGCTACGTACGCTACGCAGGCTGCACCTGAGGCTGATCAAACTCAGCCTCACCACGGCACTGCGCCGCTGGCTGGCATGTCTTAATCTGCGCCCGCACTCGCCCTGATGCGGGCCAATCTCCCGATTACCTGTTCATGCCCGCAATCAGCCGCTAATTTCCGGCGCGGTCTGTAAGATGTCCGATTAATTCATCATTCGTCGACAGGCACTGCCATGATTGATCTCAAACAACTGCGACAGGACCCGCAACGATTTCGCAAGGGTGCCGCCGACAAGAACTACAACCCGCAGTTGATCGACCAACTGCTTGACTGTGACCAGCAACTGCGTGCCGCCGTCACGGAAAGCGAGCAACTGGCGGCCGAAAAGAACCAGATTGGCAAGCAGATCGGCCAACTCGCCGGCCAACTGAGCAAGGCAGGGCCAGACCAGCAGTCGCAACTGGCCGAACAGATGCAGCAACTCAAACAGCGACCCAACCACATCAAAGACCGCCAGCAACAATTAACCGCGGCGGTCGAGCAGTTGCAGGCCAAGCGTAATGACCTGTGGCTGCAAGTGCCCCAACCGGCCGACCCGGACGTGCCCGTTGGCGCCGGCCCTGGACAAAACGTCGAAATACGCACATGGCACCCCCAATGGTTTGACCCGACTGTGCCGTTTGAAAAGAACAAGGGCTTTGCACCCAAAACGCACATCGAACTGGGCACGGAACTGGGGATCATCGATTTCGAACGCGGCGTCAAGATGGCCGGATCACGCAGCTACGTGCTCCTCGGCGACGCCATGCGGCTGCACCAGGCGGTGCTGCGGTGCGCGTTTGAATTCATGATCAACGAAAATGGCTTTACGCCCGTCAGTGTACCCGTGCTAGTGCGCGACGAAATGATGGTCGGTACAGGATTTTTTCCGGCAGGCAAGGATCAGTCATACGAAGTCCGCGAGACTGACCGTGGCGGTGGACACGACCTCTACCTGACCGGCACCGGTGAAGTGGGCCTGATGGGTTATCGCCAAGGTGAGATTCTGCCAGGGCAAGATTTACCGTTGTGTTATACCACGATGTCCACGTGTTTTCGTCGAGAAGCTGGCGCCGCGGGCAAAGACACTGCGGGGCTGTTTCGCATACACCAGTTCGACAAGGTCGAGCAGGTAGTCATCTGCCGCGCCGAAGAGACTGAGAGCCGAAACTGGCATGAGAAAATGATCGGTTTTGTTGAGACTTTGATGCAGAGGCTGGAGTTGCCCTACCGGCTGCTGCAATGCTGCAGCGGTGATCTGGGGCCAAAAAATGCGGACATGATCGATATCGAAACCTGGATGCCCAGCCGCGGCATCTTGGACGACAACAGCCGTCCGCATGGCCAATATGGGGAAACCCACTCAGCCTCTCGGCTGTACGACTATCAATGCCGGCGGTTGAACCTGCGTTATCGTGATGGGCAATCGAAAAAAACCATTTTCTGTCACGCGCTAAACAACACCGTGGCCGCCAGTCCACGCATCCTCATACCCATTATGGAGTTGTACCAGAACCAGGACGGCTCCATCACTGTGCCCGACGTGTTGCAGCCATACATGAACGGCCAGAAACGTATCGAACGTTGACCGTAGCACCGGGGCAGGAGTACCCAGGTTGCTGGTTCATATCGACAACAAACTGTTCTGTGCAATTTTCATCCTTGTGATGTCCAGCGTTGTCCCGGCACAGGCCCGAAACTCCGCCGCCAGGGCCAAAAACCTAGACATTGACAAAATCGAGGGCTGGCAAGTAACAGCCGTCGAGTTATTTACCGACTACGACAAGATTCAACCCCATGAACCCAACGTTTCACATGACGGTAATAATAGTGCGCTGCCAGACAGGGCAGCCGACACGAGTTCCCCTGCCAAACACATCAAATTGGCAAAGGTACGCCTGCGGCAATGGTCACAGGCCAAACCCGAGGCCCTGCGCGTGATCGCGGCGTTGTGTCCAACGCTTAAGCCGCTCGTGGACCAGGTACAGGTTCAACCCGGAACCCGGCCAAAGTTACTTACCATCGCCTACGGCCGACAAACACAATCGCCCTATATCCGTATGCAATTCGAGATCGAAAATGAGGGGCCACGGCTTGTCCACGTACACATTCTCGCGTCGGTTGACGGCCAGCAACCGGCCATGGACAACCAGATCAGCTGGGAATTGGTCGCTCGTGAGACACTGGGAATGGTCTTTCAACGCAAGCTCGAAGAACGGCCAAGGATTCGGCACATGCATAACGGCTATTATTTTTCTTGGATACCGAACTGGAAAAGCCGCCAACTGCCCGAGCATTACTGGACCACCTTTGCAGCGATTAGATACAAAGGCGATTGGGTCATTGCGTGTACTGCCCGAGCGACCAAGCAGCAGACGCGCCATACCATCGACCAATTGAACCTCTACCCCATCAACTACGAGATGCGTCAGGCCGTCATACAAGTGGTCAAGAATGCGCAAACCTGGTACCCCGACGAGTTTGACGGCCAAGCAAAGGTATGGGCCGCATGCCAGCCGGTGATGACCAACGCGTATGACGATCGGCAGGTGTACCTGGTGTACGTGGACCGGCCGGCCATCATAGAACAGGCCAAGCGGGGCCAAGCGGTGTTAAGCTGGCACGTGCGCGTAGTATCGGACCACCACCCGCTGGAAAGCGTCGTCGGCTGGGTGGACCCGGCGACCGGCAAACTGCTGCACATGGGTTTTCGTGGCCCACCGAAACAATGACCCATCTACAGGGCTTGGGGCTATGAATTGGGCAAAATTTCGAAACCGCAATATTTAACATAACTTGATTATTTAAAATGATTTACATCTTATAGTTTGACTCTGTTGGCCTTCCTTGATATCTTTACGCTGCCAAATGACCCCCACCAGCACAAACAATCCCAAACGGGCCCCCAAAACCGCCAGCAAGACAGCCAAAACCAGCGCCAAGGGCGTGGCAGGTCAGGAAGGTGGTAATGGTTCCAAGGCGACCAAGCGCAATCTCCCCAAATCGGGGCCCGCGTCGATCGTCAATTACACCTCCGCCCTGCGCTGGCTGTGCGATCACGTGGACTACGAGCGGTTGCGGGTCGTGCCCTACAACAACCGCACCTTCAGCCTCGAGCGCATGCGTAAGTTGCTGGCGGCGCTGGACAGCCCGCATCAGCAACTCAAATTCGTCCACGTCGCCGGCACCAAGGGCAAGGGCTCTTGCTGCGCCATGCTCGCCAGCATGCTCCAGGGATGCGGGTACACCGTCGGCCTGTTCTCCAGCCCACACCTGACCGACCAGTGTGAGCGGATCAGTATCAACGGACACATGATCAGTCATGGCGATATGGCTGACCTGATCAAGATGATCGCCTACAAGGAACGGGTGCTGGGTACCAATAAACCCAGTTTTTTCGAGATCATGACAGCCGCGGCTCTACGCTACTTTTCCGACCAGGCGGTGGACATCGTCGTGCTGGAAACTGGCTTGGGCGGGCGACTGGATTCGACGAACGTGGTCACGCCGTTGGTCACGGGCATGACCCACATCAGCTTGGATCATATGAACATCCTAGGTAGTGATCTGACCTCTATTGCGAGGGAAAAGGCGGGTATATTCAAAAAAGGTGTCGCGGCCGTGAGCGTGGAGCAAGACCCGGCGGTTGCTGGAGTGCTCGACGAGGTGGCGGCCAAGGTTGAATCGCCACTGGAATTCACCGGCCGGCAGATCGATTTCAGCTACCGGTTCGAGGCTTCGCGCGAACTGGGCCCGCACACAAGAGTGTGCATCACCACGCCCACCAGCCGCTGGGACCACCTGCCCGTACCGTTGCGTGGTGAGCACCAAGCGGTCAATTGCGGCTTGGCGCTGGCGATTATTGACAAACTCAAGGCGCATGACTTCCAGATTCCAGAAGAAAAACTTATCGCGGGACTTAACAAGACCACGTTGCCCGGCCGCATGGAGCAGGTCTGGCCCCAGCCGCGAGTCATTGTTGACGGGGCACACAATGCCGTGTCGATCACCGCCCTGATCCGAGCCCTGGGGGCCCACATCAACTATGACTCGCTGGTGATGATCTTCGGTTGCGGCCAGGACAAGGATGCCCCCGGCATGCTCAAGCAGATCGCGCTGGGAGCAGACAAGATCATCTTCACCCGCGCCCGGTCCAATCCCCGCGCCTATGAGCCGGCGGATTTGTTGTCCGAATTTGCCGACCAGTCTGGGAAGATGGCCCAGATAGCTCCCAATTTGCGAGACGCTTTGCAACTGGCCAGACGGGCGGTCAGTCGAGACGACCTGATCATCATCACCGGCAGTTTCTATCTGGTCGGCGAGGCGAGAAAATACTTTCTGGACAAGGCCAACAAACGACCGCACAGAAAATAATCGGTGGCAAAAGTGACTTTTGCCACTTGGGCGGGGGCATCATTAACATCACGTCGTTGTTGAGGGGGCGACTATTACAGACTTAGGTGACCTGATCCAACGCAGTCTTTGCGCCCATGAGTTGACTTGAATCAATGCTTACCAAGGCACAAGCAGAGCAATACCGCGGCGACGACTACACTATTTGCCCCGATTTTCTCAGTTTTGAGCAGGTTGAAACCGCTCGGGCTGAACCCGATCGACTTTGCGACGGTTGTACGCTCACCGAGCACACCCTACACGCCACTTTCGGCGGTGAACCCAGACGCCACCATCACGCTATCGCGTTCATGGCTTATCCGAAGACACCTCAGCAGTTTACGCATCTGCAAAATCTCTACGCACAGTATCGTTTCGCGCTACACCCGGCCGAGTCCTACGTCAACAGTGATCGGCCGCACATGCGACGCATGGTTTCATTACTGGTCTAACAGGAATTTGAACCGTACAAGTGCGAGCGCGTGGCCAAGCATCAAGGCTAAGCCTTGCGGCCTTAATCTTTCTTGGCGTCACCCTTGGGGGCGGGCTTTGATTCAGTTTTGGTTTCGGAGGAAGTCTTCTTTTCAGATTTGGCCGTATCTGACTTGGCATCCTTCGCCTTGTCCTTTTTATCTTCAGACTTGGCGTTGCTGTCCTTACCTTCCTTTTCGGCCTTGGCGGATTTCTTGTAGTCATCGGAGCGGTAATCGGTTTCGTAGAAACCGGAACCCTTGAAGATGACGGCGGCGCCAGTGCCGATCAACCTTTTGAGTTTAGACTTGCCGCATTCGGGGCACTTGCGCAACAACCGGGCCGTCATCAACTGGAATTCTTCAAAGGTGTGCTCGCAGGCCTCGCAAAGGTATTCGTAGGTGGGCATGGTTCTGGTCCTGGCAACGAACGGGTTATGACCGGTTGTAATCGAAAGGTTGTGCCTTGCTGGCGTTAGTCATATCGCTAGATTCGGGCTTTGTCATTCGGCAATGCTGACCTGTGCCGGGCGTAGGGTTTTTTCATTGAGTATATATCCAGGCTGAAGTTGCGCCACGACATGGTTGGCCTCAACACCCTCGCCAGCCTGACGCATCAATGCTTCGTGGCGATTGGGATCGAAGACGTCGCCGACATTGACCTCGAGCCGAACAACACCGAACTGTTCGAGCGTGCGCAGCAGTTCATCGCGCACGATCTGCACACCCTCCAGCAGGCTCTGGCCAGCGATGTTTTCCACGTCCACCTCCAACGTTCGGTCGAAGTGGTCGAGCACGGTCACCAACGCCTTGGTCATGTCCATGACTTGCTGCTGGCAGGCATCGGTGAGGTTTTGCTGGGCCCGGCGGACAAAGTTCTGGTAATCAGCCGAGACACGCAGCAGGCGCTGGTTGGCCTGTTCCAGTTCGTCGCGCAGGTTCTGTATTTCCTGCTCGGGTGTCAGCGGCTCCTGCTTGCCAGCGTCCGGCGCGGTGGCCTGCTCTGCCACACCCTCGGTCGCCTCTTCAAGCGGGTCGACCTGGGGTGACTCTGGCTGCGGGTCCCGATGGCTGTCGTCTTGCTTGTTCATGGTTCAACTGGTTGGATCAATGTTCCATTTGCTTGCCCACCGGGCGAAACGGGGTTATGACGCCCCAATGTGTTCCTTGATCTTGTCCCAGAAACTATGACTTTCGGGCATGATCTTGCGGTCCTCATGCGTGGCAAATTCTTGCAGAATGTTTTTCTGTTTCTCGGTCAGTTTTCGGGGCACTTCAATCATGACCACGGCCACGAGATCACCCCTGCGCCCGCTGCGTAGGTTGGGCAAACCTTGCCCGTTCAATCGCAACATCGCGCCGTGTTGCGTGCCGGGCTTGATTTTTAGTTTCTGCTTGCCATCTAGCGTGGGCACGTCCAGTTCGGTGCCCAGGGCGGCTTGGGTAAAACTGACGGGCATGCGCAGGATCAGGTGATCCTCCTCACGTGTAAACAATTTGTGCTTGGCGATACGCACGATGACATGCAGATCGCCATGTGGTCCACCGGCGTTGCCGGGTTCGCCTTCACCGGCAACGCGGATGGCCTGGCCCTCGTGGATGCCCGGAGGCACTTTGACGACCAGTACGCGTTTTTTCGCTTGGCGGCCACCGCCGCCGCAACTGGTGCACTTGTCCCTGTATATCTTGCCAGCCCCTTTGCAGGCCGGGCAAGTAGTGACCATGCGGAACATGCCACCCAAGCCGTTTTGGGCAACCTGGCCCTGACCGGCACAGGTGACGCAGTCGATGGGTTGGGACCCGGGTTTGAAACCATTGCCCTGACAGGTTTCGCACAGGTCCTGGCGGACAAAATCGATATCGCGTTCGACGCCGGCGGCGGCTTGTTCAAGTTCGATTTCAACTTCGGTTTCCAGATCGTAACCTCGCCGCGCCCGATTGCCGTTGCGCCGCCGACCGCCGCCGCCTAAAACGTCGCCAAAAATATCACCGAAGATGGAGGAGATGTCGCCGACATCCATGCCGGAAAAGTTGTGCCCGCTGGTACCGCGCAAGCCCTCGTGGCCGAAGCGATCGTAACGCTGACGTTTTTCGGGGTTAGCCAGGACTTCGTACGCCTCGGCGGAGTCCTTGAATTTCTGCTCGGCCTCGGCGTCGCCGGGATTGCGGTCCGGGTGATGTTTCATCGCCAGTTTGCGATAGGCCCGTTTGATATCTTCCGGACCGGCGGCACGGTCGACCTTGAGGATATCGTAATAGTCCTGTGTGGTTGCCATGTAACTGGTGATGTTTATGAATTGTCTAAAAAGGCCCAGGGACATCGATCCCTGAGCCTATGTATTCTACAAGGTCAGACGAAAGCGGAAGGGGCGATTATCAGGACACACTGCCCTCGACCGGCTCGGCATCGTCCTTCAACTCAGTAACCAACACGCTGGTGGTCAGCATCAGCCCGGCGACAGACGCAGCATTTTGCAGTGCGGTCTTGGAAACCAGCGCCGGGTCAATGATGCCGGCCTTGACCATGTCCACATACTCTCCTGTCGTCACATTGAGACCGTTATTACCTTTTTTCTGCCTGACATTTTCGACGGCAATGTAGCCGTCCAACCCGGCGTTGGACGCAATCTGGCACAAGGGCATTTCCAGCGCTGACGCAACGATGTTGTAGCCGGATTTTTCGTCGCCCTTGCCCCTAGAGCGTGCGTTTTCAACCGCGTCGATGGCGCGAATGTACGCGACACCGCCTCCAGCGACATAACCCTCTTCGGCTGCGGCCTTGGTAGCGTGCAACGCGTCTTGCACGCGGTCCTTGCGTTCTTTCATGGCCGTTTCCGTGTGGGCGCCGACTCTGACAACGGCCACGCCCCCGGTCAACTTGGCCAGCCGTTCCTGTAGTTTTTCGCGGTCGTAATCACTGGTGGTCGACTCGACCTGCTTGCGTATGGTATCGCAGCGGGCCTTGATATCCTTATTTTTACCCGCACCCTCAATGAGGATGGTGTTGTCCTTGTCTATGGAGATCTTCTTGGCCTTGCCCAAAGCGTCGAGTTCGACGTTTTCCAGGCTTTGGCCCAAGTCCTCGCTAAAGAACTGACCGCCGGTCAACACGGCAATGTCGCCGAGCAAGGCCTTGCGTCGATCACCGAAGCCGGGCGCCTTGACGGCGCAAATCTTGAGCACGCCGCGCAGGCGGTTAACGACCAGCGCAGCCAGCGCTTCGTTTTCCACCTCTTCGCAGATGATCAGCAGCGGCTGCTGCGTCCCGGCAACCTTATTCAGCAGCGGCAGCAGATCAGACAGGTTGCTGATCTTCTTTTCGTGGATGAGGATCAACGCGTCTTCGAGCACACATTCCATTGTCGCCGGGTCAGTGACGAAATAAGGCGACTGATAACCCTTGTCGAACTGCATGCCCTCGACGTAGTCGAGCGTGGTCTCGGCGGCTTTGCCCTCTTCAACTTCCACAACACCGTCTTTGCCAACCTTGTCGATGGCTTCGGCGATCATCTGGCCGACCTCGGTGTCGTGGCTAGCCGACACCGTGGCGACTTTCTGGTAGTCGCTCTTGTCCTTGCAACTGACGGAGGCGGCGCTGATGGCCTCGCATGCAACCTCGGCCGCGGCGATGACCCCCCGTTGAAGCGAGATAGGATTGGCGCCGGCGGTGATGTGCCGCAATCCCTCGTTGTAGATGGCCTCGGCCAGCACGGCGGCGGTAGTCGTGCCATCGCCGGCCTTGTCGGAGGTCTTCTTGGCGACCTCGACGACCATCTTCGCGCCCATGTTCTGGAACGGTTCGGGCACCTCGATCTCCTTGGCCACCGACACGCCGTCCTTGGTGACGGTGGGGCTACCGAAGGACTTTTGCAATATCACGTTGCGCCCGGTGGGGCCCATGGTGATTCTCACGGCGCTGGACAGTTGCTCCAAACCCTTGCGCAACTCCACCATCGCCTCGTTGCCGAATATTAATTGTTTCTTGGCCATTATTCTCGTTCCATTTGGTGCTTACCAGGGTTCAAACTAGTCCGCTTTGAGGTTACAGGTTATCCGGGGCTGGCACTGCACTTACTGAAGCACGCCCAGCAGGTCGCTTTCGCTCATGATCTGGTGTTCTACGCCGTCGATGTCGATCTCAGAACCGGCGTACTTACCGTATACGACGGTATCGCCTTTCTTGACGCTGGGCGAGGTGCGAGTGCCGTCGTCAGCAAGCTTACCCGGGCCCACGGCGATGACTTTGCCCTGCATCGGCTTCTCCTTGGCCGATTCAGGCAAGAAGATGCCGCTTGCCGTCTTACCTGCGGATTGCTCCGGCTTGATCAATACGCGATCGTCCAACGGGCGAATCTTGATTTTCGTTGCAGTTGCCATTTGATTTACCTCTTTTTTCCTGCCACGTTGCCCTTAAGGGGCAAGAACACTTTTGACTTCTGATTTCAGATACGCAATCCCGGCCGTCGACATTTTCTTACATCATTCCCGGCATACCGCCACCCATTCCCGGCATACCGCCACCACCCATACCGGGCATACCGCCACCACCCATGCCGGGCATACCGCCGCCCATGCCGGGGGGCATACCGCCGCCCATGCCGCCGCCAGGAGGACCACCGGGGCCAGCTTCTTCGTCGTCGCTGGGTGCTTCAGAGATAACACAGTCACAGGTCAGAAGCAGGGCCGCGACACTTGCAGCATTTTCCAGGGCTGTGCGATCGACCTTAGTGGGCGTGATAATACCTTTTTCGACAAGGTCGCCGTACTCAAGTTTGAGAGCATCAAAACCAAAACTACCATTTTTGGCTTCAACTTTGCGCACAATAACGGAGCCTCGCTCGCCAGCATTGTCGGCGATTGTCTGCAGCGGCACTTCCAGCGCATGGCGCACGATATCAATGCCCGCCTTTTCATCGCCACCAATCGCCTTGACATTTTTAAGTGACGCAATAGCTCGAATAAAGCTTACGCCGCCTCCGGGCACGATACCCTCTTCCACCGCCGCCCGGGTCGCGTGCAGGGCATCTTCGACGCGCGCCTTCTTCTCCTTCAACTCAACTTCCGAAGCGGCACCAACGTTGATTTGCGCCACACCACCGGACAATTTCGCCAGCCGCTCCTGAAGCTTCTCACGATCGTAGTCGCTGGTGGTGCTATCGATCTCATGACGTATCTGGTCGATGCGTCCCCGAATATCCGTGGAGGAGCCGACCCCTTCGATAATCGTCGTGTTTTCTGAATCGATCGTGACTTTTTTTGCCACGCCCAACTGCTTAACTTCCACCGCGTCAAGCTCGACGCCCAGATCCTTCATGATCGGGTCGGCACCAGTGAGGACAGCGATGTCTTCGAGCATCGCCTTGCGGCGATCACCGTAGCCGGGCGCCTTGACGGCACAGACATTGAGTACACCGCGAAGCTTGTTAACCACCAGCGTGGCCAGGGCTTCGCCTTCCACGTCCTCAGCAATGATCAACAACGGCTTCTTCACCTGCTGGACCTTCTCCAACAGCGGCACGAGCTTTTGCACGGTACTGATCTTGTCCTCAAAAATGAGAACGAGGCAACGCTCCAGTTCACAAACCATGTTTTCCTGGTCGGTGACGAAGTTGGGGCTCAGGTAGCCGCGATCGAATTGCATGCCTTCGACAACGTCCACGTAGGTATCGAGGCTCTTTCCTTCCTCAACCGTGATCACACCGTCCTTGCCCACCTTGGCAAACGCACTGGCCATGATCTTGCCCACTTCCGGGTCGTTGTTAGCGCTGATGGAGGCAACGTTGGCGATCTCTTCCTTGCGGGCCACGTCGATGGGCTTGGACTGTCTGCCGATAGATTTGACCACCTCATCCACCGCCTTTTTCATGCCACGCACAAGGCCGTTGGCATCGATTCCCGCCGTCACCTGACGTAGTCCCGCCTTATATAGAGCTTCAGCCAGCACCGTGGACGTGGTCGTGCCATCACCAGCCTTGTCCGACGTCTTGCTGGCCGCTTCCTTGACCAACTGGGCACCCATGTTTTCGATCTTATCGCCCAGTTCAATCTCTTCAGCGACAGTCACGCCGTCCTTAGTCACAACCGGGCCGCCCCAGCTCTTATCGAGCACAGCGTTTCGTCCTCGCGGGCCCAGCGTGCTTTTAACCGCCAAGGCCAGCTTTTCGACGCCCGACAACAGTCCCATTCGTGCCTCAGTTTCAAAGGCCAAATCTTTTACGGCCATCTTCTTATATCTCCGCGTCAGGTCTCACCTGAAATTTGTCCGGATTCCACAACGAAGACCAACCTCGTTGTGCACCCACTGCTACACCACCGGGCTGTAGAAGTGAACAGTACCCTCGTCTGTGCAACATCGGTACCACATCACCGGATTTGCCACCCCCGCAACACCGTCCATAACCCCAAGACTCTAATAGGCTTACACTCTTGGCCCCAGAGCGACGGGCAGGTATTGTGCTGTCAACGTGACAGTTAAGACCCCCGCCACCCATCATCGCTGCCACCCTGACAGGCACGCTCCAGGCAGCCTTGGTTCAAGCAGTTCATTTGACTGCCAACATCCTGCCGGTAAGATTTGCCACCTAACTGCGGGGTAGAGCAGTCTGGTAGCTCGTCGGGCTCATAACCCGGAGGTCGCAGGTTCGAATCCTGCCCCCGCTATTTTCCCCTGTCACATCTTGGCTTGAATTGACCCAAGTTGTGGCGATCAGAAATAGGACCTCCAGCTGGCCGACGAGCCGCTGGTCCCACAGGGCGGCTCAACGAGATTGCAATGCGCCCCCAACCACATCACAGGCTACGACTTGGTGATGCATACGATCGCGATTATTACCAGTATTAAATACATGCATATACGCAGTACTTTCCTGGACATTGCGTGTCCCACGTAAAGCCCAACGATCGAGGCCAACACCACCAGCGGAGCGAACATGAGCCCAATAACCACCGCCCCGGCAATCGGCCGTCCGAACTGATAACCCATCATCACCACATGGAATGGAACGATCTGCACGAACGAGATCCATAAAAAAGTGCGGACGCGATTATTCGGCCAGTCGTGGGCCATGAGCCAGAGCACCATTTGTGGCCCACCCACACCGATCATGCCCGCCCCAACGCCGCTGGTTGCCCCAGCCAGAAGTGTCCAACACCAGTGGACGTGCGCTCGCGGCGTGACCTTGATCCATTGAATTGCCAACACCACGAGCAGGATGACGCCGACCAGTTGCTTGATCCGACCCGGATCGGTACGCACAAATATCACCAGCAACCATATGCCCAGAGGCAATGTAGCCAAGCGTAGAAAAAACATTGGTAACGTTGCACGCCATGGGACCGCGTCCCGATGCCGGTACCAGCCCCAACCGGCCTGCACCAGGCTGCCCATATAGCTCATGACGATTGCTTGAGGCGCCGGCACGCCCGCCAAGAGCATGATCGGGATAGCAACTAGGCCGCCACCGAATCCAATCGCACTTTGTAACCCGCTGCCAAGGACAAGGGCTAGCCCGACAAGAGCATACTGATCAATGGACATGACGGATCGGCTTTCCGCTCATTGCTGATTTCATCGTTAACAGGCGCATCTGCGAAGAAAGTTCATGGTAACGCCATTAAATTCATCGGGGTTGTCCAAGTTATGGAGATGGCCACCGCCATCAAAAACGACAAATTCTGCACCGGGGATCGCTGCGGCAACTTGTCGCGCGTAAAACGGCGGGGTGGCCAGATCGAACGTGCCCACGGTCACCAGTGTGGGCGTCATGATCTTGGAAAGCCTATCCCGCGTGTCGTGGGCCAGGTCCGCCTCGTACTGTTTGATAAGCAGTTCCGCGGACGGATTGTTCCTTACCGCGGCATCAATGCGGGCTTGCACTTGATCCGGATTTCGTTGCATCGACTCCGGCGTGATGAACCACAGCACGTTGATCTCGTAGAAAGAGCGTATGTTCAGAGTTTCTAACAGCCGAATCTGCGCTTGGAATTTTCGACCCGCATAGCCGTCGGCCTTGGCCCAGGTACCGTGCAGTTGAAGGCTCAGCGCCGCGTCCGGCCTCATCAGCGTCAGTTCCTGGGCAACACACGAACCCAGCGATAAACCCGAGATATGGACACGCTCGATCCCCAGTTCGTCCATCAGGCTCGCAGTGTCATCGGCCATCAGGCGGGTGGCCATCGGCTCGTTGGTCGTCTTGGTCTGGCCCGTGCCGCGATTGTCAAATATGATGCATTCGAACTGGCCGCTATAAGCTTTGACCTGGGCATGCCAGCAGGTATGATCCAACCCCGTGCCCATGATGAGCACCAGGGGCGGACCGTTTCCACATCGCTCGGAGTAGATTTCCGTACCGGTCTGGGCTGTAGCGTATGGCATGAGCAGGGGATCGATCGCCGGTGCCGACAAAGCGTAACCTAGGACGGCACCACATCACAAGCGCCTGTGTGGGTTAACGGTTCCCGGCTTGCGGATTTGGAAAATGGAGTCGTAACATCTTGGCAGGATTAAATCTAATCGCCACTCCAACACCACGAGCAGGATGACGCCGGCCACTTACCTGATCCGACCCGGATCGATACGCACAAATATCACCAGCAACCACATGCCCAGGGGCAATGTAGTCAAACGTAAGAAAAATGTTGGTAGTGTTGCGTGCCTTGGCATCATGCATTGCCATAAATTCGATGCCACGTATATTACCTCTGACAAGGCGAGGTGTTTTACCGGCAAGTGTTCATTACTGGAGGCACACGAAGTATGTTCAACGATCCTTCGATTCTTCGTAGCAACAAGGCAGGCCGCAGTTCGTCGTGGGACAA
>CAUZAW010000013.1:0-22746 GCA_963577735.1 Phycisphaerae bacterium | reverse complement strand
CAACCCTTCACGGATTCGACGAAGACCTCAACGCGTGGATCATTTGGTGGCGTCCGCGTATTCAACTTTACGGCGGCCCGAAATTCCGAACCATGGGTATCAGTATCGCATCTGACCTTGAAAGGATACCCTATCCGCAGATGGCGCTGGTACCCGACGCTGGCGATGCACCCGGAACCGAATTTGACCGTTGCGCGTCGGTTAAGGTCTCGGGGGGATATGTTGCCTTGGTACGCACTCTATTTCCCGAGTACAACAACCGCGACCAGGAAAAGAGGGATTTCCGGCATATTCATTGTCAACTGGCCTTCAGTCGCGATGCGCGTACGTGGAGCCGCCCGGCCGGCCGTCAGTCCATGTTGACCGGTGGGGAACCAGGAACCTGGGATGAGAAGCTCATGACACCGGCCAACCCGATCCAGGTTGGCGATGACATCTACATCCTGTATCAAGCGGGCCGCGGCGAAACACAGCGTGGAATAGGATTGGCCACACTCAAACGCGATCGCTGGGCAGCGATCGAGCCGGTTCATATCCATGGGGTTCTTCAAACAGATCCGGTCTGCTGGGCCAACGGCCAGTTGCATATTAATGCCGATGCCACGGGCGGTTCGATTCGGGCTGAGCTTCAGGATGTAAAAGGTACACCTATTACTGGATTTACAATGGATGATTGCGATCCGCTCACTGGTGACAGCCTTGACCATCCAATGAGTTGGGGCGGAAAGTCTCAGCTTCCGGTTGAAATCGTGGGCGCCGCGTATATGAACGGGTATCCAGGTCGAGTCATGTCGATTCGATTCGACATCAACCGGGCTAAACTGTTCTCTTTTTCATGCTGAAAAAGTCGCAAGATATCTATCCTTGGTGACCGGGCCTGGCGAAAATAGTCCTTTGCAATGTACATGCCCAGCCAGCCGGTGGTCACGCGTACCAATCATAATTTGGGTTATTGCAGCGAAGCACATCCGGCTGGTCAGCAATAAGTTTCACAACCGCATCAATCACCATCTTGCCGTCGATCAGTTGAAGCCATGGCCGAAGCTGTGGCAGAACCTTCGGTCAACCAGGGAGACAGAATTGGCAGACCAGTTCCTCGCCAACGTGACCTCGACATGGACAAGCAACAGCGTAGCCATGGCGGCTCGTCAATAACACAGAAACGTTTAGTCTTGGCTTTTATCGCCGCTGTTTGATTGGCAATTGATGCTATAGCTACCGCTATAATTAATTCACTGAGGCAAGATGGTGATCGGACTTCATTTGCTCGAGTAGTCTCCATGCCCGGCATCAGGTCTTCACATGTTTCGTCCACCAAACGCGGCTTTATACTGATTGAATTACTGGTGGTCATATCAATCATTTCGCTGCTGGTTGCGATATTGCTTCCAAATTTGGAAAGGGCAAGAAAAGCCGCCATCATCTTCATAATGATGTGAGCCAAGACAAATTGACCAGGCACCTCATTACAACCTAGCGATGGGGATGAAAAACGGCATCTTCTTCTCGCCAGCGGTGGTCGTTTTCTCGCTTATGCCAGTCGATTTGAGCTTGCCATTCCACATGACCATCCAAGCACACCGCGTTGGCGCCCCGGAAATGGCGCTTGCCAACGGGGCGTTGCAAGACATCTGCATGGTTTGGCAGCGGATCTTCGTCTTGATCGGCGGTCATCACATCCGGGCCATACAAACCGAGGGTTCTGTGAATTGTGATCCAGTAGTTGATTGCCTGACTGGGCCAGCCGGGTATGGAGAATCCTGTATCGCCGTCAGAGATGATGTTGCTGGGAAACTTGACATCGTCCATCTGACGGTAGAACCACTTCTTAGCATCTGAGTGGAGGGAGTACTTGGCGCCAAGAAAGGCGAAATTGTAACCGTAAGCGTTTGCCTGTCCTTGCGACAGACCCAGGCTGGGACACCATAGTCTGCCGTCCCGATTGAAAATGTTGGCGTTTGGGTCGCCGCCTGGATCTAAGTAGCTTTGCAGCAGAGAGCCAAGTTCAACAAAGTCCTTCTTCCACCACCAGGTGCCGTCCGGATTGACGACTAATTTCGATCGATGGTGGTCGTTGTACCAGTTCTCATAAGGAGGAATCCAATTGTCCCAATCTGACACATAGGCCTGCAAGGCAATGCCGGCTTGCCGCAGATTGGCCTCACAAACGATTTGCTCTCCCGAGTGGCGTGCTTTTTCGACCGACGGCAGCAACATGGCAACCAGCAGTGAAATAATGGAGATCACCACAAGTAGTTCAATCAGCGTAAAACCCGTTGGCTTTATACCTGGCATGATGCAATATCCTCTTGAACCCGATACGGGTCAACCAATCAATCAATCAAAGCCGCTACGCAAACCATCTTCGTCCGATACTCCCCAACCAAACTGCCCCATGATTGATGCTGGTGGCTATGTTATGGTATTTTTCGTCCTCAGAGATAGCCGCATAACGGCGCAGCGCAGGTCACCTCCATAAGAATGTGCACCAAGAGTTACGCGGGTATGACCATCGATCAGCCATAAGTAGTTATCATGCCTGTAAAGGCTACCCACTGACCCTTCGACGCCGACATACGTCAAACCAATCGCGAGTGATGTGGCAATCGCTGGTTCAGGAACCAAGGTTGATGCGTTGCCGGTTATTTGCGACCTACTTCAGTTAGCACCGAGAATGCCCAGATCCGCAACGTCTACGCCTGTGCTATCATGGCGACCATGACCGGTTCGCAGTACTTAGCGCAGTTTCTGGATGCCTACGGTACCAGTCATGTGTTTTACGTGCCTGCGGCCATGATTCCGGCGTTGGTCCAAATGCACCAGCGCGGCATCACATGCGTAAATGTTCACAGCGAAAAGGCTGCCGCATACATGGCCGATGGATATGCCCGCGTTTCGCATCGGCCGGGCGTCTGTATTGCCCAGACGGTGGGTGCGGCGAATCTGGCCGTTGGTTTGCGTGATGCCTACCTGGCGGGTTCTCCGGTCATCGCCCTGACCGGTGGGCGTCTGCCCGAGACAAAGTATCGTCATGTCTACCAGGAGATCGAAGATCATCCCATCTTCGAGCCGTTGACCAAGTTCAACGTCCAAGTCGACACGGTGTCACGGCTGCCGGACCTGCTGCGCCAGGGATTTCGGGCCGCGACCATCGGTAATCCGGCGCCGGTACATCTTGAACTGGCCGGTTTTCTCGGGCAGATCCTGGAAGACGAGGTCGAGTTGGACCTGGTCGCCGAGCCGCGGTACGCGTCTTGTCCAGCATACCGTCCGGCCACTGACCCCCAGCATGTCCGCGACGCTCTTCGTGTCCTGACCGGTGCGCAGCGCCCGGTCATCGTCGCCGGTGGCGGGGTCGCCACTTCTGGTGCGCAGGTCGAGTTAGTTCAGTTGGCAAGGCTCCTGGATATCCCCGTGGCTACGTCGCTGAACGCCAAGGGTGCTATCAACGAGAACGACCCACTGTCCATCGGTGTGGTGGGATTTTACTCGCGGGTTTGTACCAATCGTATTGTTTCGGAGGCGGACCTTGTCTTTTACATCGGCAGTCACACCGGTAGCCAGGTCACCCACGAATGGCGTGTTCCTCCCTTCGGCACGTCTGTAATCCAATTGGACATCGAACCGGTTGAACTTGGCCGCAACTATCCGAACGTGGTGTCTCTCTGCGGCGATGCACGGACGGTGCTCAGACAGATGATTGATGTGGCCAGCGTGTCGGCTTCCCGGGGTGCTTGGACATCGCGGGGCCAGGAACTGGTCACCGCGTGGCGCAAAGAGGTCCGGCCGCTTTGTCACAGTGACGCGGTACCGATCCGGCCGGAGCGCCTGTGCACGGAGCTGACGCGGGCGCTGCCGACGGACAGTATCGTTGTTTCAGGGACGGGGCATGCGGGCATGTGGGCCGCGATGTACATCGAACTGACTGAGCCGTCGCAAACGTTCATCCGCGCTGCCGGCTCCCTTGGGTGGGCGCTGCCAGCGGCCATCGGGGCCAAGTGTGCCGCGCCCGAGCGGCCGGTCATCTGTTTCTGCGGCGATGGTGGGTTCTACTACCATCTGGCGGAGTTGGAAACGGCGGCACGCTACGGTATCCAAGTGGTTGTCGTCGTGAACAACAATCATGCCTATAACCAGGAACTTGAACTGTTTGCCGATGCCTGTGGCGGCCGGCAGGAAAGCGGCTTCGAAATGTGGCAGTTCAACGAAGTAAACCTGGCCAGCGTCACCGAATCCTTCGGATGCGTCGGAATCCGTGTCGAGCATCCTGACCAGATCGCCCCTGCCCTGCGGCGAGCGTTAAGCTGTGATCGGCCGGTTGTCGTAGACGTGGCCACCGACATCGAAGCACTGGCGCCGCTGGCCTGGGGACCGGGTGTCGAGCCGAACTGAGGGCACGCCATGAGTGCGGACACGGTCCAGTAGTGTATTCGCACACGAATGATGAATCGAGATCACCATGGCCAACAGTATCAGTTCGGTAAGTGTCATCGGAGCCGGATTCATGGGCAACCAGATCGCGCTGCAGTGTGCTGCCCAAGGCAAACAGGTCTGGCTGCATGATCTTCAGGAGGAGGCGATTCAAAGGAGCGTCCACGAGATCGTGCCGGGGTTCCTGGATCGAATGATCGCCGATGGAGGCGCTGATGCCAAACATCGACGCGAGATTCTCGACCGCATCCGGCGAACCAACGACCTGGGCCACGCGGTCGGTGAAGCATCGCTCGTCATCGAGGCGATCCAGGAGGACGTTGACGTCAAGCGCGAGACGTTTCGGCAGCTTGACCAGATGTGTCCGCCGGAAACCATCCTGTCCACAAACAGTTCTTCCATTCGCATTTCGCGCATCGAATCGGCGACGTCGCGCCCGGACCGTACATTGAACGCACACTTTGTCCAGCCGATATGGCGACACCCGTTCGTCGAATTGATGCGAGGATCGTCGACGTCAGACGCGACAATGCAGGCTGTGCAGAACTTCATGATCTCGATCGGGGTGATTCCCATCCTCGTGCGCAAGCAAAGCACCGGTTTCATTTTCAACAGGATGTGGCGTGCCTTGAAAAAAGAGGCGATGCGCGTCGTCGACCAGGGCATCGGCACCGCAGAGGACGTGGACCGCACATGGATGATCCAGATGGAAACACCGATCGGTCCGCTGGGATTGATGGACGTCGTTGGACTGGACGTCGTACGCGACATTGAATTGGTCTACTACGAAGAATCGGGCGACCCGTCCGACCAACCTCCCGGGATTCTTCTTGACAAGATCGCCCAGGGACATCTCGGAGAGAAGACGGGCCAGGGGTTTTACTCGTACCCTGATCCCGCGTGGAAAGCGCCGGACTTTTTGAAACGGGCGTCGCCGTGAGAGGGTCCGGGTCGGACACGGCGCGGCCCAGTGCGTGCCCTTCTCTCGCGATGTATGCTTGCAACACGTCGAAGCCCTCTTGCCAGAGGGCCTCCAAGATATCCCAATATCATATTCTGAATTTTGTATTCTGAATACTGTATTTCTTCTCCCATGACCCACCCTTTCAGCACTGCTTATACGGATTCACGCCTCGACCACATTGCCTTTCACCTTGGGGGGCATCGGTGCGGGCATGGTGTGCGTGGAAGGCTCCGACGCGATGCCCCACATCTCGCCGTGACACACCCGGACGTGAACCACGAACCCTACACCTACTCCGCGATATCGGCCACCGCGAGCCTTGACCTCGTCCGTGTGCTGGAAGGGCCCGTTCCCCGGCACCCAAAACTGACGTGACAATTTGAATTGAATGTGATATTTATACTTGAGTTTGTCATATTTCGTTGCCAATGGAGATACGCACATGGGTGATGATGTTCGCGATTTTCTAAACAAGGATTTTTTCAACCGCAAAGTGGTCGAGCACTTTCTGGATCCGGATTATGCGCCGATGTGGGCCCGCTTCGACCCGGAACTGGGCTACGTTCTGCGTGGCGTGATTATCAAACACGGGCTGGACAAGTGTTACGCGATGGAGAATTACGAAGACGGTGGCCAACGCCAGCTCATTCAATTTCGCGATCAGCCGTGCAGAATCAACACATACGGCGACAGCTTCACACAATGCGCCCA
Source organism: Phycisphaerae bacterium (assembly GCA_963577735.1). Taxonomy (GTDB): domain Bacteria; phylum Planctomycetota; class Phycisphaerae; order Phycisphaerales; family Phycisphaeraceae; genus CAUZAW01. Next base: position 16,640 of record CAUZAW010000013.1, on the reverse strand, counting down.
GGTAAGCGACGGTGAAACGTGGCAGGAGTACCTGGCCGCACACCTGGGAGAGCCGATCCGCAACTTTGGCGTGGGCGGCTGGGGAGTGTATCAGGCGTATCGCAGGGCACTGCGTGTCGAGGCCACCGACCTGGGTGCGTCTCACATCGTGTTGAACGTTTACCACGACGACCACAAGCGGAACCTGGACGTCAGCATGCGGCTACGCAAGATGAGCGACGTCGATACAGCAAACCCGCTTTTATTTGCAGGGGTACCTTGGGCACACGTGCGCTACGACCTGGAGTCCGACCGGTTCGTCGAGCGGCCCAGCTTGTGTCCGACGCCGGATGCACTGCGAGAGCTTTGTGATCCGCAGCGGGTATACGAGATGTTCAAGGATGATCCGATTGTTCGACTGAAGGTATTGCAACTGGGCGGCCGCGTGGCAAACGTGGAAGATCTACAGGCCTTGGCCGAAGTGTTCGAGATCGACGCCAACCTGGCTGACCCCAACTGTTCGGTGGAAGATGCCTATGCATTGCACTTGGCATACGGGCTACGGTCCACGGAATTCATACTGGACCTGACACGCAAATGGATCGCCTCCACGGGCAAGAAACTGCTTGTGCTGCTGAGCTACGGACACGCTGTCCTTCCTGCAGCCCTTCAAGGCGAGCGCCGCTTTGATCAATCGCTGATCGATTACCTGCAGCGCCATGACGTGCCATACGTCGATGGTTGGCAGCAGCACGCCGACGACTTTAAAGCGTATCGCCTATCACCTGCTGAATATATCAAACGGCTCTACATCGGACACTACAACCCGCAGGGCAATCACTTTTTCGCGTTTGCGGTCAAGGACGCCTTCGTCGACTGGCTGGATCCCAAGCCGCTGACATATCAGCCCGGCGGGCGAGCGATGACGCTGAGCGAATCGGCCGCGTCGTTGCCAGTGTAGGATATGATGGCCGCCGCGCCTGCACCTTCGCGATTGCGCCTAAGATTGCCCGTGCTAGGCGGCTGCTAGAGCATCAAAACTTCCAGCAACGATTATCCTATTTGCGTTGAAACAAGAAGGCACAGGAAGGAGCGCTAGATGACAAGCAATGTCCCCGGAAATGCGAATGTGAAGAACGACCCACATAAGCACCTGCATACCGGCCTCTACCCGCCGGTGACCTATCTTTTGATCGACGACCTTTTCGTTGAACGCATGGAGGGGGTTCATCGAGTGATGTGCCCAGCGGAAAAACACCCTGAACCCATCCTCAAGGCAGACAAACCGTGGGACGGTCTGTATGTCTTGCTGCACGGCTCATTTCTTTATGATCATGACGAAAAGACATTCAAACTCTGGTACTACCGTCATGATCCCGATTTCGCCAAGCGTTACCCTGAACTTGGCTGGGCGGAATCATACGCCTACGCTGTTTCAACCGACTGCCTAAACTGGGAGAAACCCGAGCTTGGCCTGGTCTCGTGGCGAGGCTCACGACAAAACAATCTGGTCAAGTTCCCACCCTTCGGCGGCGTCGGGATGGCTGCCACGTTCAAGAATCCGACCTCGACCAACGCGAGGCAACCCTATGTCGGCATGGGCATGAGCAGGTTTCGCACCCCGCGAGGCAAAAAGCCAGTCTATTGGAACAAGGAGAATAACAGGGGGGTCACCAACGGGTTATTTGTATACGATTCGCCGGATGGCTTCACCTGGCGTCGCAGGCCCAGGGAGTTGGTAAGCAATACCATCGTTACGGACAACGCGTTTTGCCATGGATACGACGAGGACCTGAGCAAATGGATCTTCTGGTTGCAGGGGCGGGCTTTCGGCAAGTTCGGCAAGTTCCGATCCATAGGCGTAAGCTTTGCCAAGGATCTAGAGTACCTCCCGTATCCACAAGAAATTCTCACTCCCGACGACGAAGATCCCCCCGACTGTGAGTTCAATCACTTTGCCTCCTTGAAGGTTCCGGGCGGTTACGTTGGCCTGGTCACTGATTTCCGGCCTCATGAAGGGTGTAAGAAGGAACCGCAACTTGCATTCAGCCGTGACGCGCGCGTTTGGGACAGACCCGCCGGTCGAGATCCCGTCATCTCGGTCGGACCGCGCGGATCCTGGGACGAGATGGACATCTACGTGGCCAATCCCATTGCGGTCGGTGATCATATTTACATCATTTATCATGGCTGCATTACAGGCAATGGCGATTATTTCTTCACCGGGAAGAAAGGCAAGAACGCCTACGTTCGGGTCGCGAAGCGGCCGGCAGCGTTGCCCGACGGGCGGTTAAATCTTCCAGGCATCGGAATGGCCAAGTTGAAGCGAGACCGCTGGGCAGCCATCGAGCCTGCCCGCAGCTCCGGCTTCTTGCATATCCGGCGAATGTACTGGGCAAACAGAGAACTCCGCGTCAATACAGATGCACGAAAGGGGTCGATCCGAGCAGAGCTGCGTGACACCATCGGCAGACCGATTCCCGGCTTCACGTTCAAGGAATCCGTTCCGTTTCGCGGCGATTCCCTGGGTCACCGAATGACCTGGAAGAACAAGCGGATGCTGTCCGCAAAGATGCTGGGTACCCCGTATGCTCAAGGAACCGTCGGGAGACTCATCTCGATCCACTTTCATTTGGAGCGGGCCAGGCTGTTTTCATTCTCTTGTTGAACCTCACTTCCAATGCACCATGACGTAAAGAAGGGACAGCCGGTCTTTTCCCATCCCCGAAAAGACCACGAGGATAATGCGTGTAGCCTAGAGACCGCAAGCATCCCGTGCTGTGACCGTGCTGGCCGCGTGATAGCCACCAACACACATACGTCGTCGACATCGACGACAGCGGAGCGTCCGTCTTGATCAACTTTCCATAATGCCATGGAGAACGCCAACAGGTTTCTTGATGTTGCCCACTCACACGCAACGCATAACATAGGACGCTGATCAGACTCATCGAAGATCAAATTTCAATGCCTCCAAACCACCAATACCCCCTGAACCTGGGCCACTTTATTGACGGCGACTGGATCGAACCGGATAGCGGCGACCGCATCGAGGTCCGAGACCCGTGCAACATCGATCGCGTCGTCGGTTCTGTCCCCATCGCCTCCACTCAAGCGCTGACGGCCGTGGTGGATGCCGCGGCTGCCGCCTTTGAAACATGGTCGCACCTGCCTGCAGCAACGCGTAGTGAACATATGCAACGTGCCGCAGCGGGCATTGAAGATGCCGCTGATCGGATCGGCCGTGTCGTTGCCGATGAATTGGCACGACCTTTGCCCGATGCCGTGAACGAGGTGCACGCAGCCGCCCGCCAGTTCAGGTATTACGCCGAGGAAGCGGTGCGCATACGCGGCGCTATTACGCAGAGTGATATCGCGGACGAAGAAGTACTGCTGCTGAACCGGCCGGTGGGCGTCGTCCTGGTGGTATCGCCATGGAACAACCCCTTGTTTCTTCTCTCACGGTTTGTGGCGCCCGCACTTGCGACAGGATGCACGGTCATCGCCAAGCCGCCGTCCGAGGGCCCGTTGTCGACCTTGCTCCTCACCGAGGCGATGCACGCTGCCGGACTGCCGGGCGGTGTGTTCAATGTCGTGACTGGTCGAGGCGAGGCGGTTGCCCGCCCGCTGCTGGCGCGTCCGGAGGTCCGCAAGGCATGCCTGACCGGCGGTGTGGCTGCTGGCCGAGCCCTGATGACCGCGGCCGCGGAACAACTAAAGACAACTGCACTGGAGTTGGGTGGCCAGTGCCCCGCCATCGTCTGTGAGGACGCGCAGCTACCAACGACTGCGGAGGCGATCGCCTTCCAGGCATTTCGACAGGGCGGACAGGTGTGCAATCGGGTCAATCGGGTTTATGCACACGAGAACGTTTACGATGAACTTGTTGGTATGCTCAAGGATCGCATCGCTACCATCCGCGTTGGCGCCGTCGATGATCCAGATACCGACTATGCCGCACTGATCAATAAACACCAACTCGCAACGGCACAGCAGCATGTCGATGACGCGTTGGCAAAGGGCGCCAGGCTGGAGACCGGCGGCACGCAATTGCTGGGCGACGGGTTCGATCGCGGCTGGTTCTTCGCACCGACGCTGCTGTCAGGCTGCCAGCCGGACACCTTGGTTATGACCGAGGAAACATTCGGGCCGGTGCTGGGCATCACCAGTTACCGTGATTTCGATGAGGCACTGTGCCAGGCAAACGACACGCCCTATGGTCTGTCTGCATTTGTGTTCACGCAAAATGCCATGCGTTGTCATCGGGCGATGCACACACTCGAGGCCGGTAGCATCTGGATCAACGACATTCACCTGAGCTACCCGCAATGTCCGTACGGTGGGTACAAAACAAGTGGAACCGGACGTACACAGGGCATCGAAGTCATGCAGGAATTTCATGAGCAGACAACGGTGTACTGGGATTTCGCCGATTACGAGCGTAGCACACGCAAGTCCGGTCACTGATCGTCACCCAGAAAATGCCCGGGGGCCATGAACATCTTGAGTGGCCAGGTGGATCTGCAATGGCACGGTTGTTGTCACAGCTTGCTGTGCAGGCGTGATGGCTCTAGATACAGGGGGAGCCCATCAAAGTCCCTTGCGCCCACCTACGCTCAGTGATCGTGCCCGTGATGACCGTCAGGCTGCCGATACTCGTGGACGGGTTGTTCATGGTGGCCGGGATGGTTCAGTTCGGCAAAAAACCCGACCAGTTGAAACACGAGCAATCCCAGGCCGGCCAAGACCAACCCTTGGTTGGCTAGGGTGCGAAACCTGATGAAAGACGCCGACTTTCGCCACAATGCAAAGAACATCACCATGACGCATAGCGCGGCGATCTGACCTAGTTCGACACCAACATTAAAGGAGAGGATCCGAATAATAAGGCCGTCGTCTCCAAGGGGAAGATCTTGCAAACGGGTAGAAAGGCCAAAACCGTGGATGAGGCCAAAACCGAATACCACCCAAAGCAAGTTGGGTGCATCTCGCTTGAAAACACGTTTAAACCCGTCAAGGTTCTCGAAACCCTTGTACATGACGCTGACAGCAATGACAGCATCGATGAGATGGGCATTTGCGCTGATGCCAGCCAATGTTGCGCCCAAGAGCGTAATGCAATGCCCCAAGGTAAAGGCGGTGATGAACCTCATGACGTCTCGAAAACCAGTCAAAAAGAAGATCACCCCAAACAAGAACAGCAAGTGATCGTAGCCAGTCAACATGTGGGTCGCACCTAGCCAGACATACTCCACCGCACCGCCACCAATCATCGCTTCCCGATCAGCCGAAGACACCCCATGGGCATAGACCGCCCCGACGGGGATCAGCATCAGGAAACCAACGATCGCACAAACCAATAGAGAGTTCCGTGAGCGGTGAGTGGATGTCGATATTTGGTGCATCTGTTTGTCTTGCATGAGAGATTAATGGATAGCATGCTCACGCTGAGAAAATGGCAACTCCTAGACGGCACGAGATGGCATGCTCGGGTCCCTTCTGGGAATTTGCGCTAGGAGCATATGGTGTCACATAACAAGTTTATCCCCCGGCTTTCGTCACTTGACATCATCCTAGCATAAAGGCAAAACAAACCTGCCACCTTGCATTGACTTTTAATGCATTGACAGACCTAAAGCGTCCAGTCTCTGACCCATTTTTGACCCCTGGGAAACCACGAACATGGAGCAACACTTCAGCCTCTAAACGCCTCTGTATATTCCCCACAGGGTTCCAACCCCTGAAGCTCAAAATACTGGCCTGCGAGCAATCCGCAACTCAAGGCGTGGAACCCACACCGCTGAAGACACTTCACTCAAACCGCGAATGCCTCAACTCTTTATCACCAACAGGTGATGTCGGAGTCCAACTTTTTCGATTTCCCAATGGATATGCAGACTTAAACACAAGCGACAAATAATTCGACACATTGCTTGCGCCAAGCTGCAGCCATTGCACCTAACCTTCAACGCGTGATCGACACTTGGTCTGCATTGCCCACCGTATGGCGATTTATCAATGACACATAAACGTTCAGTCTTGGCTTTCATCGCCGCTGTTTGATTGGCAATTCATGTTATAGCTATAATTAAATAACCGAGCTAATATTGCGATCGCACTTCATTTACCCAAGTAGTCTCCATGCCAAGCATTAGTTCTTCACATGCTTCGTCCGCCACACGTGGCTTTACACTGATTGAATTACTGGTGGTCATATCAATTATCTCGCTGCTCATTGCAATATTGCTTCCGAACTTGGAAAGGGCAAGAAAGGCCGCCAACACCATCGTGTGCGCTAACAACCTCAAGCAGATTGGCATCGCGATGTACTCATATTGCGCCGACAACAATGACGTTCTGCCACCAGGTTGGGCGTGGGGTTCGGGTGGTGTCACGGGGGGCATGCCAAACGGCGAACTGTACGAACCAAACTTTAATTACTACGATTGGGCCTGGCCGGGCATGATCATTGACTATTTGGGCAATGTTTATGAGGCGGAAGGAGGAATGGTTGCAGATGATACGCGCCAACAGCAGTTAGTAGCTCCTAATCGGACGAATTGGTGGGGCCGAAGGATTCAGGTCTACAAATGCCCTGAGTTAAACGGAGGCGGGTGTGAATACGCCATGCCCAAGGCGATCTCCACATGTTTCCCCTGGGATTCATGGTAAAAACAAAACTACCTTGCCCCCCAATGGCGTCCGATCTCTTCGATCAAGGAACCCACGGTGAGTATTCTCGTATTTGATTACTATAACAATCCTCCCGTCGCCGACTGGTGGGTTGACCCGTGGTTGGTGAAGACCGGCTTCACCGCCGACAAGAATCGTCGGACCGTGCGCCACGATCGAACCGGCAATGCTAATTCCCGGTGGAACAACAAGGCCAAGGGGGTGGACAACTTCCTGTTCATTGATGGCCACGTGGAACCGCTGAAGAACAAGGCCGAAATCCGAGGCAGCAAGTACCCCTATTTCTTCTCCGGCAGCGGCTAGTGGTCAACCTGACGTATTTAATGTTGGCACCGGACACGATGCCCCCAAAGCCCGCCGCAATTGTTCTTGGCACAATGTCGCCCAGTCAATTGCCCCGACCCACATTATTGCAAGAGACTGCCATACCATGCCACCAACAACCGACACGATTGCCGTACGCCATCCCCACACCCTGCCTGCTGATGGCCTGCCCGCCGAGCGTATCCCGCTAGGTTCACCGAGCGACTACAAGCCAATGGTGGTGCAGCGACCGGATGGCGAACTGCTCCTAACGGCGTTTCGCGGCTACGAACTCGAAAAGAAGATGCCCAGCGGACGGGCCTACATGCATGAGGACGTGCTGTTCCTTCGTTCGGCCGACGATGGCCGCAGCTGGTCCGACCCAGGCGTCGCCGCCGATGTCCTGCCGCGCGAACCCTACCTGTGCCCCCTGTCAGACGGCACCTTGCTGCTGACGATGCATCTTCACCCCCGGGACCACCGCAACTCTGCCGGGCACGTCCAGACCTATATCTATCGCTCGGTTGATGGCGGGCGGACCTGGGTGGCTTGCCCGCTGACGCCCGATGAATATCGGCCGGGCACTGGAGCCATGAGTTCGCGTAACTCGCTCGAACTCCAAGACAAATCAGTGATCCTCGGAATCTCCAGTATGGAAGATCAACCCGACATCATCTATCGCAGCCATGACCAAGGATTAACCTGGGCCCATGAACCGGTCACCGTACACGGCAAGCCACCTGAATACACCGACCCACTCTGGGCCGAAACTTTCTTCTGGCAGAACCGGGCGGGGCGCATCCTTGCACTGTGCCGGGTCAACCAGAAGCAGTGGCCCATCGAAGGCAAACCTCTACCGGAAAAAGTGCACTACGACCAGGCCGAACGGTTGATCGTTCTATGCTCGGATGACCACGGCCACTCATGGCAGGTGCATGGAAACATGGGTGATTATGGCACCATGTACCCCTCCATTGTGCGTCTGCAGGACGGTCGACTGCTATTGACCTATACCGTGCGATCGCTGGATCTGCCCCTGGGTGTACGGGCGGTCGTTGGCAAAGAGACAGAGGATGGGTTCTGGTTTTCTTTCGAACACGACATCATGATCATCGACGGTAAAACCCCGGAAGGGAATCTAAGTGGCGGTGGCTTCGGCAACACCATCCAGTTGAATGATGGCACACTGGTAACGCCGTATTCTTATCGTAATGCGGATTATCCAGAAGCCGAGGGCACTCAGTCCGTGCATATGGAAATTGCACGATGGCGGCTACCTTGAGGCCTGAATCCAGGAACTGAATTTCGGCGGCAATCTCAGGTCCGCCGCCGACTCAGCATCGCAATGCCGCCAAGTGCCAGCAGACCAAGGCTTGCGGGCTCGGGTACCACGGCCACTTTGACGTTGTCGATGAAACCGGCGCCGATGTTGGGATCGTTGTTGATGCCCCAGCGAAGGCCGCTGATGTTGGCAAACTGGGCCGAACGGCCGCTGCTCGGTGACGTCTGCACGAGATTACCGTTCATATAGTATTCGGTTCTCGTCGAGTCAAAGACCATTTCCAAGTCGAGGACCTGCTGCTTGATGGTATGCATCCAAACGAGAAGGGACACCGACTTGTTGCTGACCTGTTGGCGAAAGAATTCCTCAGGCCCACCACAGGGACAATCAAACCAGACACTCCTACGGATGCGGACAAGCTACGCCACTGACCATCATCGAGAACTCCTCGCCATGCCAGTCTTTCTTTATTTCACAGCATTGATTCGCAGACCGATGATAGTTACTCACCTAAAGGTTTTAGCGTTTCTTCCTTGATTATTTCTGGGTGGTTGTCCAAAATGCGCATGACAAACTCCATGCACGGCTCGACTCGAAATGCCTGCCAGCGAGAGGGGCCTACCCAGATCTCTTTTACCAACCCTTCCGCCTTTACCCGGCGTCCCATCTCAGGAAAGTTGTAGGCAGGCCATACCCGCTCATCTCCCATCTTGTTAAGCCTCTTTTCGACCCAGACTGCTTGCGCATAGTGAAAAATGCTGCACACATGGAAATCCACTCCCATCAGCAGATACAGAGCATTTCGTTCCACCAGCCAGTCCCATGGTGAGCCACGGCCAAAGGCCCGCTCGTTCCAAAGGCTCGGCCGTGAATGAGCTATTCTGTGTGCGTTCATCACGGTGGTAGCTTCGGCGCCTATCGCGGCGAGAGAGTCGCAACAGTGATCGCTTCGTATACTGTCTGGACGCTTTCTGAAAATCTCGGTGACATAGCCGACATCCGAAGGTGAGGTTTCGATATTCCAAGCTTGCTCCCGCTGACGGTAGGTGGCACGTTCCCCATTGACCTTCTGTACAAACGTTGGCACCACCACCGTGCCGTAGGTTCCCATCGCCTCCACCGCACTATCGATGACCGAATCGGCACCTCCTTTAACGCGCACAAAGCTTTTTAGCGAGCTGTGGAAAAACAGGACGTCTTCGCGTTCGAGTCCGAGAGCTCGAAAGCCCCTTTGCAGATCAATATGAGTCACGGGGTCCGTCGCTTTCTGAGAAAGAAAGTCGGCACCTGCGATTGCGAAAAGTTGCTGAATAATTCGGTGGGTTACCCCCGATAGTGGTGGACGCCGGGGCCCCAGCAGATACACGACCGGACATTCGCGTGTGCTCCCAACAATTTGGCTCTCTTTTTGTCCATGCCGGCTTAAAGAGGCGACCTCGTTCAGGGGAACCCAGGAGGTGTCGTGGATTTCGTGGTTGATTTGCGCTTCTCCTTTATGCTGTACCACGTATACGAATGCCGATACCTGAACGGTCACGGCGTTGTCCGTAACATCGTCGAGCTGCCCAAGATATTTTGCTGTGGACACATCGATCCCAACCTCTTCGAAAGTCTCTCGTTCTGCAGCAGTTTTTGGACTGGCGTCTTTCAAGTCCACCAGTCCGCCAGGTAGGGTGAGGTGGCCGGACCAGGGATCGCCGTCGCGCTCAACGCGCTCCACCAGAAGAAGCTCAACCCCGCAGGCGCCTTCGTGAACGAGGACCGCGACAGCAGCACGTGACTGTTTGCCGGTAGGTTCTATGGCGAGGTTGAGATCCCGAAACGCAGATCGAATAGTGGATAGGCTTAGGTTGGTCATGGAAAGTACAATACAGCAGGCAAATTGTATGTTGCCAACCGGACAAAAAAAACTTTCGATGCGGCGTCGGTTCGGGTGATCGCAATCCTCACACTGCCGAAAATAAGGTGTGATTAGCCCTGTATCAGGCTCGCAGCCTGCGACCAACTGCGACTTCCTGCAACTCCCCAGAAATTCAGGAATGGGCGATATAGGACTCGAACTATACCCGAATTTCCCGAGGAATACGCGAATTTCAAAACAAGCGACGCATAATCCGACGCATCGCTTGCACCAAACTGCAGACATTGCACCTGAGCTTCAACGTGTGATCGAGGCTTGGCCGTCTCTCCCAACCACTATCCGGCGTGGCATCATGGCGATGGTTGAAGAGATGAGGAAAGAGTGAAGTCGGCATCCTCCTCTGTAGCCAGCTCGTTTAAGACTGGCACGACCTGGTGACACTTAACGCCGCCTTCGCCCAACCACCAGCACACTCAGCACATAAAGAGACAGCGTTGCAGGTTCAGGGACTAAAGCTGATGTGTTGCCTGTTGATTGCGATGCGCTCCAGTTGGCACCGAGGATGCCAAGGTCGGCTACGTCGGTCATGCTGTCGAGATTAAAATCGCCCGTATCCCACTGCATGTCAGTAGCGTTGAAGTTCGCGCCGAGGATACCGAGATCTGCCACGTCCACGATCCCATCGAAGTTTGCGTCACCGGGCGCTGCAGCAATCAGCATCAGCCCAATGTGACCTGCGTAATCGTAGATCGGCGCCAGCGTCAGATCCGCTGCGACTTGTATGCCGTCAATGGCATCAAACTCGCCATCACGAGTACCGGCGGTGATGACAGGAAACTGGTCGCCATGGTCAGGTGTAAAGTCACCAAGCAGTTCAACGTTCAACTCACCGTCAATGGATGCATTACCGTTAACCAGAAGTTGGTCGGATATTTCACCCAGTTCAACCTGTGTAGTGGAATTTGTTCCCCAAACAACATCACCATCAAACGACATCGTGCCCGGACTGGAACCGGGGGCAAGATCACCTTCTATAAAATTCCTACCGTCTCCAGAGAAACTACCCGATCCCGATACTTTGCCAAAGTAGACCACTGTCGAGCCTGCCGAAACCTTGACAGTACCATCATTCACCAGATCATCCCAAAAAGTAACATCGCTGTTACCGGTGAACGTAAGGGTTCCGGCAGAACGATTGTCAACATCTCCAAACACATTGGAATTACCAAAAGACACACCAAAAGCGCCATCGTTCTTCAACCCACCATCGAATCGCAATGTGGCATGGGTTGCAAGAATATTGCCTGTAGACTTAGCGTTGATCAACTCACCGCTGAAGCGTATCTCAGCAGCCTGTCCGACCGCACCTAGGACTTCAATTCGTCCGCCATTAGCTTGGGTTCCATTATCAGAAAAATACATCTCCTGACTGGCGGCCACACGAACTTCACCAGTCATAGAGTTGACTAGCCGGTTGTCAACCGTACCGCCACCACGGACCACACCTGTATTGATCAGTGCACCGCCGGCGAGGTTCAGTCCCTGGCTACCAAGGTCGATCTCGCCCTGGTTGGTGATTTTGTTCACTGCGGTCACCGTACCACTGCCGGAGAGTCTGCCGTCGGCTTCTATGGTTAATGCCTGGTCGATCAACAAGGTACCCGCCGGATCGACCACGAAGTTCGCCGTTCCGGATTGTTGGGCACCCAGGGTAAGCGAATCCATTTGGGTTGCCGAGGTCGGCCCACTCACGGTCAATCCGTTGGTCGGCTGGATGAATGCGTCATCCCCGGCCACAGGGTCTTGGAAACCAAACCAGTTGAGGTGGTCATCCCAAGCGCCGTTGCCCGGGTCGATCCATGTGACGCGGCTCTCGCGCCGGCCGTAAACAAGATAGGTTTGGCCCCGTCTACTGCCAGCCGCATCGGCATAGGGGGTCGCGATCAACAGGTCGTCCAGACCGTCGCCGTTGACATCACCCGCCGTGGAAATAGAACCACCGGTCAGATCTCCGCTCTCAACCCCATTGAAGGTAGCCCCCGCCACCGCAGCCCCCACATCGGCCAGGTCCAACGAGCCCGAAAGCAGGCTGGCATTTGGCTGGCCATAAACCAGATAGACCTGATTCGCGCTGGTCGCTGCGATCAAGATATCGTCCAGACCGTCGCCGTTGACATCGCCGGCTCCCGAAACGCTGCGGCCAGCGTAGTCATCGTCGTGAATACCATTAAAAATAGCCCCCGCCACCGCGCCCCCCAAATCGGCCAGGTCCAGCGGGCCAGAGAGCGGGTTGTCATTATCCTGGCCATAAACCAGGTAGGCCTGGCCATAGTCGTTTGCATACATGCCCCCGATCAACAGATCATCCAATCCGTCACCGTTGACATCACCGGCGGCTGAGACCGACCAGCCAGAACGGTCATAATTTTCAATCCCGTTGAAGGTGGCTCCGGCAACCGCGCCTCCGACGTCGGCCAGAGTGAACGCACCCGAGAGGGGGCTACCGGCCGGCTGGCCGTAGATCAGGTAAGTTTGGCCGCGTCCGGTGTTACCAGGTCCCGCAAAGGGTGCTGCAATCAAGAAATCGCCCAGGCTATCGCCGTTGATGTCTCCTGCGCCGGAAACCGACCCGCCTGATTCATCCCAGTTGTCGATCCCGTTGAAGGTGGCCCCGGGCAGGGTGCCACCTACGTTGATCAGATTCAGCCCGCCCGAAAGCGGATTTCCGTTTACTGGTTGGCCATAGACTAGGTAACTCCGACCACGATCGTCGCCCCCCGCACTGACCCGCGACGCTCCAATCAAAAGATCCGCCATCCCATCGCCATTGACATCCCCTACACCGGAGACCGACCGGCCAGTCATGTCTCCGCTCTCAATCCCGTTGAAAGTGGCCCCTTCCATCGACCCACCCAGGTTGGCCAAATCCAGCGAGCCTGAGAGAGGGCTGCCGCCCGGCCGACCATAGACCAGATAACTCTGGCCTGTCTGATTGTTTCCATAGACTGCCCCAACCACCAGATCATCGAGTCCATCGCCGTTGACATCGCCCGCAGCCGAAACGGAAAAGCCCGACTGGTCATTGTCGTTTACGCCGCTAAAGGTAGCCCCAGCCACCATACCTCCCACGTCGGCCAGGGCGACCGAACCGGTGAGCGGTCTGCCGCCTGGCTGGCCATAGACCAGGTAATTCTGACCTCGACGGTTTCCAGCCAGATCCACACCGGGTGCCCCGATCACCAGGTCGTCCAATCCATCGCCATTGATATCGCCCGCACCCGAGACAGAGTAGCCGGCATGGTCAAGATCGGCGATGCCCTTGAACGTGGCCCCAGCCACCGTGGTGCCCAGATCAGACAAGCGAATGGAACCCGAGAGTGGTGCCCCCACCGCCGACAACGGTGGACTGGCCAATTCGACCGCCAAACCTATAACCCCTGCAATCGCCAGAGAAAGTCCCTCGCTCCGCCAAAATCGCATCGGACGTGCACCAAAGACCATGTGCCCACACACAGCATCGTAGTCATCAAACAGGAATCCTGCTGATTGATGTCGCTTTCTCTGTATTTGCATCTGGTTTTCTTTTCTGTGTTGATTGACTCGACTTCTTCAGTCGCCTGTCTTATTAGCCAATAGACACACATACAATTTTCCGAGGAGCGAGAATCGGGAAAAGATTACTCATGAAACGCCAAACATATCGACACTAACAAGACACTAATTATTATGGCGGATTCAGTGAATATCAAATTAAAAACATCGTTTTTAACCATGTTTTCTGATCATTTGGCTTGACCAAGAGCAACACTTCAACATCAAGCCGAAAACCATTTGTCGTCGGTCATCAGGAAATGGAGCTGTGTATCACTCACCGGCAACAGGCTGGACGCACTTGGCATATTGGCAGGATCAGTCGTGCAAATCACCCAAGGAAAGGGTCCGGCGTATTTCGTCCGTTTTAAACCCCAACGCCATCGGCCGCACAACGCCGGGCAAGACGACCACATCGTATAGTTCAGAGCAAACCCCTTCGATATCTAACCGATGCACAATATCGCCTGTCCGTAAATCAATCACGTAGAGGCCACAGCGAGCTTGGGCATCCCGTGATTTCAAGTTGTCGTCCAGTGCAAGGTCCCTAAAGGTCTTGTTGTCCCGTGGCCTGGAGAGACCCACAATCGCAAAGTTGCCGACCAATGCCATGCCGCGCAAGTAGCCAGCACAGAACGTCACCGGTTCAAATTTTCCGCTGGCCAGATCGACTGTGCCAAAAAAACCAGTTCCTGAATTCAGGAGCCAAAGTCGCCCCTGATGCATCCGCGGCGAGTGTGGCATCGATAGCTCCGCACACACCACTTCACCTGACGAGACCTCGATCACGCCACCGCCATTATGACGCCGGTCGCGCCAACCGTCCGTTACATCGGACTGGCTAACGGTGGTCACAAATTTTGGCTGTTGGGTTTTTGGATCCATTGCCATCCCATTCAAATGACAGCGATCTTCAGCTGCCAGTTTGCTGATGAACTTCGGCTTCCAAATCGGAATAAAACTGTGTGTTTCGCTGGACGTAGCCAAACAACTGAACAATGTATTGACAAAAACAACCCTGCCCTTGCCATCAACCGCGATATCATGGACATCAATATCACCAGTGGTATAGCCCACTTGCGGTACGTAAAGTCGGTCGTAACCATTGGATAATTGTTCTGCGCCGAGCACATTCTCAAAACGCCACAACTGGAAAAGCGAGCTCATCCATATGGTCTGACCATTGCTCCACAGCCCCATGCAGCGATTAAACGTCCTCTCAAAAATTGATAACCGACCATTGGGTTGCAAGCCGACCATAAACAACTTGCCTGTCTGGTAGGTTGTCATGGCGAAGCTGACACGCTGCTCGGCTAACCACGACGCCAGTTGACGCGATGCAGTGAGTTCGAACTGAGATTCATCAGTATCAGAGGGAGGCTGTGACGGCGGAGAATTTGCCATGGAAACTGTTTCTGGAGGGAATACGACGCGAGACCCAGTTTACATTAGCAGAAAAGAGCCAATGACTTAAGAAACTCAACGGGTTGGCGATGATGCTTGCCGCCGCCTGCGCCCAACCAACAACACGCTCATTGCAAGAAGCGATAGCGTTGTGGGTTCAGGAACTAAAGCTGACGCGTTGCCAGTTGATTGCGATGCAGTCCAGTTGGCACCGAGGATGCCAAGGTCGGCCACGTCAACCAAGCCATCATTGTTGAAGTCGCCGTCAGCGAAGGCCATGTTCGACTGATTGAAATTGGCACCCAAAACACCAAGATCCGCCACGTCCACGACACTATCGCCATTCGCGTCACCGCCCAACAGTATTTCCAGTACCCGTAATTGACCGGTGGTTAGAAGACCAGAGTTATCCCAAGCCAACCCAGATGTTAGCGCAGGCAAGCTCACTGCACTGAACGAACCACTCAGGTCCTCTGGTGAAAAATCAAGGATGTCGAACATGTCACCTGCTTGGGGTTCAAAGCCGTCAATTACTAATACGCCAAGGTTACCGTCAAGGCTCAAGTTCCCATCAACAACCAGCACGTCATGCTCATTGCCTCTAACGGTTCCACCTAGTTCGATTTCCAGTGTGGCAGCAGCACCTTGTGTATAGTCCCCAGAAATGGTCGTCATGCCGGCACTGTTGCCCGGGGCCAACGAACCTGCGTGATTGTTAAGGTCGCCAATCACATGATCGGCATGAAGGTAGCCGTCGGTCATGTTAAAGGTGCCTTCGGTCAGATCCAATGTGCCGGTATCGAGTGTTCCGCCATCAAGGTTAACTGCCCCCGCATCCCACAGCTTGGTCGTATTCGAAACCGCCACCAAACCACTATCATCAATGGCCAACACGCCGTCACCACCTGCTTGTGCATTATTTCCACCGATGTACAGAGACTCCGAATTATTCCACTGCGAACCGGAGCCCGTAACCGTCACTTCGCCGGTAGAGCCGAATACGTCACCGATGTAACCGCGTGTATTGGAAACCACACCACCATCGGTGACGTTCAGTGTGCCGGAGCCGTCTCGCCCCACATACAGTTGACCCGAGTTATTCCACTGCGAACCGGAACCGGCAACCGTCGCTTCGCCGGTGGAGCTGGAATAGCGGCCGATGTAACCGAAGGTATTGGCAACCACGCCACCATCGGTAACGTTCAGCGTGCCGTCGCCATAACGGCCTACATACAGATCATTTGAGTTGTTCCACTGTGAACCAAGGCCGGTTACTGTCACCACGCCCGTTGAGCCGGAGTGATTAGCGATTAAACCGATGGTATTGGCAACCACGCCGCCATCCGTAACGTTCAGTGTACCGTCGCCACTGTGGCCCACATACAGCCAGTCCGAGTTGTTCCACTGCGAACCTGCGCCGGTGACCGTTGCTTCGCCGGTGGAGTCGGATGAGTAACCGAGAATACTGACCGTATTGGCAACCACGCCACCGGATTCCACATTCAGTGTGCCGGTGCCTCCGTGGCC
>CAUZAW010000012.1:0-22969 GCA_963577735.1 Phycisphaerae bacterium | reverse complement strand
CACAGCCCACACACAAGCAATCCAGAAGCACCGGCAGTGTCCCGTCGCGGATCCAATGATCAAAGCACTCCACGCTTCTGACCCCGTGGCCCAAGTTGGCAGGGGGGCCGCCGGGGTCCGGGGTGCAGACAACGATTGAGTCCCATTGCCCATCCGTAAACTGACGCCGAAGCATGGTGAATCCTTTCGCCAACAGTGATACCATGGCGTCGCAACGAGTCAGTTCAATGATGGAGCTATCCGACGAGACTTAACCAAAAGAACCCCATCACACTGCAGCCAAAAGCATCCTCCTGATCTCCAGTCCCTGACCACTGGCTTCCAACCATGGCCACTCACCGCATCATCTCCGCACAACCGACCGACGAGCAGGAAGAGCATCTGAACCTATCCCTGCGGCCCACCACCCTGGCCGATTACGTGGGACAACCCAAGCTCATCGAGAAACTGACCATCACCCTCCAAGCCGTCAAGCAACGTGCAGAACCCATGGAGCACGTCCTGCTGCACGGGCCACCTGGGCTGGGCAAAACAACGCTGGCCCACATCATCGCCAACGAACTGGGCACCCACCTGACTGTCAGTTCCGGACCCGCCCTTACCCGGCCCACCGACCTGGTCGGCACTCTTACCAAACTGCAAACCGGCGACGTGCTTTTGATCGACGAGATTCACCGACTGGCGCCGGTCGTTGAAGAGTACCTCTACCCGGCCATGGAGGATTTCAAGATCGACTTCACCCTCGACTCCGGCTTGCACGCCAAAGCCATTACCATGCCCATCAAGCCCTTTTGCCTTATCGGTGCCACCACCCGGGCCGGCCTGTTGTCGGGACCGATGCGCTCGCGATTCGGCATCATCCACAACCTCGATTTTTATAACGAACAGGACTTATTGAAAATCCTGAGCCGCAGCGCCGCCCTGATGAACATGCACACGACCAAAACGCCGCAAGGCGTCACGCTCGACGCCCTGCACACCATAAGCCGCCGCTGCCGCGGCACGCCCCGCATCGCCAATCGCCTGCTGCGCCGCATCCGTGACTACGCACAGGTGAAAGCCGACGGCCAATTGTCCGGCCAAACCGTGGACGCCGCCCTCCAACTCGAAGGCGTAGACGCGCTGGGCCTCGACGAACTGGACCGCAAGTACTTGCACATTGTCGCCGAAGTCTACCGCGGCGGGCCCGTCGGGCTCGAAGCCGTCGCCGCCACCCTCGGCGAGGACGCCGGCACGCTCGAAGACATCGTCGAACCCTACCTGCTGCAGATTGGTTTCCTGGCACGAACCCGAAAGGGCAGGCAATTAACCCAAACCAGCGCCGAACATCTCGGCATACAGATTGCAACGCCCAGCAACGACGCCGGCACCGGCCTGTTCGACCCGTCATCGTAACGTCCCGTCCGCCGCGAGGCAGTTGATGTTCACCAAAATTATTTCCAAAGTCTTCAACTCCTCACCTAGGCAGTGGATAAGCGCCGTCGCCCACCGCCTAGATTTGCCGGGCTCCCCCTCATTCGACCATAAAAAAGCCGCCTCGCTTGAACATGAGCTTCGCCGTCGCTTCAACCAGTACAAAACAGATCATCTCAAGGGCATTTCACCAAGTGACCTGCGCAGCAGCCTTGAATCCCGTATTGAAATCATCGACATCGAAGCCGAAGGCTACAGCGAAGAAGAACTCGACCGCCAGCGTGACCTGTCCATCAAGTTCCGCTGGGGACACAACCACGATTTCGGCACCTTCAAACTCGCCGGGGAAATGGGCGATCGCCACATCAAGCTCATGGCCAACTTCTGCGCCCTGTTTCCCATTACCCTCCAAGACTTCGCCCAAAAACAGATATTTGACATCGGTTGCTGGACGGGCGGCACCACTCTCCTGCTGGCCACTCTCGAATGCAACGTAACCGCCCTCGAAGAGGTAAAAAAATACAGCCAAACCGCTTCCTTCCTTGCAGAGTCGTTTGGCATCCAAGACCGCGTCGAAGTGCTCCCTTCGTCCATTTATGACTGCAACCATCCCTCCTTCTACAACCGCTTCGACATCATCTATTTTCCCGGGGTGATCTATCACGTTTCCGATCCGCTGATCGCCCTGCGCATCCTCTTCAACGCCACCAAACCTGGCGGAACCATGCTCCTGGAAACGGCCGGCCTCGATGTGCCCGAACCGTTCTGCCAATTCGACGGTAGCCTTATCCATCACAGCGGCAGCAAACAACGCCTTAACCGCGGCGGTTGGAATTGGTTCCTGCCATCAGCCAGTGCGATGCAGAGAATGCTCAGGGAAGCGGGGTTCGACCAGATCCAAACACTCTACCTTCACGGTACCGGGCGAATTTACGGCTACGCAAGAAAAACAACCCAATCGCCCATCTGCAAAGCCGGGCTTTCCATACCCCATATCCGATAACCAACGCCCGAAAAACTTATCCCATGTATAAATCGCTAGGCCAGGTCAAACTCAAAAGCGGTGAAAGCGTCGAAGCCGCCGTCCTGCACGGGCCCGAGCCCGACTGGGCCGACCGCATCATTGAATTGATCGGCCACAAAGGTCAAATTTGGAACGAACAGAACCGCTGCATCCTCACGCAAAACCGCGGCATTGACACGTCCTTCTACCTCCTGCTTCGCGACAAACAACCGTTTGCCAACATCCTTATTACCCAACTGAACCATGTCGCCATGCTCGGCCACGTGTATACGCTGCCCGGCGACCGTAAAAAAGGCGCCATGGCCATGCTCATGGACATCCAGATGAACCGCACCCGAAGCCAAGGTGCAAAGGCGATATTTCTTGTCACTGAATTTAATACACATCCCTTTCGCCTCTACGAACGCTTCGGATTTACCGCCATCGAGCCCCAAAGCGGGCAGATGCACTGGTACGCCGACTCGCATAAGAAGTTCGATGACGCGTACTTCGCACCCGGCCCAACCGCCATTGAACCGCTCGGCTGGGGACACTGGCCGGCTTCGGCCGCCTTGTGCATGGGTAACTGGCCCGGCGTCGTCCGCTGCGCGCCTATAAAACTAACAGGCCGAACAATCAGCGAGGAAAGTCTACTGCACATCCTGCTGGCCAGGGAAAGTCCAAACGATCCGACCCATCCACGCGCAGAAGGCACAGCACTCGTAAATCGCCACACATCAGCCGTCGTCGGGCTCACCGCCTGGTCACAACACCCACTCTGGCCTCGTCGTGTCATCGTCGACGTTTATTGTCACCCTCAATTCTGGCCTGCAGCTGATGAATTGTTTGACACCCTGGCCCTGCCCCAATCTGATGGCTACATCGCCTACGCAGACGAAACGTGCCCCCACAAGCTAGACACGCTTGGTCGCGCCGGATTCAAAAAAACCGCCGTCCTGACCGGCCGCATCCCTGCCGACGCCGCCAATTCCCGCTTCCTTGATATCACCGTCCTGGAAAAGAATTAACCGCTACCGCCCTCTGCCATGCCCGCGATCCAACTGATAATCACGAACGTGAAGTACAAAACCAGCAGCGGCACCCCGTACCACCGTTGAAAGTGTCCGCGCTTGGAAGACCTGAGGATATAGAAGAGAAACAGTCCAATGATCAACACCATGGTCGGCAGGTGCAGATACAAAAATATCCGCGGAATGCCCGCGTCAAGGTCAACAATCGGTAGCTCAGCGGCCAACGCCGAAGCGCCCACCACGAACAGCACGTTCAAAATATCCGCTCCGATCACATTACCCACCAGCAGTTCCGGGTGACCGCGCCGCAACGCTGTTATCCCCACGATCAACTCGGGTAACGACGTACCGAACGCCACCAGCGTCGCTGCAATCACAACCCTCGGCACGCCCCAATAACCCGCCAGTTGTTCCACTGACCCGATCACAAACCGGCTGGAAAACACGACCAACACCACCCCGATCAAAATCAGACCCGACAGGGCCGCCTTCGATTTTTCCTTGACTCGGTCGCCAACTTGGCGTTCTGATTGGTCAAACGGCTCATTTTGAGAATGTTGCCTGCTCCACCGCACCGACATCAGCATGTATGCCGCCAGCAACGCCAAAAAAAGATATCCGACCCAACGCCCCAATACTGCATGATCGCCATGCATCGCAAACACCGAGTAACACACAACGGCAAGCAACATAGCCGCACTGATGTCAACCCACCCCTGCCTCCGCAACACGAACCGATCAGCCGGCAACACCATCAGCACACAGCCCAACCCAAATATCAATCCGGTATCCGCAATGATTGATCCTACCGCGTTGCCCAGCGCCAACCCCGCCTTGCCCTCCCACGCCGCCATCACCGACACCGCCGCCTCCGGACTGGTCGTTCCCAGCGACACGATCGTCGCCCCGATAATCACCTTGGACATGCCCAGTTGCCCGGCCAGCCCCGCCGCCCCTTCCACCAGCCAGTCCGCGCCCAACATCAGGTAATAAATCGATCCCACCAGCAGCAGAAGCAACATGGGCCAGGGCATCGCCGCAAACGCGCTATGGGGTATCAGTTGCTCCATCGCAGCGGCAGTGTAGCTAAAACACCTCTTGGAGGAAGCAACCGACCACTGCTCTACACATCAAATCTGCGTACCAAACCACTTTTACATGCCCCACAATCAAGCGCCCAACCCGCCAACCCCTTTGCAGTGGAACCGTCAAAATGACCGGTCAGCATGCCTGACGACATACCCGCATCAGACACTGCCTGCCAGTGTTCACACATACCCTTGTGACCAAAATGATCAAATATTTTAAATATACCCGGAATATCCCAAACCCATAATTTTTATAACTTTTTTTCTGTTTACACCCCATTCTCCTCCCATTTCCCTTTCCACGATGATTTTTGCTCAGCAATTTGCTTACATAAATACTTGCGGGGCGCAACCCATCGACTGCGCTCGATTTCACTGGTTATGATTACCCGTCGAGTTTCGGCTCTACTGCCCTAAATGGCAGACCGTGGTGGCCAAGCCAACGAGTTGGATGCCGGCGGTCAGTTTGCTTCTTGTCTTGCTTCAGACAAACCAGAATGGTGAGTAACGCCTGTGAATACCGAGATCCAAACAACTGAAAATGTCGAAACCGCAAAGTCTCAACTGGCCCTACAGGGCTACGCCCTCATCGAGGGGGTACTTGATAACAGGGAAGTGGAGGCCCTGCGTGATGTGATGGAAGAGATCTTCGAACACGAACGGCAGAACCCGTACGATCCGGGAGACGGACAGGCCCTGCCCGACGACGACGTCATGGAAAAATACATCCGCGAAAGTTACTCGACTACCAGCAAGCAGGAACTGGCCAGAGTGATGCGCCTGATCCGCCACACCCGGGAGGAAAACCACCACACGCCATGGCCCGTACCGCCGGATCAGGTCATGAAGCTGTTCTGGCACCGGCCGCAATTCGAGCACGATGATAAGACGCAGTTTGTCAATCATTTGCCGGTCAAGGGGCGCCTCTTTGAAAAGCTGGCCGAGCATCCGACCGTGCTCGCATTGGCACGAAGCGTGCTTGGTAATGACTGTGTGCTGTCAGAGATGGGCGGCAACAAGATCGGACCACAGACGAGCGGCGGCCCCTGGCACGTCGACGTGCCACTTGGACAATTGCCCGAACCGCTGCCTGATTTTCCTCTCTCGACACAGAATGTTTTCATGCTGGACGACTTTGTCCCTGAAAACGGCGCAACCCGCCTCGTTCCGGCCAGCCACCTGAGACGGAAAAAACCCACTTGGGCCAATAAGGCGATGGACGACGAGGTAGTCATGGCCGCGCCGGCCGGGTCGATGGCGATCTGGCTATCCAACACGTGGCACCGTGTCGGGCCCAACACGACCAATAGGCCGCGCCGCGCGATCCTTAGTTACTACACCCGCTGCTGGATCAAGCCGTTTGCCGATAGTCGGCCGATGGTCACGCCGGAAATGGCCCAACGTTTCTCGCCCACACTGCGTTATCTGCTAGGTTTTTCAGCCCACGGCATCTGCCGCGGCCAGCCGGCCGGCCGTTGACCAATCCACCGCCGTTGCCAATGTAAACCACGGGATTGGTAGGCAGCAACTGAACTTGTCTATCAATGGCGGGCGATGAGGCACAGCAAAATAGCTTTCAAATCAGCGCCCCGTGGCAGGACACAAAGTAGACGCGTGAGGCCCAAGCCTCAGCTTTTTCAATGTGGTTCAGCACCAAGGCTACTGCATTGTTGAAGCGGTCAATGTCAGCCGATCAGTGACCGGCCGGCCATTTCGGGGGGTTGATCGAGTTGCATCATCATGAGGGCGGTGGGGAAAACGTCAGCCAAGCGGCCGTCGCATCGCAGTGCTGGGCTGGGATTCATAGCACCGGTGGCGTGGTGTTTTAACCGAGGATCGACCAGGACGCATTCGACATCATAGGTCGTATGGGCGGTGTGGGGACAGTTGGTGTCGGGGTCGAACATTTGCTCGGCGTTGCCGTGGTCGGCGGTGACGATGAGCTTGCCCCCGTTCCCAGAAGTGAGCGAGGCTTGGATAATTTTGCCGACCGCCAAGTCGACGGTTTCAATGGCTTTGACGGTAGCGGCAAGATTGCCGGTGTGGCCGACCATGTCGCCGTTGGCAAAATTTACCAGGATAAACTCTTCGCAATCGTCGGCTTGAAGCCGGGCGAGGACGATGTCGGTAACCTTGTCAGCGCTCATCTGCGGCTGCAGGTCGTAGGTGGCCACCTTGGGACTCTGTGCCATTTGGCGACTTTCACCTTCGAACGGCTGTTCCCGATAATCGTTGAAGAAAAAGGTCACGTGGGCAAACTTTTCCGTCTCGGCGCAGCGGAACTGGCGCATGCCAAGCGACGCAAGATATTGGCCGGCGATGTTGGCCATCCGGCGCAACTTGGGAAAAGCGACTTGCACGGGCAAGCCCTGCTCGTAGCCGGTCATGGTGACGAAATGCAAACCTAGTTTTTTGCCGCGGCAAAAGCCGCCTTTGCCGGTGTCGGGCGAAGCGGGCATGGCGGACCATTGCTCGTCGTCGCAGGTAAAGGCCTTGACGATTTCACGCGGCCGGTCACCGCGATAGTTGTAGAAGATCACGGTGTCGCCATGCGTGATGCGCGACTGGGCCGGGTCAGGCCCCACGGTGCGCGGGGTGATGAACTCATCGCCGCGTTGGCTGTTGTTAGTGGGCTGATCATAATAATTGCGCACTGCCGCGGCGGCATCGGCAAAATGCGGCGGATCACCGCGACCGGTCAGCAGGTTGTACGCCTGCTCCACGCGTTGCCAACGGTTATCTCGATCCATGGCATAGTAACGGCCGCTGATGCTGGAGATTTGGCCGACGCCGGCCCGGTTCAGTTCCCGGCCGATCTGATCTACAAAGTCAATGCCGGTAAAAGGCCCGGTATCGCGACCGTCGGTGAACAGATGCAGGTAAACCTGCGTTTTGTGCTGACGCTTACACAACTCTACACAGGCGTACAAGTGCTCCAACAAGCCGTGCACCCCGGCGTCGGAGGCGATACCTAGCAGGTGGATTCGGCTTGCGTTGGTCAAGGCGTCGAGCAGGACCGGGTTTTCATAAAACGCGTTGCTGCGGATGGTCTTGGTAATACGGACCGATTCCTGGTTGACGACGCGTCCTGCACCGATATTCTGATGGCCCACCTCGCTGTTACCTATCGTGCCATCGGACAAGCCCACGTCTTCGCCACTGGTTTTGATCAGCGTCCAGGGGTAGTCTCGCAGCAGAGCGTCGCAAACGGGTGTGGCGGCACGTTTGACGGCATTAAAAGAATCGTGCCAGGGGTTGGGATTTCGACCCCAACCGTCACGAACGATCAGCACCAATGGTCCGGTTGCATGGTTGGGCGGCATAGTGGATTTTCGCTTGCGGCTTGAACGCGGATTGTAGTGTAAACACCCCTACCGGGAATACGAGGCTTGATGATGATTGCACGGCTATGGGCCGTAGCCGTTTAACTGCCGATTTTCGGTTCCGTTCCCGCCAGCGTCCGCGCGAGATTGCCCCGGTGGCGCCAGGCCACGAGTAAAGCCATAACGGCGGAGACAATCAAGAACGGAAGTGCGGCTTGCGAATCGACCCCGTCACGTATCAGGCCGGTGATGCATACGACCATTGGCAGTGAAATCGCGGCCACGACACTGGCCAAGCCGACGTAGCGGCAAGCCGCCACAACAATCAACCACAGGACGACGCCGACGGCGGCAGGTAAGGTCATCCACGGCCAGAGCCCGAGCATCACGCCCAAGCCCGTGGCGACTCCCTTGCCACCGCGGCCGCGCAACCATATGGGATAGATGTGCCCCAGTACAGCCGCCAAGGCCACGGCCAGCCAACGCCAAGCGTCAGCGGCCGGTAACTGTTCAGTCAGCAAACCCATTGCCGCGCCGCAACACCAGACCGGAACCAACCCCTTGAGCACGTCAAGCAAAAGGCAGAACACGCCCCACGACCGGCCCAGCACACGGCCTACGTTGGTCGCGCCGATATTGCCACTGCCGACACCGCGAACATCCACGCCGCAGGCCTTACCGATCAGCAATCCAAAAGGCAGTGCGCCACACAGGTAAGCTGCGACGACCCACAATAACCATGTCCACCACATGAACTTATGGTAACACGCCTGTCCATCGCGTTTACACCTGCCAAAGGCGTGACTATGATGGGCTGATGTTGATCGCCAATGCCATCACCCAGTGCCTGATGGCCGGCTTGCCTACGGCTATCATGATCCTTGCCCAGAGCGAGGCCATCCCGCTAAAAGAAAACAAGCGATGGGTGGCCGTGGTCGTGGCGCTGATCTTGATGATCTGCATCGGATTTGCCGCTTGCACCAACCCCAAGCGAGGACATCGCGACTAATATCCTGCTCGCTTCTGGATAATCCAATCCCTTGCCCTGCCTCACATTGTCCTAAAAAAGGAGCTATGCGATGAACAAACGATCTGTGGGGAGCCTGATCGTGGTTAATATCGTGTTGATGGCGGCATTGCTGGCCGCAACTTTTTCGCCGCAGCCGGCAGCGGCGCAAATGCGTGGCCGAAGTGAATTTGCCATGATCTCCGGCAGGCTCAAGGAACGCGACAACTATGACGCGATCTACATCATCGAACTGACCACCGGACGTGTCATGGCATTTACCTACGAATCGGAGAACGATCGCCTGACGCGCATTGACGGATACGACTTCTCACGCGACCTGTTCGGCGAAATTCGTTCACGCTGATCCGTGCGATCAGCCTCGCCCCCGGCAACTACCCAAAAAGGCAGTGTCATCATGAACCGTACACAACTTGCAACCTGCTTTCTGACGGCATCGGCGTTTGTGCTAGCCGGCCTGTTGATCACCCACCTCGACACCAACACCGCCAAGGGCGAACAGTTGGTCAATTACGAGTCCTTGACCTTTCTCACCGCGCGAACGAAAAAGGACGAGGAGCCGCTTTTCGTACTTGACAACATCAACGCCCGGCTGCTGATCCTGCGAGCCAACTTCAATCGAAAGCGAATTGAGTTGGCCACCGCGCTGGACCTGCGGCGTGAATTCTCAGACCAGACACGGGGCCAGCAACGACAGCGGCGTTGACCAACTGCGCCCATCGTCCCGCGATGCGCCACCACCTGCACACAGGGGCTATCATGAATAACAGCAACTACGATCGGGTCACGGGGCAGGTCGCCGACATCGCCCAGGCGGTCCTCGCCACGTCGACAATCAACCGTGACCAGGCCCGCCTGCTAGTTGAGGCCGACGGCGACGCTCTCTACGACCTGTTCTACTGGGCCAACAAGATCCGCATCCAATTCGTCGGCCGGGCCGTCAAATTCTGCTCGATATTGGCAGCCAAAGTGGGGGCGTGCAGTGAAGATTGCTCCTACTGCTCGCAATCGGGTCACTTCAAAACACCGGTGGAGCCTTACAAACTCAGCGTGGACGACATGCTTGGCGCCTCAGCCGAGGCGGTCACCAACGGGGCCTCAAGTTTTGGTATTGTCAACTCCGGTCGCGGCCCAACGGACACCGAACTGGACTGGCTGGAACCTTTCTTCAAAGACACCGCCGACAATGGCCGAATTCGACCGTGCGCCACCCTGGGCGAACTGACGGATGACCAGGCCAAACGTCTGCGCCAGATGGGCGTGCAGCGCGTCAACCACAACCTGGAAACCAGCCGGCGTTTCTTCAACAACGTCGTCAGCACCCACAGCTACGATGACCGGCTGCGCACCATCCGCACCGCCAAGGCGGCCGGCTTATCCATCTGCTCGGGCGGCATCTTCGGCATGGGCGAGCAATGGGAAGACCGGCTCGACGTGGCGTTCGAGTTGCGTGACCTGGGCGCAGACGTGGTACCCATCAACTTCCTGCACGCGATTCAGGGCACACCGCTGTACGGCAAGGTCGAACCGTTGCCACCGACCGAAGCGCTGAAAATCATCGCTATCTTTCGTTTCATCCTTCCCGACCGGGAGCTAAAAATTGCCGGCGGGCGGGAAAAGATTCTGCGTGACTTGCAGAGCTGGATTTTCTTCGCTGGCGGATCGAGCTTCCTGATCGGCAACTACCTGACCACCTACGGCCGATCAGCGGACCAGGACCACCAGATGCTGCGCGACCTGGGCCTGCCCTACGTCACCTTTGACGAAGTGGAACATGAACCGACCGAACTTCCGCCCCAATCACCAACCCCCCAGACCCTCACGCCGCTACCGGTCATACAATAAACTTCCATGGAGATCGAATTTTGCTGGCCACCGCTCGTCCCTACCGGATGATCCTCGTTACCTGCGCCGCGTTGCTGGCCCTGACGCTAGCTGCCATGAGTTTGCACGCCCAGACTCCCGACCGGACGCACAATTATGACGCGCCCGAAACGCTCGTGGATCAATCCTTCAAAATGACGCTGGGCGACCGACCGATCGTCCTGGAACTCTTCCTGACCAGCACGGTGATCAACAGCATCATTTTGGCGATGAGCGTGCTGGCGATGCTGCTGTTTTTCTATTGCCTGATGACGGTCAAGGGCCCCACCATGTCGCCGCCGGCGTTCCTCGATGAAATCAACAAACTGGTGCGCGACCGTGAATACGCCAAGGCCGCCGACTTTTGCCGGCGCAACCGCAACATCTTTGTCGCCACCATTATTCAGCGTTGTGTGGAAAATCCGGCCACACCACACGCGGTGCTGATCGAGATGATCGACACC
Source organism: Phycisphaerae bacterium (assembly GCA_963577735.1). Classification (GTDB taxonomy): domain Bacteria; phylum Planctomycetota; class Phycisphaerae; order Phycisphaerales; family Phycisphaeraceae; genus CAUZAW01. The sequence goes on along the minus strand of CAUZAW010000012.1, from coordinate 11,757 downwards.
GAAGGCCGCCGCCGGGCCGACATCGTGTGGAACCGCATCGGCTATCTATCTGACATCTCCAACGTGGCGCCCATGCTGGGCTTGCTGGGCACGGTGGTGGGCATGATCCACGCATTCTTTTACGCCCTGCCCGAACACTCAGCCAGCATCAGTTCGCAGGTCCTGTCCAAGGCCATCGGCAGCGCCATGGCGACCACCATGTTCGGTCTGATCGTGGGCATTGTGGCCTTGGTGTTTTATTCGATCGCCAAGTCGCGTCTGACCGGCGCCTTGGCAGAAACCGAACAGGCTGTCCATTCCCTGGCCGATCAGATCAAGCGGAACGAACCATGAGTTTTACCACTTCCACGCGACCACGAGGCGGACCGGCGCTGCCCTTTGCCGGCATGGTTGATGTGTTGTTTTTGCTGCTGATCTTCTTTATGACCACCAGTGTTTTCCGTGAACAGGACCAGCAGATTGCCGTATCACTGCCGGCCACGGACGCCGGTTCGGCGACGACGATGGCTACCCAGATCGTCATCACCATCACCGAGGACGACCAAATTTACATCGGCGAGAAACACTACACACCCCAGCAACTGCACCGGACACTGAAACAGTTGGCGGTTCAGTTTCCCAACGAATCAGTGGTCATCCGCGGTGACCGCGACAGCCGACTGGACACGGCGGTGGGCGTGATGGATATCGCGTACGCGGCGAAACTGACCAGTGTGTCCATCGGCACACGACGACCGAGACCCAACCGCGGACTCGGCGACCGCTAACATGATGTAAGCAACACTGATGGCCAGCACGCGCCTTACCATCTTCGCTGCCCTTTGCATATTCCTGGCCGCGTCGGACCCGGCGCACGGCCAAGGCGAAAAATATGCCGGCAGCGAAGTGGCCTACAACCAGTTCGTCTTCGCATTCAAATCACTGCAACTGGCTCAAAAGTCGGGCGACCAGCGCGACATGAAACTGGCCACTGGCGCGTTCGACGACTTTCTGGGTCGATTCCCGGAAGAGGAGTTGGCCGCCGACGCCCTCTACTACCGCGCGCTGATCAGCCACCTGAAAGACAATAACCGCCAGGCAACCTGGTACCTGGCCAGGGTACGCAACCCGGTGATGGTCAGCGACAGCCAGGTGCACCTGCTGCACGGCCAGGTGGCCAGTGCATTGGGACAATACGAGCAAGCGATGGAGCAACTGAACAAGGTCGACCTTGTCCAGTTGACCGGACAGGTCCGGACCATGGTCTGGTTGACGCGGGCGGCATGCCATCGCCAGTTGCAACAACAGGCCGCCGCCGCCGCCGCACTGGAAGAGGCCGGCCAGATCAAGTCGCCGTTGCAGGCACGGTCACTGCTGGAACTGGCCAATGTGCAACAACAGCTGGGGCAACACGAAAAAGCTTTGCATACGCTTACCACCTGCCTGGCTATCAAAGACACGCTGGTCTGGCCGGAAGCGGCGTGGCTGGCCGGCGATCTGAATTTCAAACTCGGCCACTACAAGCCTGCGATGGAGCATTTCCAAGTCGTCGTTCGTCGCCATCCCGGCTCCCGACCGTTTAGCCAGTCCGTGGTGGACCTGATGCTGGCCCAGTTGCGTCTGGGCCGCAATGGCGAGGTGATCGAAACATTCGCCAAGTACCGTGAACTTTTGACCGACGTCGATCAGCGAGCGATGGCCTGGAACTATGTCGCCTCGGCACATCAACGCCATGGCGATCACCAGATGGCTTCCGCGTTGCTGGAAGCCTTTCTTGCTACCGTCAACGGCTCGCCCATCGAAGATCGCATTCGGTTCAAGCTGGCCAAGAGCCAATTCGAGTTGGGCCTGTACCGGGCGATGCAACTGACCCTTGATCGGCTGGCGGCGGCACATCCCAACTCGCCCTATCTGGCTGACACCGATTTTCTGCTGGCCAAGGCCTCGGTCCGTCAAGGTAAAGACGACCGGGCGGCAGCTGACTTCACCGCAATCATCAAAGCCGGCGCCGAACACCCCTACATCGGTCCGGCACTACATCAGCGGGCATGGCTGTACGAAAATCACAAAAAGTACACGGATGCCATCCGTGACTACCAACGCCTGCTCGACGAGGGGCTCTGCGCCGACAAGGTCCAAGCGGATGAAGTGGCGTTGCGCCTGGTGGACCTGTACATGCGGTTGGGCCGGTTCAAGCTCTCGGCTGACCAGGCGAGAAAACTACTGGGCGTTGATCGACCGCAACCGGCGGACCTTGACCCCATGATCGAACAGGAAGCGCTATATCGATGGGGGTGGGCGTTGATCAAGACCGAGCAACTGGAAGAAGCGCATCATGCGTTGGCTACGCTGTTGAAGCGGCACCCGCTGACCCGCTACCGCACGGACGCGCAGTACGAACACGGGCTGGTGCTGATGAGCCTAGAACGCACAGATGAGGCGGTGATTTCGCTGTCCGAGGCGCTCAAATCCGACAAATTGGCGCCGGGCCACCGACTCAATGCATTGCGTCTGTCGGCAAGGCACTGGCGTGTGGCAGACAAGCAGGAGCAGGCAGCTCAGGCGTTGCTCGACCTGGACAAGCACAGCCATGAAAAAGGGCTTGAGCCCGAAGAGCGCCTGTGGCTAGGCAGATATCTTCAACAACAGGGGATGCCCAGCCAAGCGATCGGTTTTCTCAAGCCTTTGATCGACCGCGACCCCAATGTACCCGGCCGGATGCGCAGCGAGGCGCTGCTGATCACTGCCCGGTCGCTACGCGGGCTCAAGCAGTTGGAACAGGCGACCGCGACGTACGGGCTTGTGATTGCCATGGCGGACCATTTTGAGCTGCCGGCTTGGCGGGAAATGGCCGACACACTCAAGGACGACGACCGACACGAGGAGGCGTTGGCCGAGTACGCTGGGTTGATCAACCACCCACAGACACGCGTCGCGGCCACCGCGATGCTGCACGCCGCGCAGGTGCATCGCGCCGTAGCCCGACGCCAGACGCTAGCGCGTGATGACGACGCTGCCACTGCCTCAAACGAACAAGCACGGCGACTGCTGCTGCGGCTGATCATCCTGCATTCGAAGCCGCAGATTTCACCGCTGCCGCAACTGGCCCGCATTGAGCTTGCGGAAGTCGAGCAAGACAGCGGCCGGCCCCAGAAAGCCAACCATGCCTACCAGGAACTGATCAACCTGTTTCCAGACGCACCGCAGGCACTGTACGCCCAAGCGGTATTGCATCGCCGTGCCCAACGAGATCATGCGGCCCTGCAACTGCTTCGCAAACTACAGGACACGCCACTGCAAAGTGAACTGGCCCATCGCGTCACCAGCCAGTTGAAACTGCTGGAGGTCCAACCGTGACAGACGTCGCCGACCGGCAAGCGATGGCCCCGCTGTCAGGCAATCGCCGTCTGATGATGGCAGTGGCCGTGGCGATGAGTCTGGGCGTACATGTGGCGGTTGCCTGGAGCATATACGACAAGCCGCTGCTGCCGTTTGACGCTGCCCAGAACATAGTCAACAAAGCCGCATATCGTATCCGCCGCGCTGACCCGCAGGTGCAGCCGTTGCTGGCCCAACACGCTGATTCAAGCATGGCCTTGGACAAGCAAGTGACACTGGGCGAGGTAAGTGCGGCCCTACTGGCCAACGTGGCCCAGCCGGCACCGGCACTGGGCCCACCGACGGAACAACCACTGCACGGCGTCGAGGATGCGCGCCCCTCGCAGTCCTATCAATTGACCGACGTGCAAACCTCCCAAGCGCGACAGGATGCCAAAACGCAGATGGTCCGACACATGGTCGGCAACCCGTCGCTGGAGGTGGCCTATGTGGGCCAACCCGTCGTCCAACCGGCAAGCACGGCCGCATCGAACGGCTGGTCGGCCGACGTACGGCGAATTCTCAACGAGGCCGCAGTCCAAGGCAGTCCGCTGGCGGCCCCTGGGCAATTGGAGCGGCCGCAACTGGCCGATGTGGCCCGGCCCGAACTGCGACTGGAAAGCGCCACGGCGCATCTGCCACACACCAACTTCGGTGTTATGGCCCTCAAGGACGCGACGAAACTCAAAGTCCCCCAGTACCTGGACAGTGACTTTGAATACGTGCTCTACACGTTCAAGCCGCACCGGCCGTGGAGTTCAGCGGACGATGATGCCGGCAATTATCTGCGAGTGGACATCACCGGCCGCCGAACCTTGCGTAAACTACACACCATGCCACGTGACGTGGTCTACCTGATCGACACTTCCGGCAGTGTGACGCAGCCCTGGGTGGACGCCGCGATCAAGGGCATCAAGGATGCCCTGCATCGGCTTAACAAGGACGATCGGTTCAACATCGTGATGTTCAAGGAGAAGGCATCGGTTTTCGACACCCATTCCAACCGCCCCGTAAACAAGGAAACGCGCACGGCGGCACAACGGTTTATGGACAAAGCCAAGGCCGGTGGTTTTACCGACGTGAACCAGGCGCTTAGCCGATTGCTCGTTCGTGACGTATCGAGCCAGCGTGTGTACGACCTGGTCCTGATCAGTGACGGTCAGCCGACGCGCGGCGTCAAGGATACCCGCGAGTTGATCAACCTTATCACCCGCGACAACGATTTGACCGCCAATATCTACTGCATCGGAATCGGCGGCAAGCAGAACCGCAAGTTGCTGGAATTCCTCGCCTATCGCAACAAGGGGTTCTGCATGTTTGCCAAAAACAGCACCGACACGCCAAGAGTCATACGCGACCTAGCCAGTCGGCTGCGATACCCGATCATTCGTGACGTGACCCTGGTTGTGGGCGGGCTCGATGCAGGGACTGTCTTTCCCAGGAACATTCCCAACATCCACCAAGCCGAGACGTTCTCCATCTACGGCCGGTTCAACAAGCTCGACAAGTTCACCATGCAAGTCAGCGGCAAGAGTTTCGACCAGGAGGTGGCGTTCTCCTTCACCCGCGACCTGAACCGGGCCCACAGGGGCGACAAGCAGATGATGCATGACTGGGCATTCTGGAAGCTTCACCACCTGTACAGTGAACAGCTTCGACGCGGTGACGACGAGCAACTGAACCGCCAGATCAAATGGCTCAGGCAAAGGTACAAGTTCAAGACAATGGAGCGATGACCGGCTGGAATCCTCACCGGTTCGCGACTGACCCGATGCGAATTCTTCTACAACGCGTGACCCGCGGGTCGGTGACGGTTGACGACGCCGTCATCGGCGCCATTGGCCAAGGCCTGGTCCTGCTGGTAGGTATCGGCCATGGTGACACGCAGCCCATAGCAGACAAGATGGCGCAAAAGGCAGCGCAACTGCGCATCTTCAATGACGAACAGGGCAAATTCAATCGCTCGCTGCTGGACGTCGCGGGCCAAGCGATGGTGATTTCACAGTTCACCCTTTATGCCGACGCCAGCCGGGGGCGCCGGCCCAGCTTCACCGAGGCGGCGGCACCGGAACTGGCCGAGCCCTTGTGCAACTATTTTGCCCAAGCGCTGCGCCAGCAGGGCGTCAGCCACGTCGCCACCGGCCGATTCGGCGCCAAGATGCATGTTGAAATTTACAACGACGGACCGGTCACCGTGTGGCTGGACTCCAGCACGCTGTAAATCAACGGGCGCCGGAACTTTGTGGCCTGGCGAGGTCCAGGCCACTTGCCGTTTACCGCTATCTGCACAACAATGGCCCATGATGAAGATAGGCGTCACGGGAGCAACGGGGTTTCTGGGCAGGTATCTGGTCAACCGGTTACTCAAGGCCGGCCACACCTGCCGGTGCTGGTACCGGCCAGGCAGTGACCGGGGTGAGTTCTTGGACGCGCCCGATCGCCTGCAATGGTTACCGGGCAAACTGTGCGATGACCAGGCCGCCACCGCGCTGGTTCAAGGCGTTGATGCTGTGGTGCACGCGGCACTATCGTCAGGGGACTCGGCCACAGGAAATGCGCAGCACAACTTGGCCGGCAGCCTGCAACTGATGCAGGCAGCACGCACCGGCGGCGTGGAACGGTTCGTGTTCATTTCAAGTTGCAGCGTGCACGAAAAGATTCTTGACGACCGTGCACTGGACGAAACGCACCCGCTCTGGCCCAGCAGCCACTACGGCGCGGCCAAGGCGTCGGTGGAAAAGTTCGTGCACAGTTTCGCCCTGGGCGAGGGTTGGCCGGTTTGCGCCTTGCGGCCGACGGGCATCTACGGCTTGGCCCGGCCCGTCGAGCGCAGCAGTTGGTATTCACTTGTGCAACGCGTCGCCGCCGGCAACGACGTCGCCAGCGCCGCTGGCGGCAAGGTGGTCCACGCCGAAGATGTGGCCAAGGCGGTGCTGATCCTGCTCGAGGCCGACCCTAAAGTAATCTGCGGGCAAGCCTACAACTGCAATGACTTGTACATTGCCGATCAGGACGTGGCCCAGATCGCCAAGGACCTGTGCGCCGCGACCGGCCAGGTTGAAAAAAACAACCACGGCCCCAAACACCAGATCGATACGACAAAAATCAAATCGCTGGGCATGGTCTTCGGCGGCCAGGCGCTGCTGGAACAAACGGTGGGACAACTGATCACGCAGGATCAACGGGATCACCACTAAGGCTTGCCCTACCTTGCGCTCCTGACACGGCCCCAGTACGTAAAATCCTTTACGCAACCATCCCAATCTATGTTAAATAATTGCAATAGCAGCGATTAGAACTGCGCGGCTTGGATTTGGCCAGCGTTAGTGTCCCTTTCTGGGTAATAGCTGAGAGATTGTCCCTACAAGGGGGACAATAAATTAAACAACCATTTTGAAATCCTATTTAGGATGATATTGAGGAGTAATGCGAGCTTTTTAACCGCACTGCCAATTATCTCTAGGCGGTTGCGAATCTGTGCCGTTGGAGTAACCTGTCAAACATATTTTAATAAAGGCCGTCGCATACACCGTTAAGGAAATTACTCCATGACGTATCGACCATACTCGGCAATGATCCATCACCGCAAAAGCTGGGCGATCTTTGCCTTGGTATTGGCCTTGAGTACCGTGGCCCAAGGGCAGGTTGAACTCGAGCGATTCCAACGTCAACTGGAACAGATTCGCCGCGAAACTCGCCTGTTTATCAATAAGGACATCCCTGCCGACCAGCGGGCCCGCATCAACTACGGTGGCTACATCAACTTCAGCTTTCTTGGCATTGACGACACCGATCAGGAAACACACCTGCTTCGCCAAACCACCTTGGTCGGCTATGCCGATGTCAGTTTCGACGGTGTACATGAGTTTTTCGTGCGTGGTCGCAGCACCTATCGCGACTGGAACGACGGTGACAACTTTGACGGACACGGTGACGACTGGACCGAACCCATGCTCGACCGCGTCCATTACCGGTTCAACCTGAAGCGATCGATCGAGGCCAATGAAGGTCGAACGATAGACGGCAACCTTGTCATCCAAGGTGGACGGCAACTGGTTCACTGGGCCAATGGACTAACGCTCAGCAGGGAAATTGACGGCGGGCAGGTCACGGCCAGCCTTGGCCCCTGGTCCCTGCAGGGTGTGGCGGGCATGACCCGCAACAGCAGCACCGATTTGGACAGTTCAAGGCCTGATTTTTCCGATGACACGGACCGCGAATTTTATGGTGGCCTCCTCAGTTACAAGCTATCACCAAAACACCAACCCTACGTTTATGCCCTGGTGCAGGAAGACCACAACGACAGCGGACCTTTCCTTGTCAGTGGCATACCGACAGCATTTGAATACGACTCCCATTACATCGGCGTAGGGTCCAAGGGCAGTATCGGTGATCAGTTGCTGTACGGCGTGGAACTGGTTTACCAAGGCGGCACAGGGCTTTCCAGCAGTTTCGATGCTGATACACTGGCGATCGTAGCCCAGACCCACGAAGGTATCCGTGCGTTGGCGGCCGACATCCGCCTCGATTACATGTTAGCTGATGCTAACCGGACACGGCTAAGCGGTGAACTGATCATCGCCACCGGTGATTCCGATCGCGCCACAACCACGAACACGCTCGGCGGCAACAGATCGGGCACCCCGGATCGAGCATTTAACGCATTTGGCTTGCTCAACACCGGGTTGGCGTTCAACCCCAATGTATCCAACCTGCTGCTGGTTCGCCTCGGTGCATCGACATTCCCCATGCCCCAGAGCACGCTGTTTGGCAAACTCCAGGTCGGCACCAACCTGTTTATCTCCAATAAACTCAAAAGCAACGCACCGATCGACGAGGACACGTTGACCACGTCGACCGACGATACCCGCTACATCGGCTTCGAAGCAGATTTCTTCGCCAACTGGCAAATTACGTCGGATACTGCTCTGACCGTGCGATACGGCATGTTTCTCCCTGGAGACGCGATCGCGGGGGACCATGATTCACGGCACTTTTTCTTCACCGGCCTGACCGTGGCGTTTTAACGGTTAAACTTAGGAATAAAACCTTGGGGCAAGGCATGCACTTAAAACAATCGGCCAAGACGGGCTTGATACTGGCAGCGATGACGTTGTGTCTTGGCGCATGCAACAATGCCCAAGTGGCCCTCCCGCTGACCGAACAGTTAGCTGGCAACAGCCCTGAAATGCAGCTCGATTTCTGGCATACGCTGGCCACTCGACCAGTCACCAGCAACGACGAAGCGTTCCACGGCTTGATCCTCTACGTCAACGGTCAAGATAACTCCACCGACTATGCCGGGCGGGTGGAATGGATGAACTCGCAAAACATGTTGCCCCAAGATTTTGATCGCCCATCCAATGAATCCGTGCATCACGGCACACTAGCCGTGGCAATCACCCGCTTATTGGATATCAAAGGCGGCCTAATCATGAGATTGTTTGGCCCTACACCTAGGTATGCCACACGTGAATTGCGATACATGAAGATTATGCCCAGGGTCAGTCCCCACCAGACCTTATCCGGAATGGAGTTTGTCGGCCTGATTGCTCGCATCGAAGACTACCAGCGAATTACGCATGTGGTAGACAGCGATTCGCTGAGAGATCAAGAAAACTCAACTGACACGCCCGCCCAAGAGGAAAATAAATCCACGGACGAATCCATGGGCCGCATACCTCAAGCGGCACAGACGACTAACTGATGGTAAAGCTCAAGGCAACATACTCCATGAAGAAATATGTAATTATCCTAGTAGTCTTCCTTGCCATGTGCGCCATGGCCGGGCCTGCGGCGGTACACGCCCAAGACGATAACTCCTCAAGCGCAGAGGTGGACGGACAAGCGGTGGCCCTCAAGGGCACCATCGTGGAAGTCGGCGGCATGATGGTCCAGGTGCGGCACGGTGCGGACCAGCCATGGCTGGCGGCCAAGAAGGGCATGGAACTAACCCAGGGCGCCGAGTTTCGCACCGGTCCCCGCTGTTACGTGAAGTTCGTCATCGAGCCCAACCAACTGGTGGTGCTCGACCGACTGGGCACGATCAAGATCCTCGAGGCAGTACGCTACGCCGACATGAACAAGGTCAAGACCGACCTGGGCATGAAATACGGACGGACACGTTACGACGTGGAAGCGGCCGGGACCGAGCACGAATCAACGATCTACAGCCCCAACGCCACCTTGGCCGTACGCGGCACCGACGCCCAGATTGAAGACGAGGGTGGCCGGCCGGTACGCATCACCAGTTACCACGGCGAAATCCTTGCCACCTTGTCGGGTTTCAAGGCCGTGGCCATGGGTAAAAAAATCAAGACGTCGATCGACCAATCACGGCCCGTACCGGCCGATCATGCACTGGGCGAAACGAGCCTCAATGCCCACACCGCTTTTGCCGGTGATACGCAAGCCGAACAAGAACTGGTCGAGCAGATGCCTAACATGGGCGGCTACGACCCGGTCATGCTCGATGCCCTGGCCGACGCCCTGGACGTAACCATCGATGATACGTTCGGTGGCACTGTCGCACCGGAAAACTCGCTGTTCGTGTTGGCTTCTTGGGAAGGCGGCACACCGATGGTCACTGACGTGGACTTGAACCTGCACGAACCTGAAGGCTTTAACCTCACCGCCTACTCTCCCGTGTCGCCCAATGGGGGCATTCACAACGGCAACGTGATTTCCGGCATGACCGGCAGTGGCATCGAGTCAGCCCTCTATGCACTAGACTTCCCCGAGGGTTCGTACAACATCAGGCTCGACCTTACGACCACAACCAGCCAGGCCGTGGGTTTCTTCCAAGTGGTTATCAACAACATTCCCGTATACACTTCGTTACCGATTGTCTTGAACATGTTCGCCCCGTCCCACTCTGAGAATGTCGATATCTACAAGCCCCAGCAGAACGTAGTCGCCAATCAGTCGACGGGGTTTCAGATGATGGTCGACGTTTTACCAACTCAGGAATAAAGATACTGGCAACCGGTTCGAAACCAGCAGCGCTGGCAATCGCACCGGAACACGTTAAAAACCATTTCCCGCCCTTGGCAAATGTTGACTAAATCAAGCGTGCCTTCTTCTGCCGGCGCCCAGTGAGGCCAGTGTAAAAACCAGTAACAACACTGTGCCCGGTTCCGGAACTGCTGCCGGATTACCCATGAACATGCCGAATCCCTGCTCGCCACGCAAGGCTTGGGGCAGACCGACGAAGTTCATAATGTCTCTCAATTCGGTGTCCCACTGGTCCAGATCGTTGTCCCTAACCAGCCCGAAGTTTGAGTAGTGCGGGTCCTGGGCTTCCCATTCGACAAAGCCGGTGATGCTGTAGGTCGATCCGTCAGGCACATCGCTGAACGTCAGGAAGTCGAAATCAAACATCACTTCATAACCGCTGGTGTCGCCGGCATCCCAGCTTTTCTCTGTCCCCAGCGTCATCACTGCGGGAGCAGGCTCGCTGGCCTCATGGCCTGCCGGGAAATCTAGTGTGTGCGTGAACTCTCCGGTGAACGTTACTTCATCGCCAGGGCCGGTCATGTTGTAGTTGAACACCATCAGGTGGTAAGCGAACAGGGGCGACTTCCAGATTCCGCTGATGTCCGATTGCAGGTCGAACTCCGCCCTGATCTTGCTCTTGCCGTTTATCGAATCGTTTTCATCTGTCTGACTCAAACCCATGAGACCCGGAAGATTGAGCATGAAGTAACCGCCATAATCGGCAGGGTTATTCAGGTAGCCAATACCCCCGGTTGCGGTGGTACCGTCAGAGCCTGAGCCGCTGTTGAGCGTGCCGCTGTAATCGTTTACTGCCGGCGAGCTGAAATTGTAATCCGTATTCGGTCCGAGCGGGTCATTACTGTAACGCCTAACGTTGGTTGCACCGCCTGGTTCCAACTCGTGGATAATGGCCGCGGTGGGGCCACCAACAGATGTTCCTGCGGTATTAAACACGGGACCCGCCCAAGCGGGCTGGGCCATTATCATGGCCACGGTCGTCAGCACAGCTAGTCGACAAGATAAGCCTTTCATGGCGATTTCTCCTGTAACGCTCCTGAGAAGCGGATGGTTGTTGGTAACCAAGGTTGAAGGGTGCTCCAGAGTGACAGTTCCAAATAGAAACAACCCGCCGTGCAACACGCATTTTTGCGCGCACACTACGGGCCAACCATCCCACCAACTGTCTCCTCTGGGTACGCACATAATAAACCGCTTTAAGGATGTGTCAAGTGCCAATTGAGATTAATTGTTAATCCGGATAACTCTCTACCGTATTGCCGCACTCTCAAGGCTCGTTTGCTGGTCCTCAGGCAGACGGATAAGATTCTGCAAGTCGAATGTTGACAGAGACCTTCGAAACAAAATTGATGTGCGGTGCGTGGTAAGCCGCCAGTGGCAACCCAG
>CAUZAW010000011.1:0-23938 GCA_963577735.1 Phycisphaerae bacterium | reverse complement strand
TTGCAATCGCCAGCACCTCACCCACATGTTCAGTCATGATCATCACCTTTCCGAATCCTACATACTTGAGCCCTCACCCACTAGTGTGATAATGTGCCACCTGCCAACAGGTGCCCTAGGCCATGCAAGGGAATCGGCTTGTGAACAAGGTTTTGATCATCGGTGCAGGCGGCGTCGGCAACGTTGTTGTCCGCAAATGCGATCAGCTTCCCGACGTGTTTGGCGACATCTGCCTGGCCTCGCGCACCAAAGACAAGTGCGATCGCATCGCTGCCGGCCTTAGCCAGCAGATTCGCACCGCGCAGGTCGACGCCGACAATACTCCCCAACTCATCAAACTGATCCAAGAGGTACGGCCTCAGCTCGTGATCCATGTCGCCCTGCCCTACCAGGACCTGACCATCATGGAAGCCTGCTTGCAGACGGGCGTCAACTACCTCGACACGGCCAACTACGAGCCGCCCGACGAGGCTAAATTCGAGTACAAACGGCAATGGGATTACCACGATCGATTCCGGCAAGCCGGCATCATGGCGCTATTGGGCTGTGGCTTTGACCCCGGGGTCACCAATGTATTCTGCGCTTATGCGCAAAAGCACCTGTTCGACGAAATCCACCATATCGACATCGTCGATTGCAATGGCGGCGACCATGGGAAGCCGTTTGCCACCAACTTCAACCCCGAAATCAACATCCGCGAAATTACCCGGACCGCCGAACACTGGGAAGATGGCAACTGGCAAAGCAGCGAGGCCCTTTCTACGTGCCGCACCTTCGATTTTCCCTGGATCGGACCGCGCAAGATGTACATGATGTATCACGAGGAAATGGAATCGCTGGCCAAACACCTGCCCCACCTCAAACGCATCCGCTTCTGGATGACCTTCGGTGATGAATACCTGACCCATCTGCGTGTGCTGCAAAACGTGGGCATGACCCGCATCGACGAAGTTGAATTTCAGGGCCGAAAAATCGTTCCGCTCAAGTTCCTAAAGGCAGTCCTGCCCGACCCTTCCAGCCTTGCTGAAGGTTACACCGGCAAAACCTGCATCGGCTGCGTTATCGAAGGTATCAAGAACGGCAAACCCTCGCGACAATTCATCTACAACATCTGCGACCACGGCCAAAGCTACAAGGAGGTCGCTGCCCAGGCCGTCTCCTACACCACCGGTGTGCCCGCCATGATCGGCGCCATGATGATGCTCACCGGTCAATGGCGTGGACGCGGCGTGTTTAACATGGAGCAACTGGACCCCGACCCGTTCATGGACGCACTAAATCAATACGGACTGCCCTGGACGATCAATCCATGCACCACCTCGATCTAGACTCCATCATCAGCCCCTGTTATGTCATCGACCGCGCGATGATCGAGGCCAATTTGCAATTGATCAACAGGGTCCGCAGCCAGACGGGCGCCCGCGTCTTGCTTGCCCTCAAGGGTTTTGCGCTCTGGCGGCTGTTTGACCTGGTCGGCAAATACCTCGACGGCACTGCCGCCAGTTCATTGCATGAAGCGCAACTGGCCAGGGAAACTTTCGGACCTCACGTACACCTGTATGCGCCCGCTTACCGAGAAGACCAGTTTGGGCAATTGATGCAACTGGTCGATCACATCAACTTCAATTCCCTCTCGCAATGGAAACAGTTCCGGGGCCGGGTCACCACCGTTGAATCGGGAATCCGCATCAACCCGGAAATTTCCCGGGTCAAGGCGCCCCTGTACGATCCGACCGGCCCATGCAGCCACATGGGCGTAACCAGCGAACAATTGAAAAAAGGTGAACCGGAACTGGACGGGATCACCGGCCTGCATTTTCACGCCCTTTGCCAATCCGGAGCAGATGACCTTGAAGAAATACTCTATACCGTCGAGCAGAAGTTCGGCCGATTCCTCGATCGATTCAACTGGATCAACTTCGGTGGTGGCCACCTCATCACCGACCAAGGCTACGACATTCAACGACTGGTTGAGCTAATCAGCCGCTTTCAAGATCGCCACAACTTGGCGGTCTACCTTGAACCCAGTGAGGCCGTGGTGCTTAATGCCGGCGTCCTCGTAGCCACGGTGTTGGACCTGGTCCACAACGAGATCGATATCGCGATTCTTGATACCTCCGCAACCGCCCACATGCCCGACGTACTGGAAATGCCCTACCGGCCCCGCGTCACCGCCGCCGCCGGACCGGGCCAAAAGCCCCATACGTACCGCCTGGCCGGATTGACCTGTCTCGCCGGCGATGTCATCGGCGACTATTCATTCGACCACCACCTGCGCGTGGGCGATCGTCTCGTCTTCGAGGACATGGCCCAATACACCATGGTTAAAAACACCAATTTCAACGGTGTCAATCTGCCATCAATCGCCATTCACGATTCCATCACAGGCCAAACGCAAGTAGTGCGCCAATTCGGATATGAAGACTATAAAAACCGCTTGTCGTAGTGGTAGCCAAACATCTGCGGCAGGTTCAGCTCAGATGGGCAGGTAAAGCCACCCGGTCAATTCAGGCGTTACCGGCTGTCAGCATATCCCCCAAGCACATCAAGGGGCAAAAGATGGCCCAGTGTTAAAATACCCATGGCTCATCTAATTAACTACTGAACGAGGAAGGCGTCATCAGGCTGATCGGGCACCTCATTGCCTTTATAGGTACGCATGCGCTTGATTGTCCAGATATTGTCCCCATTGGGCATGACCGGCCTGTCCCGCCACTGGACCACGCCATCGCCTGTCAGGATATTCTGCCCTGCCATGCCATGCAGCACACTGTTGACAGATTTAAGGTCAATGCCAGAACGCATGACCAGAGACCGGTCCTGCCGGACTAGAAAAAGCGGATTGCGGTCGGCCAAAATAGGCATCCCCGGCCACTGGTCAAGCCGCAAGGGGTTAGCGGTGAATTGGTTCTGATAGCTGTAGGAAAGTTCGTCGTGACTACGCCAGTCACGAGCATCTCGACTGGGATTTTGCGGCGCCCTGGCATTGTCCGGACAGGAAAGAAGGCGAGGTTTTACATAGCCTCTGCGAATCAGCAGGTACAGGTGGCTGGAATTAGACTGAAAGGCCCCTTTTGCGTCCGGCCCAGCGCCTGTACGAAACCAGACGGCATCCTTACCCACCGGACCGCGGGGCACGATGCCCTGGTAATCAGCGGCGTATCCACGCATGGCCCCTGCCGTCGTCTGCATCTGATTGGCACAGGCCAGTCGCCTGGCATTGCCCTGGCTCTTGGAGAGCATGGGGACAGCCAACGCTGCAAATATCAGCAATGAAGCAGCGAGGGCGCCTAGTTCGTACCACCCGAACCCGAGTGAAGGACCCTGTGAAAGAGTGGAGATTTGCTGGGTAAACTGCTGTCGCTGCTTAGCCTGAAGAATTGCATCCATCGTGCGCTGAGCCAGGTCGCTTGGCGGCTCTGTGGCCGGGTGATGGTCCAGCAGTGACATCAGATGCTCGACCTTGGCCACACGTACATCCTGTCCAACAGCATCCGTCTGACTATCACCGCTACGGGCGGCAAACACCACATCCACAGCATGCCCATCTGGCGGGCTGACGCTGACAATCTGGTTTTGCGATTGTTCCGGTTGAGGCATTTTTGCCAACTCACACAGCCTTTCACGCCGGTCCACTTACTCGTGTGCACCCATCTGTTTCTTCCAGGACTGGGCAAATGTGCCGACGGCCGAGTGTAGCCGGCTTTTTACCGTGCCCAGCGGGATTTCAAGCATGTCAGCAATCTGTTGGTATGGGAACTGGTGAAAATAGGCCAATAACAATATCTCACGCAAATGGTCTGGCAAACCCTGGACAACCTCGCTAACCCGCTGCTGGATCTCCTTGCGAGCCGCTTCATCCTCCGGCAGGGGCAAGTCGGCCTCCATCAGGTCCAGAAACTGCTTATCCTGATCATTTGGACCCGACTGCACGGGTGCTGACAGGGGAACCGTAGAACGACGCTTACTTCTACGTAAGTGGTCCCGTGCTTTGTTCGCCGCAATTGTAAAAAGCCAAGGTTTAAACCGCCTGCTGGTCTCAAAAGAGTCAATAGATCGGTAAACCTGGAGGAAAGTTTCCTGAAAAACGTCTTCTGCGGCGGCCCGGTTACTGGTGAATCTGACCAGAAAGTGGAATAATTCCTGCTGGTATCGGTTAACCAGGACCGAAAAGACCTCTTCCTGCCCGTCACGGTACATCTCGATCAGGCGTTCATCAGCGGCGGAGTCCGGGGATTTTTCAGCGTGTATATCCATGTCATATCGTAAAATTACGCTATCCGGACTAGTGGGCAGGGGTCACTAACTTATCGGATTTATCACTAAGCCGGTAGCAAGCTTGGGGTAGAAAAAAGTGCTCTTTGGTGGCATCAGTTCACCTGCTTCGCTGACTTTCCTGACTGATTCGAGCGGGGTAGGCTGAACAATGATCCCTACCTGAAAGTCCAGGTGATCAGCAGTTGCCTTCAGTTGCCCCAGTGTGTGGGGATACCGCCATTGCACGCCGGCCGCTTGCTGGTCAGGCTTACAGAATGTCGGCTGACAAATCTGCTCTACGATCAGGTGTTGGACAATGACTACATCGAGCTCCCGCCAGACGGCTGCCCTGCGGGAAAAACCGTCAGCCAGAGGGTCTTGCTCGACGGTCGTGGCAATATGCAGCGGAGCCTCTGGACGTGCAGGGTCGTACAGGCCAATGGCGTGATACCCACTTGCCGGTAGCGCCGCTTCCAGTGCCATAAGGTCCGTACCGGCAAACGGCTTGATGTGCAGCAGGCCTTCCGAAGCTGTAGCTAACCGCTTCATGGAAAACTCCAGCATACCGCCCAAAACCCGGTGAGTGGGCAAAACGATCATCCCCGGGTCCTGCATGGACACCAGCACAAACAGGCAGAACCGTGCGGGGTGATCCGCGGCAAGCGGGCCCTTCACTTTTTCCAGCCCGTTGATGTAGTTGATTGCCGTGTTGAAACGATGGTGGCCATCGGCGATAAAAATATGCTTGTTTTCAAAGGCACTGGTCAGGGCACTTATCAGCTTGGCGTCCTCGATAGTCCAGACTTCATGGAGAACGCCGTCATGAGCTGTCGTGCCGTGGAAAGATGGGCAACGGGCCAGTATCGGTGCAAGCAGCCCATCAACATAACCCTGCGGGTCGCTGTGCAACCCGAAAATGGGCGACAGCTGGGCGCCGGTGGCCTGCATGAGATTCAGCCGGTCGAGCTTGGCCGGACCGAAGGTCTGTTCATGCTCGTAAACACCGCCTGCCGCATCGCCGTCTGAACCACTGCGACCCTCGGCTGCAGTGACCTGCACATTGGCGAAGAAACCCGAGCGTTTGAATATCCTTACCACCCCGTCCGGCTGTGGGGCGGTATACGTTTGCCTGTAGGCAAACAATGCCGGCGTATCCCGCCTCTGCAAAACCCCGGTCGCCAGCCAATGGCCAAACGTCTGCCCGGCTTTTACATATACCTCGTCTGGCCCCACAGTCTTGGCCGGCAGATGCGGCAGATCAACGACGGCAATATTCTCGTCACTCTGGTCCAGGAGCTGGGCTTTGCCTGACTCGTCCAGCACGTCGTAAGGAGGAGCAATGCGGCTGGATAAATCGCCATCGGTTGGCACCGGATAGCCTATAGCCGTGATCGGTTTTAACTGGGGCATTGAACTTTATTGGCTGTCGCACGTATTTATATGTGACTGCCATAGCGTACCGTAGTGATTGGGCTTAAGCCAGTTTCGCAGTTCAATGACCACAAGTGAACCGACAGACCCGCTGGGATGAAATAGCCCCCGAACTTGAGCGTTGTGCAGGGGACCAGAAGGTTAACCGAGGGATGACTTGAGTAACTATGCTGGACAAACATCTCATGAAAGACAATCAAGGATTATCTGAGAGATTACGTCGGGTTGACAGCATGATCGCAAGGATTCGTCGCCGGCAGCTGGAGTCGGCGTTGCGAGGCCAGTTTGAGCAATCAGCTCGTTACGCCAACCGTGTCAGACGTATCACGTCGGTTGCGCAGCGGTCAAGTTCGCCAGCGACTAGCGACTAACTTTCGCTGTCCATTCTGCAGGCGGTGCGTTACGCTAGTGGTTTATGACCCATCTGGCCGTCGTCATCATGGTGCACAACTTGGACCAGGCCTTGGCTGCGTCGGCGCGGGCCGCCGAGCAGGGCGCTGACCTTGTCGAGTTCCGCATCGACCGGTTTACCGATGACCGGGACGCCGTTCGGCAACTGGTCGAACAGGCCTCGCTGCCGTGCATCCTTACGTGCCGCCCCAATTGGGAAGGCGGCTATTACGACGGCGACGACCAATCACGCATCAGCCTGTTGGAATACGTCGGTTTGGGCGTTTGCCAACCGACATACATGGATGTGGAGTTGGCCACATATCAGCGGTCGGCGAATTTACGCCAAAAGATCGGTCTGGTCGTGGATCATCCAAACCAGTTACGCCCCACGCGCACGGGTTTGATCCTGTCCAGTCACGACTTCGACGGCCGCCCCATCGACCTGCACCAACGCATAGAGGCCATGACGGCGGCAGTTGCCTGCCGGGTGATCAAGGTCGTGTGGATGGCCCGGTCATTGCGAGACAACTTGGAAGCATTTGAAATTCTAACGCAGCATCACAAACCGACTATCGCCCTGTGCATGGGGGAGGCGGGGCTTGCTTCACGGGTACTGGCCAAGAAATTCGGGGCCCTATTGACGTTCGCCTCGCTGGAATCCGACAGCGGCACAGCAGCAGGACAGATCACTGTCAAACAGCTCAAATCACTCTATCGCTGGGATGTGCTCGACGGCGAAACACGGGTTTACGGCGTGATCGGTCATCCTGTAAGCCATTCCAAGGGCCCGGCAATCCATAACGGTGGCTTCGACACTACCGGCCACAATGGGGTGTACCTGCCCATGCCCATCGCTCCCGGCTACGAACCTTTCAAGGCAACCGTTTCATCCTGGCTGGCGATGGCGGCCCTGCACTTTCACGGCGCGTCAGTCACGCTGCCCCACAAGCAGAACCTGCTGCGGTTCGTGCGTGAGTCGGGAGGAGAGGTTGAACCACTGGCCGAGCGTATCGGTGCTGCCAATACGCTGACCGTCCGTGAAGACGGGGCCACGTATGCCTCGAACACTGATTACGCGGCGGCCTTGGAAGCGGTTTGCGCAACGCTCGACTGTGACCGCGATGACTTGAAAGGCCAGCATGTGGCGGTCATCGGTGCCGGCGGCGTAGCGCGGGCCGTCGTGGCAGGGTTCGCTCAACACGGCGCCAACATTACGATTTACAACCGTACCCCGGAGAACGCCGCCGCCCTTGCCGCATCATTGGAGGATATCCCCGGCAAGGTAACGACAGCCCGGCTTGAAGACTTGCGCAACGCGAGGTGTCAGATTTACATCAATTGCACGCCGCTAGGCATGCATCCCCACTCCGATGCGTCGCCTATCAACGGCAATAAACCCACTAACGGGTGGGGGCCGGGCACGATTGTATTCGACACGATCTATAATCCGGTCCATACACGCCTATTGCGCCAGGCCCGCGACGATGGATGTGTGACGATCAGTGGTATTGAAATGTTCGTACGTCAAGCCGCCGCACAATTTCGACAGTGGACTCAACAGGACGCGCCGCTCGACGTGTTTCGACGCATCATGGCCACAACCGACAATACCGATTGACCCGCGACGTTCGCACGTGTCACCGCAATGTGGCCTAAGTCTTGTGATCCCCTGCACCGTTGGCAGATGCAATCCTGCGGATGATATTGGTAGTGCTTTTGTTCTTGACCAAGTCTACCAACACGACCTTCCCGCCATTTCGTTCGACGCAG
This sequence comes from Phycisphaerae bacterium, assembly GCA_963577735.1. Taxonomy (GTDB): domain Bacteria; phylum Planctomycetota; class Phycisphaerae; order Phycisphaerales; family Phycisphaeraceae; genus CAUZAW01. Next base: position 16,087 of record CAUZAW010000011.1, on the reverse strand, counting down.
TCGCCGCCAACGACTTCGCTGCGCTTGTAGTCGCGGCCCTTGACCAGCACATCGGGCTTGATCGCGCGGATCAGGCTTATCGGCGTGTTTTGATCAAACATGATTAGATAGTCGATGCTTTCCAGTTCGCTTAGCACCATAAGGCGATCCGCCTGGCGATTTACAGGACGGCCTTTACCCTTGATACGGCCTATGGAGGCATCACTGTTGACAGCCACGATAAGCAGGTCACCTTGGCCAGCCGCTTGGCGTAGAAAGCTGATATGCCCGGCGTGGAGGATATCGAAACAACCGTTGGTAAATACGACAGTTTTACCCTCTTTGCGGTGGGCCGATAGCTCAACCCGTAACTGGTCGAGGCTGCGCAGCTTACCGAGTTCCTGATGCCGCTGTTTTAACAGGGCAAGGACAATCTCGTCTATGTCAATAGGCACGACGCCGAAGTGTTGAACCTCCAACCCCGCAGCCGTATTGGCCAGCTGCACCGCCTGTTTCCAATCAGCGCCGTTGGCCATGGCGGCGGCGATCGTGGCCACGACCACGTCGCCGGCACCGGTGACGTCATAAACCGACTTTGCCTGTACGGATATTTTTTGCGGCTGCTGTCGCTGCCGGGTCAACATCATGCCATGTCTATCCAGCGTCATTACGACCGTGTTGAGCTTAAGTTTACGCAGTAACTGTCGGCACAGGCCCGGCCACGCAGCCTCATCGTCAACTGCGGCACGTCTGCCGCATGCCAAGGCGGCCTCAAACCGGTTGGGGGTCATGCAGGTGGCGCCCCGATATCTACCGTAATCCTCTATGGCGGCCGGATCGACCACGACTGGAATCTTGCGCTGCCGGGCCAAGGCGATCAGCTTTTGGCACATTTCATCTGCCAGAACGCCCTTGTCATGATCTTCCATGCAAAGCAGGTCCGCATTGGCCAATAACTTTCGAGCACGAGCAAGCAGTTGCCGGCTGATCTGCGCAGGCGGCGGCGTGCAAAGCTCATCGTCAACCCGAAACATCTTCTGTGGGTGACGGTGCTGTGCCAAGCCCACGAAATTGTGCTTGACCGTCGTCGGCCGATCTGGGGCCACCAGCAACCCACTGGTGTCACAACCCGCCTGGCGCAGCATCTTGCGCAATACAGCTGCGTTGTCATCTCTACCAACGATGCCGAGACAAGCCACGTGGCAGCGTAGGGCACGCAGGGCCAAACACACATTGGCCGCCCCGCCCAGCTTGGATTCTTCATTGCGGCTAGCCAGTACGGGCACTGGCGCGTCGGGGCTGAGACGGTCGGCCTGCCCGTACACGTAACGGTCGAGCATGAAGTCCCCGACCACCATCACCCGACTACTACCCCAGCCGTCCACCAGCCGAATCAAATCGTCGCTACCGTTGGTCGCGGTATGTGCCATACAATTAGCATATGCTGCCGCGGCTTAAATGAACACCGCCGCCGAGAGCCTCAGGACATCAAGCTGACTGCTCTCTCGATGCTGCTAGGCAGTTACGCAACAATGCATCGACTTGGCACCCATCTTCACGGAAACTCACTTCCAGGGCAGGACGGTACAAGGCCAGCGGTTGCAGCTGACAATTCCATTGCCGGCGCAGCTTCATCCAATCCTTTTCCGTGGTGACCAATGCCTCGGCACCGGCCTTTTTTGCCTCGACTGCCAGTCGTTTCAAAAGCCCCGGATCGTCGTATCGATAATGGTCCGCAAAGATGTATTTACCCACCACGGCGGCAACCTGCTCAGTTAGCATGGCCTCAAACACCGAGGGGTTGGCGATACCGCAGAAGGCAAATACCCGTGACTTGCTCAATTCGCCCATCGGCAATATTCCAGTGTCATTGGTGCGCCATCCGGTCCAATGAAAATCACATATACTTACCGCAGAGGCCTTCACACTGGCCCTTGAGGCAAGACTCTGGATCAGATTTTGCAGTATGTGCGGCTCGATGCGATCGGCCCGGGTAATAATCACCGTATCTGCCCGTTTCAAGCTGCGCATCGACTCACGAAGCAGCCCACGCGGCAACAGGTGGCCATATCCAAACGGATCAGTCGCATCGACCAACACAATATCCAGGTCGCGATGGGTCTGACGGCGTTGAAATCCGTCATCGAGCAAAAATACGTCAGTATGGTCATGTTCCTGTAGTACCCGCCTGGCGGCCACGGCTCGGTCCGGGTGGGCTTGGACCGGTACTCGGCCATCGAATGCTTGCCGGTGCAGTTCGACCTCATCACTGATGGGCTGGCCATGATCTGCCGAACTGTCCGCCGAGCCATAGCCTCGTAACAGTATTGCCGGATTGGCGCCCATCCGAAGCAGCCGTGCAGACAGTTCCATCACCATGGGCGTTTTGCCCGTACCACCGGCGGACAGATTACCCACACTGATCACCGGCCGGCCCAGGTGCCGCGGCTTTCTCAGGCCGTAGTCGAACATGGCGTTGCGCAAACCGACACCGGTGCCATAGAGCGGCTCGAGCAGCGAGAGTCCTGCCCGCGCAGCAACAGCAGTTATCGAGCAATTGGCGCCGCTTATAATCCGCTGCCAATGCAATCCACTCATTGGTCTGCCATTCCAGATATCGCCGTTGGCAACACCCCACACTGAGCCAGCAATGGTCGCAGTTTTTCCATAGGCAGGCCCACGACAGTCGTTGGATCGCCGTCCACCGTGATCGGCCAACCGTGGTCAAGTCGCTCGAACAGGTTGTATCCTCCCGCCTTGCCACGCCAGTCGCCGGCCACAATGTAGGCCTTGATATCAGCAACCCCGATCGGGCCGAACCTGACGGTGGCCGCATCGAACATCTTCACCGGATTGGACCAACCAGCACCTACAAGGGCCACCGCGGTGATGACCTGATGTGACGTATTTACAAACGAAGCAATCATCTGTCGGGCATGATCACTGTCGCTCGGCTGGCCGACCAAGCGGCCTGCCGGGTCAATACAGATCGTGTCGCCGGCAAGTATAACCGCTTGGGGTGACAGGCTTAAGTCTAATGTTTCCAACAGGCTAAGAGCCTTTTTTTCTGCCAGGTTGACCGCGAGAGTTTCCACCTTATCCCCGGCGGTCTCATCTGGCCAAACAGGGTCATTAAAAGGTGGCAGCAGTTGGTCAAACTCGTACCCACCCTCGCGCAGGAGCTGGCCACGGCTGTCCGACCGGCTAGCCATAATCAGCTTTACAGGCGCCATGACAGACCCATTCTATCGCTGCCCGAGTTCAGCGGTATCGGCTCGAGAAGGCTTAAAAAAACCGCACTGCCAATACTGATATTCAAGATACACCTAGGTTGACTCCGATAAAAATCTACACTGGCTGGTTCACAACGCCACCTTTGGTGTTGTACTACCATTTACCTGTTCGCTACTCCTATGTAACGAGTAGGCCGGTTGATGGGGTAATGCGCCCAAGAATGTGCTCAAGTAATCCGACCCGACCTTTCACGGAAGAAAGGCTAACCCGTTGCGGACGATCGCGGTCATCAATCAAAAAGGCGGTTGTGGCAAAACCACTTTGTCTATCAACCTCGCTGCCGTCCTTGCAGGCAAAGGACAAAAAACGCTTCTCGTAGACATGGATCCCCAGGCGCACTGCGCTTTGGGACTGGCCGTACCAGAAGCACAACTCGATCATACGATCAGCGACTTGCTGCGGGCCGGCCTGGACGGATCTCTGCAGTTCAGTGACATCGTCTGGCAAATCTCCAAGCATCTTGACCTGGCTCCCAGCACGATGGCACTGGCCGGGATCGAACAGGAACTCTCTACGACGCCCGACAAGGACCGGCGGTTGTCGCAGGTACTCAACACTGTCGCGGATCAATACGATTTCTGCATCATTGACTGTCCGCCTTCTATTGGGTTGCTGACGTTTAACGCGTTACTCGCAGCCAACGAGGTGCTCGTTCCGGTCGAGACCGGTTATTTCGCCATGCAGGGGGCGGTAAAACAGCAAGCGACCATCGAGATGTTGGCGCATCGCGTTTCACACCGGGTGAAATACCGTGTCTTGGCAACCATGTACGACGTGCGTACGAAGCTGGCACGGGAAATTTTGGCTGAACTTCGCCGCCATTTCGGTGACAAGCTGTTGCCGATAGTGGTCCATTTTAACAGCAAGTTGAAGGAAGCGGCCAGTTTCGGCCAGCCGATTACTGAGTTTGACCCGGCCAGCCGTGGTATGGAGGACTTCGGAAAATTGGCCGCATGGCTCCTGGATAATCCAACAGAACCAGCCCAGGCACTAGCCGAAACGCCACAGGCGAGCAACCCCGCCATGAACCGTGCCGCGGAACTGGTTGAACGGGCCCGGGCTCTAAACGACCGCACAGCCAACCTGTCGGACAAACTTGCCAACGACCCCGATATCGCGACCGAGGAAACTCTGCAAATAAAAAGCAAGTCTACGCCTAATGCCAATCTGACGGACAAGTTGGCCAAGCTCTACGGCGTGCGCAATACTTCGCAGGGGGTGCTTTTTGTTCACCCGGCCAACGCAGCGACCGAACAGGCAAGCGTGGCGGGTGATTTCAACAACTGGTCCAGCACAGCCACACCTATGAATCGCGACGAAAAACTTGGCATATTCCAGACCTGCGTACCATTGCAGCCGGGAACGTACCGCTACCGACTGGTTATCGATGGCAAATGGATCAACGACCCGTACAACAGTTACGTCGAGTCCAATCCATACGGTGAATTGAACAACGTCATTGAAGCAGATACCAAGTAAGACTGGCTCTTAAGACGGCACGCAGACCATCATGCCCTAGCAACGCTTGCATTTGTAAGAAACCCAATGGTCGACGAACATACGCGAAAAACGCTTGACGCGATGGCGGATTTGTTCCTGACCGACACGGCAGGCTCAGATGAAGGCCAGCACTCTGCCCCGCAGCAAGAGCAAAACGCCAGTCTGATCAACAAGCACCTAGACGGCCCGGTTCCCATTCGCCTGCGCCCCAAACCGGCACATGTTACTGCCCCGCTGCCACCTGAATCATCAGACGACCGTGACGTGGTGGCGGGTGTTATTGGCATTGATGATACACGCGCAGTACTGGATAAAGTCCATTCCCAGTCACAATCACAGCAGGTTGAGGCTGTGCTCATGGGCCATTTGCCTGGATACGCCGCTCCATGGCTAACGCAATACGCACATCGCTTGGCGCAGCGCCAAGGGCCGGTCGGCATCCTGCACGTCGACGAGGATCAAATTGAGGTTGAATTGATCAGCACCGTTGGCCAGGTGGACTCAACGGCCAGCAGCGACTACCCGTTGCAACGCGACCCAGCAACATACAACGAGCCATTGCTCGATTGCCTGCACGATCTTTCACAGTTGACGCCTTCACCGGTCAAGACATGGCTGGTGCATTTACCGACGACCCCGACGCCTGTGATGCTCGCAAGAGTTCTTCAACTGCCACAATGGACCCTTCTATGCGGAGCCAACGAGGCGGCCATAAGCGCGGCCGGCCAGTTGCTTGATCGGTTACTTGCTCGTGACCCACACAGGGAACAGCGACGAGTTGCGCTATGGATCATGGGCAGCGGCGAGTCAGTCGGACTTGCCGCTTCACGCAAGCTCAATGCAGCCGCCGAGAGTTTTCTTGCCAATCCCATAGTGATGGGCGGCAATCTCAAGCAGATGGTGCCGGTCAACCGCAGGTGCATCGGCAATTTTGCCGGCACGGACAAACTGTGGCCAAGCGTGCAAGCGTTGTTTGAAACCATACATGGCCAAATGTTGCCTTTAGATGCAATAACCGAAGCGCAGCAGAACAATAGCGACAATGCTATTGAGTTGGATGAGCCTGAAGATTTTCAAAAAATGGTTAAGGGTACACCAGTGCAGTCGCCGACAACAGCTAGTGATCCTTTTTATCGGGAAGTTGAGGTCCAGACCGAAAGTTCTGACCAGGCACAACTGGGGCCAAACGTGTACGCCGAGGCCGTATCTACCGGCTTGCACGAACAAACGGATTCCATTTCCACAGACTTACCCGCCAGCGAGCCGACATCATCACGCAACCAGACCATCCGGGAAAATCAGCGTAATGACAGTGACCTTGGCCAACACCTGCCGGGGATCATTGCGTTGCCGGTGCGGTGCCCACGACACCGCCATATTCAGATTGTCCTAGATGAGAGCGGCCAGTTGCATTTGCTGCGGCGTTGCGTGGAAAGCGACAACGGCCCCAAAACAGTCCAGAGCGCAGTGGTCGACCTGATTGAAACACGGGCGTGGGCCAGCGAACATATCGAACTGCTGCAACAGACTCAACGCCAGTGCCGGTTTGACCCGCAGGCCCAGCCAGTACTGCACCTGTTTACCGATCAGGCGAAGGCTGCGGTGCAGCTGGCGGGCAGGACAGAGCGTTTCTTGCGCCTGCATTTGCTCCAAGAGATCGCCACAGGCGGGGACCGGAAATGGATCAGCACGGAACTGAATTGACAACAACCTCTCTCTGCTGAACCGCCTTACTAAAACAACGGCATAACACCCCGCATGCCATAATGGCATCCATAGATCCCCGATTGTTTACACAAATCCTTTTAATTTAGTATGTTATATCTTAGTACAATGGCATTGTATTTGCGATGAGTATTAGCAATGGCGATCAAATACAAGGATTATTACCAAGTTCTGGGCGTGAAGCGGGATGCCGAACAAGAGCAGATCCAGCGTGCCTATCGCCGTCAGGCCCGAAAATACCATCCTGACGTGAGCAAGGAATCCCACGCCGCAGAACAATTCAGCGAGGCCGGCGAGGCCTACGAAGTATTACGCGATCCGGAAAAGCGCAAACGCTACGACGAACTCGGTGCCAACTGGAAAGCCGGACAGGATTTTCGCCCGCCACCAGGTTATGAAAACTTCAATTTTGAGTTTCGTACCGGTGGCGGCAATGGTGGTGGATTCAAGTTCAACCCAAGCGAATTCAGTAATTTTTTCGAGTCGGCTTTCGGCGGTAAAGGGGCACGGGGACATGGCTCCATGGACCAGATGCTCCACGGCATGGGCGACGGCCCAGCAATGCAGGAAGCGACTGTCACTGTCACTGTCAGCCTCGCAGACGCCTACCACGGTGCGACACACACACTGAAATTGCAAGGGCCAAACGGCACCAAGACCGTTGACGTCAAGATTCCACCCGGGGTTACCAACGGGTCAAAGATTCGCCTCGGCGGCGAAGGGTTGCTGCTGAAGATCATCGTTACACCCGATTCCCGGTACGAAATTGAAGGGCACGATCTTGTCACGGAACTGCGTGTCGCGCCATGGGAAGCGGCACTGGGGGCAAAGGTTCCGCTGCAAACGCTGGACGGACAGGTCACGATTACGGTCCCGCCCGGCACGCCCAGTGGCAGTCAACTGAGGCTTGCAAACAAAGGGCTGGCCAAGCAGAAAAACAGCAAGGGAAACCTGTACGCGACACTCAAGATCGTGATGCCTCCAACCTTGACTCAAGAGGAAAAAGAACTTTTCGAAAAGTTGCAAAAGACTTCAAAATTCGACCCTAGGGGATGACCAAACTCCGCAGAGAGGACCGGCCATGGACACCAACAAACTGACGCAAAAGAGCCAGCAAGGATTGCAGGAAGCCCAGAATATCGCCGCAGAGCGTAGCCACGGGCAGGTAGACGTTGAGCATTTATTGCTGGCGCTGTGCCTTCAGCCAGACGGCCTGGTGCCGCGGTTGCTATCACGGCTAAACCGGCCGGCGGACGTGGTGGCGGCGGAACTGGAACGCCAATTGAACCACCGCCCCAGCGTGTCCGGGCCCGGGGTTGAACCTGGCAAGGTCATGATCACGCCGCAACTCAATCAACTGCTGGTCGCCGCAGAGAGAGAGGCTGCCCGGCTCAAGGACGAATATGTCTCTGTCGAGCACCTGATGCTGGCGATCATTGAAACGGGTGACAGAACGGCGGCAGGTAAGATTCTCAATACGCTCGGGGTCACACACGATGCCCTCCTGGCTGAACTGACACAGGTGCGTGGCAACCAACGCGTGCAGAGTGCAAATCCGGAATCAACCTACGAGGCGCTGCAACGATTCGGCCGCGATCTCGTCGAGCAAGCACAAAGCGGCGAGATGGACCCGGTGATAGGCCGGGATGAGGAAATTCGCCGCACTATTCGCATCCTCTCACGAAAAACCAAGAACAATCCCGTACTGATCGGTGAGCCTGGAGTGGGCAAAACCGCGATCGTTGAAGGCCTAGCCCAACGTATCGTGCGCGGCGACGTACCCGAAGGCCTGAAAAACAAGACGATTTTCGCACTCGACATGGGCGCCCTCGTGGCGGGCGCCAAGTACCGCGGTGAATTTGAAGAACGTCTCAAAGCCGTACTTACCGAGATCAAGCAGGCCCAGGGCCGGATCATTCTGTTTATCGATGAATTACATACCATTGTCAGCGCAGGCAAAGCTGAAGGGGCGATGGACGCCGGGAACATGCTCAAGCCCATGCTGGCGCGCGGCGAACTGCACTGCATCGGCGCTACGACCCTAGATGAATACCGCCAACACATGGAAAAGGACGCGGCCCTGGAGCGCCGCTTTCAGCCCATCCTTGTCGATCCACCAAGCGTGGAAGATACGATTTCCATTCTGCGCGGACTACGTGAACGGTACGAGGTACACCACGGTGTGAACATTCTAGACGGCGCACTCGTGGCAGCCTCAACCCTTTCTGACCGTTACATCAGCGATCGGTTCCTGCCAGACAAGGCCATCGACCTCGTCGATGAGGCATGTGCCATGATTCGCACTGAGATCGACTCAATGCCCGCTGAACTCGACGCGGCAACCCGCCGGGTCATGCAACTGGAGATCGAAGAGGCGGCGCTGAAAAACGAAAACAACGTTCCGAGCCAGCAGCGACTGGAAACTTTGCGAAAGGAGCTGGCTGACCTCAAGCACCAGGCAGACACCATGCGGGCGCAGTGGCAAGCGGAAAAGCAGGCGATTGGCGACGTTCAGGCGCTGCGTGAAGAGATAGAACCGTTGCGCCAGCAGATCGAGCGGGCCGAACGCGAATACGACCTGGAAAAGGCAGCCGAGTTGAAGCACGGCAAGCTACCCCAAGTTATGCGGCAGTTAGCAGACCTAGAAGCTAAAGCCGCACAGGCGACGGCTGGTTCAGCCGAAGGCAACAGCAAAGTCCAACGCCTTTTACATGAGCAGGTAACCGAAGAGCAGATCGCGCAGATCGTTTCTCGCTGGACGGGCATTCCTGTAACACGGCTGATAGAAAGCGAGCGAGAGAAACTGCTGCACCTGGACGAACTGCTGCACCAGCAGGTCATCGGACAGGATGAAGCGGTGCAACTCGTGGCCGACGCGGTCATCCGCGCCCGGGCTGGGGTCAAGGATCCGAAACGGCCGATCGGCTCGTTTATTTTTCTTGGCCCCACCGGTGTAGGAAAAACGGAACTGGCAAGGGCGCTGGCTGGAGCTTTGTTCGACAGTGAGGAAAACATTGTGCGATTCGACATGAGCGAGTACATGGAGAAGCACACCATATCTCGCCTGATCGGCGCGCCACCGGGCTATATTGGGCATGATCAGGGAGGGCAACTCACCGAAGCAGTGCGGCGCAAGCCTTACAGCGTGATCCTGTTCGATGAAATCGAAAAGGCGCATCACGATGTGTTCAATGTTCTGCTGCAGATACTCGAGGACGGTCACGTCACCGATGCACGGGGGCGAACTGTTAACTTCAAGAACACTGTCATCATCATGACTAGCAACATCGGCTCGCAATACCTGCTTGACGACCCAATGACCTCAGGCCAGCTGAGTGAATCCGTGCGCAACAGCGTCATGGCAGAATTGCGTAGCCACTTTCGGCCTGAATTCCTCAACCGCGTGGATGACACCGTGCTGTTCAAACCGCTGACCCTTGACGAGATCAGCCGGATTGTTGAACTGCAAGCCCAGTTGATCAGCCAACGCCTAGCCGAGCGACATATCACCCTTGAGTTGAGCGACGAGGCCAAGCAGCACGTGGCACACGCCGGGTACGATCCGCTGTACGGGGCCCGGCCCTTAAAGCGTTACCTGCAACATGAAATCGAGACGAGGATCGGCCGCAAGATCATCGCCGGCCAGGTCAGCGAGGGATCGCACATACTGGTAACCGTCAAGGACGAGCAATTATCCATAGACGTCACTTCACAGCAGGAGCAGTTAGCTGCCGCTACGTAAATGGCATGCGATTAGAACAAACACACATAAACACAATCTGCAAAGAACGATATATTAATTTTTTAGGTAATTGCAAAAGCAAATCCCATGAGTCGACAATCGATTGAACTTTTCCCTCATTTCTGGTATTGTGGTTATAACTTTATTTTTAATAGTTAGTTATTTTATTTATTGCTATGGTGTCATTAATGTACAGACAAGTTCGTGGGTTGATAGATCACAATAGCCGTAAGAATCTGGGTGTTGGCCAGTGCGGTTGAGTACAACCTCTCGATAACCGGATGGATGGCGAGAAAAGGTGGGCGAGATTGTGGTGGGAGAAGGATGTGGGGAAGGCCTCATTTGGGCGGCCTATTTTAGGTCGCCCTTTTTCTATACGTTACCTTCGGCAAGAATTCGTTGTCTACAGAAACATCCAGTCACCGCAAACCATCACGTAAGCCCATAGCAGACCGTTGGTCATGGCGTGCGACCAGATGACCGGCCCTAGGCCTTTACCGCGCGTGGCCCCCAGCAGTAAACACCAAACGATGCCGCATACTACACACCCTGCCCAGTCAGCGGGGTGGTGAACCGACATGTACACCAGGGTTGAAACGGCGATACCGAATAGGCTCAGCCGCCCCAGACCATTACGCTCGAATTCAGGGGTAAATATAGGCCCGTATGAACTGGCCCATCCGCCAACTTTCGTCTGGATCAGCCACTCGCCAATGACGGGAAGGTCGACTATCACCTGTAACAGGCCTATCGCGGTCTCGCGTGGCCGGTGAAATGTCCGCATAATCAGCGAACGGTTAAACATTTCCTCGACCATCGGTACGGCTATGAGCATGCTCGGCAGGTGCGAGATACTGGCCAGCCAGAAAACCATCGGGCCCAGCCTTGTATTGGCCCAGACCGGCCTGTCTGACTCGGCTCCCAGTGACTTGAACTGACCTTGCGATAAAGCGTCCATGCGCAGGTCGAACACACCCACGGATAACCAATGCAGCATGATCCAGGCCACGAAAAGAAACACGCTGCTCGGTATCGCCAGCCAGTGGAACTTCCAGTTCAACTCCGGCGTAAGTTTACGCCAACGCCAAATAAAATAGACAACGATGGTAAATTGCGCCAGTTTCAACGGAGCGTAGCTGTAGGCGGAAAGGTCCTGCACAAACAGGATGACCATCAGGCAAATCATGTACAACGCAAAGGGCGTGATACGCGGATGTGACGAGTGCGATCGTGCCCAACCGTCAAGCCATTGGCGGCATCCGGCCCATGGCCCGGTACCCGTCGGTGTCGGGCCTTCACCAGGTGGTGCAGGTCTAGAATCAGTCAACATGCGGTCCCGAGCAAAGATATTTCAACCTCAAAATTTATCGGTCGAGTACGCCTATTGCTGCAATAGTATGGCGAATCGAAAGCAAGAAGCATCCCTTGGATCCTGTCCCGTCAGCATACGTGTTTGGATCACTTGAAAAACAGGTCGCATGCTGCATGCGCTTATCGACACCCACAAATCCGGTGGTAGAATTGATCCCTACGAGGTGTACGGCCGCGTGCCCAAGTGGACTAAGGGGACGGATTGCAAATCCGTTATTCGTGGGTTCGAATCCCACCGCGGCCTGTTGCGGTTCTGAGCCAAGAGGGGCGATATTCAACACTTGTGATTATTTCGGTTGAAGAGCGGTGCGTTGTCTGTCGAGACATGTGCGGACAAATAGGGACATATGGGGACCAATCGACCTCACATTTTACCTCACACTGGGAATGTGATTAACGATCGTGCGTGAGGGCGGGTGGAGCGAGAGAAGAGTGGGGTGAAGAGCGCAGAGGTAGCCACCACGAATGATTCGCCTCACAGACATCAACACACGGGATATCAATGCCGCCATTGAACTGGGCTGTCGCACCATGGGCAGCGTGTTCAATGCCGACGATCCGCATGAAGTCCCGTTCTTTTACTCGCAGATTACACCAAATCCGCATATAGGTTGGAGCACCTGCGTCTCTGAATCGCATGTCCCTGGCCGCCATCTACTGGCATTGCTCAGTGCCGAGGATGCAGGTGGAATCGAAATCCCTGATGGCGTCATCGAAAAACAGACTCGCGCTTTGTTTCTGGCATTCAGTGGGCAAGTGGCCCTTCCGTTAAACCGAATTGACCTGCATGGTCCCGTTGTCAGATTCAACCCGCACAATCTGCGAGAGGGCATGCATGGTTTGTATGCCTTGGTGAAGTACCGACAGCCGCAACAGGCTCGTAACATGGCCGATCGCATGATCGCCGATATGCTCGAGTACTGGAATCTCGATAGCGGATTCGATCTGGAGCGTCTTAAAAAACAGAATGTGATCGGCGAAAAGCGAATCTTTATTGGCCATGAATCCAGACTGATCGGTGCCCTCGTCCGATACTACCGCGCCACAGGCTATGGTCCTGCGCTGCAGTTAGCGCTAATTCTCAAAGACAAAGCTGTCCGCCTGTACAATCGAGCATTGGTAGAGGAACAGTTCAGGCGCATGTATCGCGAAACGGTACGAGACGGATGAGGATAGTCATTTGGACAAGCCCACTTCACCCCGTCGCGTGAGACGGCCAGAAGCAGGGCACAGTCCATGTACTTGGCCTCGCCCCACTTTTCCCAGTCCCAGTCCTCCTACCAGCACTGGCTGACGATCGGACTGGTTGGCGGGATATTTGATCACGGTCTAAGCCTCGCGGGTCAGGATTAGCACCCAATCATGAAAGTACGGCGTCCAGAATACGGGAAATTTCCAGTCACCGTTGGCATCAGGTTCGACCGGGCCCACGTCGTAGTCGTCGTCCTTGATTGGACTGGACAAGACCGCGTGATACTTGACGCCCGGTTCGAGTTTTTTGACCACCGCTTCGCGATTGGTGCGGTGCGGCATGTAGATCACGCGCACTTCGGCGGGGATGCCCGCCGCGTACGGCAGGTACCAGTTGTCCTCGTTCGAGTGTGGTTCGACCCAATCAGGCCGCGGCGTGAACCGCCACCATTCGTACTTTTCCAAAATCCGCTTGGCACGGCCCAGGTGAGCCGAACCGGGTAACTGGTACGCGTCGTCCCAGGGTTCATCGCCCCAGTTCATGCCGTGTGGCGACGGGCCGTATGGATCATCGCGGCGATTGACCTGCCAGACGCCGTTGGCCCCATAGGTGTGACCGGCTGCACCGGACAACATGCACGACCAAAACAGGTGCCGCTGTAGGTTCGCGTAGGAAGAAGCGCCCAGCCCTTCGTAACACACCTCGGCGTTGATCACCGGTTTGGGCGGCTGCATCTCGAAGGAGCGGCGCACCAGGCGAATCGTATCAGGCATCGTCTGGTGGTCGTTATGTCCGGTCTGCAGCATGTCCATGTCGATGACCGACGCGTCTTCGATCTGGTCGTACCCTGAATGGGGCGCCGCGGGATGGATCGTCACCGGCCGGCCGAACCCGTCGGTGCTGCGGATGTAGCGCACCAGTTGCGTCCAGCCTTTCTTCTGAATCGCGATGTCCTTTTCTCGCTGTTTGGTCAGATAGAAAGGCATGGCCCCCTCACCGGCGGCACACCAGACGACTGGGTAGGCCCCCCAGCGAGCGACCAGGTTGCGCCAATGGCGCTGCATGCCTTCAATGCCCAGCCAGTGCAGGTGATAACCCCAGCAGCCGACGATGCACGGCACGAGCCCCGCGTCCACGAGCCGGCCGATGCGCAGGTCCGCCAAATTGAAGTACGCCGGATTGATGCGGGCATAGTCCTTTTCCCAGGGAAAGCCTGCTTCATTGGCGCCGCGCGGATCGAACGCGGGCATGTCGGGATACAACCCGGCCACAATCTGAATCACCGTAAAACCCTTGGCCACGCGATCAGCCAGCAGCGTGTGAAAATCGTTCGGCCAGCCCAGCCGCTTGCACAGGCCCAGCCACCATGTGTCGCCCAGCCAGAAGAAAGGCGTGCCGTCGGTGTGTTCCAGGTAGCGAGCGTCGCGGCGGATCTGAAGCGGGCCGTGCTTGTACAGCAGGTTGTTACCTTCGTAGGGCGCGATGTCGATCTCGCGTTCATGACCGTGCAGGTCTGGGTTGGACGTGTCGCTGCAGATGGTGCGGCATGTATGGCGACCGACCATGTCCGACGCATAGCGCACGCCCCAGGACTGATCGCCGGCCCAATACGCGGGCACCTGCACAGTCTGCCCGTCCGGGTCGGTGAACTGGACATCTAGCTCGCAATCGTTGAAAGGATCAGCATACGACTTGCCGGACGTGTACGACCACTGGGTTACGCAATTCTGCATGGCGTTGACGATGGGCACGTGGATTGCATCTCCTCGGCGACGGGTCATGCCTTGGCAGCAGAAAAGGTTAGCGAATTGAGTAGGCAGAGTATATTACTGGCATAGACGCTGATCGGTCCATCCTGCACCACGACCTTATATTGCACCATACGCGGATCACACATCTTTCAAGATACGATCCTCTTCGTCATCATCACTTGATAATTCGATAAGGCTATTTTCGTTGAGCCACTGCATGGTCAACGCAACGCCTGTATCATGATCGGTCTGGCAGCGAAAGCCGGTATTCTGCAGGGCGCTGGTATCGAAAGCGCTTTCGTAGTTAACCCAGTTGAAACCAAAATCGAATTTTCGCCGCCAGTTAGCCCATAGCGTGGCCTTGTCCTTAAATAATTCTGCAGGTAGCTTGTGAGCGACTAGAGCAACACCTAGAACCCGTGCTATCGAACTAAAATACTCATCAAAGGTGAGAATCTGATCGCCTGACAGATTATAAATTTGCCCCATACACTCAGATCGTCCCAGCACATGTGAGAACGACCTAGCGGCATCTTGTACAAAGACAGGATGAATCCGCGTCTTCCCGTTACCTGGGATGATGATCGTTCGGCCTCTGCTCATACGGTCGAGAAACAGTGACTCACGCCCGGTGGTGTACAGCATTTGATCCCGCGGTCCGTACGGATGAGCCAGTCGCAGTATAGTCGCCGGGAATCCGCTTGCGCGGCATTTATCCATCAGCCATTGTTCACAGTCGACCTTGCCATACGTATAAGGGCTGTCGGGACTGACCGCTTCTGATTCGTTAGGTGTGCTGGTGCCGATATGGCCATAGACTGCGGTTGTACTACAGAACACATAGTGTTGCAGGTTGGGCAGGGCTGAATACACCTCCTGCACCTCATGAAGTGCATAACCGATCATGTCAATCACGGCTTCAGGCCGATGTTCGCGCAGCGACTGACCGAGTTGCCCCGGTTCGCGACGGTCAATCACGACTCGCCGCACACCCGTGGGTAGCAGTGCATTCGTTTTTCCGCGGTTATACACGCTGACCTTGTGGCCCAGTTCGACGAGTTGTCCAACAATCGCATGCCCCACGTGGCGGGTGCCACCGATGATTGCCACCTGCATTTTGACCCTTTCATGCTTGCCCATGGGCGGGGTAAATGACTGATTATTACATCAGACAACGGCCAGAACGAATAGTTGAACCATCTGCGGTAAGTGGAGCCTTCTGGAACTGATAACCTGCAAGTTACAGGCACTAACTCTTGGAGGCCTTTACAACTGGAAACTCTGTAACGCGAAGACGCGTGCAACCATAGGGAATCAACTGCAGATCTGTCACCGGTTCGGCGGATTCAACAGGGCTCTGAGGCGGATCGCCTGCCGAGTTGTTGACCATCTTCCATTGGGGCAGGGCCTTGCCTTTGACTTCCAAGGTCACCGGCGCATTTTTCTGCTGCCAGGGAATTTTTCCGACTCGCTTGGCCGGCTGTGCCGCAATAAATTCTTCAGGATTCTTTGGATCAAGTACAAGTCCGTAAT
>CAUZAW010000010.1:0-24174 GCA_963577735.1 Phycisphaerae bacterium | reverse complement strand
ACCTACCACGCCGAGATACTGTACGAGTTCTCAGTTGAAGGAATCACCTTTAACGGAACTCGCATTGCCTATGGCGACTATGGTTCCAGTAGTTCATCACACGCGAGACGGATAGCCAACCGCTATCCGAAAGGAAAGAGCGTGACGGTGTACTACATGCCCGAGACTCCAGAGGAATGTCTTCTAGAACCTGGATTGCAAGCACAAGCGTGGATGCTCCCTGGCTTAGGATTGATCTTCTTTGCCGCGGGCGGTCTGATGGCATATTTCTGTTGCCTGAGAACATCGAGTGGTAACCAGGGCACATCTTCACAACAGACAACTGGTGATAGATCGTTATTTGAACCGACGCAGTTCGACGATCCTATCGCCATGGAGACACAATGGACGCCGAAGAAGTCAGATGGCGCAAGTTTCCGAACACACAAGATTGTGCGAAGCTTTGGAACACGGCTTGTATTCCGACTGTCATTGGGTGCGAAGCTTTTCTTTTCCCTGTTTCTTCTGATCGGACTCGGTGTATTGGTTGGCGGTGTTGTCGTGGCTGTTAACGGAAGCGAAAATGTACTGGTACCGATATTCATGTGCATATCGGGAGCGGTCTTTGTGGTTACTAGTAGTAGTACGTTCTATGTGATGAACAAACCTGTCGTGTTCGACAAGGACGCAGGTTATTTCTGGAAAGGTCGTCGGAGTCCACGCCTGCACCTCATGGGTAATGCATCGAAGGGATTCGTGCGCCTGCATGATATTCATGCTATTCAACTGGTGACCGAAGTGTGTGTCAGCAACAGCAATAAGAACCCAAGTAGTTATTACAGTTATGAGATTAATATCGTTCTCAAAGATGCTCGCCGTGTAAACATCATCGATCACGGAAACTTGAGTCATATTCGTGAAGACGCGCAGGCGCTTTCCACATTTCTCGAAGTTCCGATGTGGGATGCAACTTAAAGCGATTGCTAAGCCCCCCCATCTCTTGGACCCTGCCCTTCCTTCAACAGTTCATGGCACGCCGTATTTAGGAAAAGGCCCCGGGGTCTTCTCGTCTGCAGCACCTCGGTGCAATCCTTGGAGACTATCGATAAGGCTCACGGATCTTTGTGGCGAAATATTCCGGAGCTATCTGCGGGCCTCATCCGGATGGCCACCAACGGCATCGATGATTGCCAGAAGACCTTCTCGCACTGCCGCTGGCAACGCAGGCCAAACGTCGATCACGCGTTGAAGATCAGGTGGAAGGGCTGCAGTTTGGTGCAAGCGATGCGTCGGATTATGCGTCGCTTCTTTTGAAATCTGCGTATTCCTCAGGTAATTTGGGTATAGTTCGAGTCCTGTACCGCCCATTTAAGTTCTCTTTCAATGGCATGGAGGACCATGATGAGACAGCATTTGCGATGGTCGGATTTTCCGCTTGAAGAATACGAGCACCGCGTTGCCAAGGCGACGTCTTTGATGGAGGAGCAAGGGATCGACGCCCTCTTGGTGACACGGCAAGAGGAGAATCTGCGCTATCTGACCGGGTACAAGAGTTGCATGTGCGCATCGAAGTTCAGGCCGCAGGTGGCCTTGATTCCGCGGGACTCATCGAAAACAGCTGCTTTGATCCTGTCCGGACGTGAGGGCATCAACGCAGAGGCTTCCTGGATCGAAGACGTGGTGTTTTTCAATGAGAAGCAAGCGATCACGGAGCAGATTGCCGAGGTCATCAGGGCGCGGGAATTTGATAAGGCCACCATCGCAACCGAATTGGGCTTTGGTCAGCGGTTGGGCATGTCTCTGGACCAGTTCGAGAGCCTGCGCGGCTTGCTTCCCGATGTCCAATGGGTCGATATATCACCTGTGATTTCCAAGCTGCGCATGATCAAGTCGCCCGCCGAGATCGAGATGGTACGTCGGGCCTGCCAGTTGACTTGCCAAGGGATCAGAGCCGGCTGGGAAGCTCTTCACGAAGGAATGAGCGAGTGCGAGTTGGCGGCGGTGATGTGCTCGACCATGATCGCACGGGGAGCCGACTTTGACATGGATTTCATCGCCATCAACGCCGGAAGGGAAAGACACAAGGCGCTCAACTCTCGACCCACGAATTACTGTATCGCCAAGGGTGATCTGGTGATGTTCGATGGCGGCTGCCACTACCATGGCTATATGTGCGATACGATTCGGCATGCCCATGTCGGTCCGCCAACCCCGGAACAGAAGAAGTGGTTTGAGATCGTTATAGAAGCCAACAAAGCGGCGACTTCCGCCATCAAACCGGGCGTGTCTACCGGAGATATTTTTCGAATGGTCCACGAAGTATTCGAAAAAGCCGGATTGGCATCTTATACGTCGTGTATACCCGTCATAGGTCACGGCGTGGGACTTGAAATTCACGAGGAACCGACCGTTTCTGCCCCGCGTATTCTGGACCGGCAA
The DNA here is from genome assembly GCA_963577735.1 of Phycisphaerae bacterium. GTDB lineage: Bacteria > Planctomycetota > Phycisphaerae > Phycisphaerales > Phycisphaeraceae > CAUZAW01. The sequence continues at coordinate 21,756 of CAUZAW010000010.1, read as the reverse complement.
GAGCAAGAACTGCAGTCGGGGATGGTCCTGGCCATCGAGCCCGCCATCGCCGGCATGGGGGGGGATGACTGGCCCGAAGGTTTTATCATTGTAGAGAATGTCGTGGCGGTTACGGACACTGGTCATGAACTGTTGACCGATGAGCTCACTTGCGATTTGTGGATTGTTTAGACCGCGACATTTACGACGCCAGCAGAAGCTGGGCAGGAAAATCATGGCTCACGTATCCCTTTACCCTGACTTATCACATCGCGTGGTGGAACCTGAGATGATGGATGCGCCGGATTTGGAGCGGACCCTGCACACCGAAGCCCTCGATGCGTTGGCCCGGCTGAACCATGCGAGCCGCAGTGTGTCAATCCTGTGGCGTGGCATCGTGCCCCTCATGGCCGGTATGGGAAAAACCCCGCTGCGCGTGCTGGACATCGCTACGGGTGCCGGGGACGTGCCCGCTGGCCTGTGGCAAATCGCGCGGCGCCGGGGGGTAGAGCTGAAGATCGATGCTTGCGATTGCAGTGCCGTTGCGATCGACCACGCTCGTCGTCGGGCCCGCCGATGCGGCGCGAAGGTGCGCTTCTTTCAGTGCAACGCCGTTAAAGACAATATTGCCGCCAGCTACGATGTGGTCATGTGCAGTCTGTTTCTCCACCACCTTTCGGACTGCGATGGTTTAGAATTGCTGCAAAGGATGGCGGCATCGGCGCGACGGCTTGTGATGGTCAATGACCTGGAGCGCAGCCGCAGCGGTCTCGCACTGGCCTACACGGCCTCAAGGGTGCTGACCCAGTCGCGCGTGGTGTGGGTAGACGCGGTACGATCGGTCCGCGCAGCATTCACGCGTGACGAAGTACGCGATTTGGCCGCCCGGGCCGGATTGGCAAGCGCGGTGGTGGCTTGGCGATGGCCATGGCGATTTCTACTGATGTGGAGCCGAACGTGATGGCGGTCTGCGCGAAATGGGACGCTGTGGTCGTCGGTGCGGGGCCGGCGGGCGCGATAGCGGCGCGTCAACTGGGGCAACGTGGTGCGTCAGTCCTCCTGGTGGACAGGGCGGCATTTCCCCGTTCAAAGGTTTGTGGTTGTTGTGTCAATGCGTCCGCACTGCGGACACTTGAGAGGATCGGACTCGGTGGTTTACCCCACCGGCTCGGCGCGGTCCCGACAGGCCGATTGCGTCTTTTTGTTCCCGGCCAGAGGATTTCATTGCCCATCCCCCCGGGGGTTTCGATCTCCCGTCGTACATTCGATTGGGCGCTGGTTCGTGAAGCGACCGTTGCGGGTGTAACGTTTCGGGAGTCCACGAGCGCGGCGCTGGCGTGCGTGGATAATGGATGGCGCTTTGTACGCCTACTATCTCGCGAGGAAGGCGTTGAAACCGTTGCGGCTCGCGTGGTGATCGCGGCAGACGGCTTGAACGGGCGCCTGATACGCAATCAACCATCTTTGGAGCCGTCGGTTGACCGTCGCGGCCGAATGGGGGTGGCCGTGATCTGCGACCGCGCCCCCAACTGTTATGAACCGGGCACGATCTACATGGCCTGCGACGGCGGTGGATACGTGGGATTGGTGCGCCTGGAAGACGGCCGAGCGAACGTTGCCGCGGCCTTGGACCCGCACGTCGTCAAACGGTCAGGCGGCCCGGGGACTACGACGGCCGGGATTCTTCGTCGTACAGGTTTGCCCCCGATCGAGGAACTCGAACAGAAGCCCTGGCACGGCACGGGGATCTTGACGCGACGACGGACCGTTCTCGGGGCGCATCGGCTACTACTGCTAGGCGATGCCGCCGGGTACGTCGAGCCCTTTACCGGTGAAGGCATGGCCTGGGCGCTGGCGTCAGCCGACGCGGTCACCGCGCCGGCGCTGCAAGCGATCGCGTGCTGGCAACCAAAGATGGTAGCGCTATGGACCCGAAAGCACCGTCAACTGATCGGCCGGCGACAGCGGTTGTGTCGCTGGTTAAGCCTGATCCTACGCTACCCAAATCTGATGGGCGCAGCGATGTGGCCCCTTCGCATCGCCCCTGCCCTCGCCTATCCGATCACGCACATGATCAATGCGCCGCTGGCCAGCGGTTCGACCGAGCCGCCACAATTTCTGTCAGGCAAGGAAAGCTGCTGATGGCGATGGAACTTTTGAGTATTGCCACGGCCCTACCGCAGCACGATATGGCCCAATCGGCGGCGGCTCGTTTCGCCGAACCGTTGTGCTGCAACACCGCGGAGCACCGGCGACTGCTGCCCGTGCTCTACCGCCGCACCCGGGTCGAGCGTCGATCGAGTGTGCTGCTCGAAGAGGGCGACGGCTCAGGTCCGGTGCAGGACTTTTATGCCCCGGCCGAAGATGAAATGGACAGAGGACCGACCACGCACGAGCGCATGGCTCGGTACCATCAAGAAGCTCCACGCTTGGCTCGGCGCGCTTCCAGCGCGGCTTTGACCGACGCCGGTGTCCGGGCGGACCGCGTCACACATCTGATTACCGTTTCCTGTACTGGATTTGAGGCGCCCGGGTGTGATATTGCATTGATCAAGCAGCTTCCTCTTCGCCCGAATGTGGCGAGGACGCACATTGGGTTTATGGGTTGCCACGGCGCTTTCAACGGGATGCAGGTGGCAAGGGCGTTTACCGAAGCGGGGGCTGGCGCCGTGGTGCTCTTATGTGCCGTTGAGCTATGCAGCCTTCATTTTCACTACGGGTGGGACCCACAACAGATCGTGGCCAATGCGCTGTTCGCCGACGGGGCGGCGGCGCTAGTGGGTGTGACCAGCGTCGATTCAGTAGCGTCATCCAATCGTCGGTGGAAGGTCTCGGCGAACGGCTCCTGCATCCTGCCCCAAAGCGAGGACGCGATGACATGGCAAATTGGCGATCACGGCTTTGTAATGACACTGTCCAGCCGTGTACCGGACCTGATCCAAACCCACCTCGGGCCGTGGCTGGACCGGTGGCTGGCCGGTTGCGGCCTCAGTGTGTCGCAAATCGGATCGTGGGCAGTTCATCCCGGTGGGCCGCGCATCCTGTCGGCAGTGGCTGATGCCCTGGATCTATCCGACGACCAACTCGATCCGTCGCGTCAAGTGCTGTCCGAATGCGGCAACATGTCATCACCAACGATTCTGTTCATTCTCGATCGGCTGCAAAAACAAGATGCCAAAAGACCGTGCCTGGCAATCGGATTCGGGCCGGGGTTGGCGGTGGAAACGGTCCTGCTCATTTAGGCGATTCCCAATCGCACATCACACGATCCAGTTAAGGAATACGCCCTTCATGCCCTTGATGACGGCACGCTGAACGTCGAAGCAGGCGGCGTGGGTTTCCAATTCAAATGGTCTCATTGGTTCCAAGGCCGATGTAACCGGCGTGGTGACGGTAACTGGAGAAAATCCACAGTGGAGTAACCATGAACTGACTCTGGGGACATATGGCGCCGGCACACTGAACGTGCTGGATGGTGGTGTGGTTTCGAATACGCGCGGTTACATCGGTAGATATTCAGGCCCAACCGGCGTAGCGACGGTCACCGGCGTGGGATCGCGATGGGATAACTTGTTTAATCTGCATGTGGGCCGCTCTGGCACCGGCACGCTGGATATTGCAGATGACGGCTTGGTAACCGTCGGTGGTCTGACATCCATCGGTACAGCAGGTACGGTCCATCTAACGGGCGGTAGATTTGAATTTAGCCAGACCATGCTGGCTACACCGACGTTTCCACGTTAACGGCATTACAGAATGGGGCTGTTGATTCAACCGATGTGACACTGACCAATTCCGGAGTTCTTTATGGCGATGCATCCTTGGGTAATGTACTGGTCAATACCGCGGACGGTGAAGTTGAAATTGCGGCCGGTGAACGCATGCGATTTGGAGGATCGGAGAATACCAATGCAGGTAACATCAATAACTTTGGCGGCATAATCCGGTTCGCTCAAAGCCTGATCAATGCCGCCGATGGCGAAATAAAAAATTTCGATGGCTCACTGGTGGTTGGCGGCACAGCCAATAACCAGACCAATGGCTTTATCGGTGGCAAAGGCCAGTTCATCACCGACGGAGGTTAGACTAATCAGGGTGTTATGGCCTTTAGTGGCAAAACACACATCCTAGGTGACGTAGTCAATGACACTGGCGGCCAGATCGTCACATCGGGCGGTGCGACCACGACGATCTTCGATGACGTGAAACACAACGGCGATGAAATTCGCACCAGCTCAGACAGCCGGACCGTCACATTTAGCCAAGCCAGTGGCGCAGGTCCCTACACCGGTGACGGCACCGTCTATTTTGAAGGTGACCTGCGACCGGGTAACAGTCCCGGCACCGTAAGTTTCGATGGCAACGTGGTCCTGGGGACCACCTCTACCACGCAGATCGAACTGGGGGAAACATCCGACCAATCTACTGGTTGACGGTAATGCATCTATTGACGGCGTGCTAAACGTTGAACTGCTTGGTGACTTTACACCCACCCAAGGTGATGAGTTCCCGGTCATCACCGCCGGCACGCGCGATGGCGAGTTCGACACCATTGACGGGATTTAAGTTGCAGAGGATATGACTTTGGCACCGAGTTACGATTACGCAGATCACATTAGCCTGATGCTCATCGCCGCAGCGCCCGGTGACGCGAACTTTGACGGGATCATGGACGTGGCGGATCTCGGTATCCTCGGCGCGAACTTCAACGCCGATGACATGTAGTGGAACACTGGCGATTTTAATCTAGACGGCACGACAGATGTCGCCGATCTTGGCATCCTCGGTGCAAACTGGACCGCGTCGCAAACAACAGGCAACGCGTCCGCCCTAGTTCCTGAACCGACAACGCTATCCCTTCTTGTAATGAGTGTGCTAGCGGTTGGTCACAGGCGGCGGTATGGGCAATCAAGTTGTACTAGTCTCTACGTTAGTCCAACGAGGTGGTTAGGGGGCCACGGGGAAACTGCTTGCTCGGAGACTATCGATAAGGGTCACAGATATTTCTGGCGAAATGTTCCGGGGCTATCTGGGGACTTCATCCGGATGGCCATCAACGGCGTTTGTGATCGTCAGCAGACCATGCCGCACTGCCGCCGGCAACGTAGGCCAAGTGTCGATCACGCGTTGAAGGTCAAGTGGAACGCCTGCGGGCATGTGTGCGTGATGTGTCGCGTTTTCCGCGGCTTCTGATTTCGTTGAACACGTGTCATCGGTACAAGCATTGGTACAAGCGTTCGCGGAGCCGCCTGTAGGTTGTTGTTCATGCGGTACTTCCATACGATGTCGGTAGCCTTCCAAGCTGAATGTTGAGGGTTCGAGTCCCTTCGCCCGCTTTGGAAGATTGACCGGCGTTCCTTGGTGGATACTGAGGCAATATATGAACTAACCGGCGTGCATTCACATATTTCATGGTTTAAGCTCAACTCAACATGAAGCAAAAGGAAGCTGACATGTCACAACAGGAATATCGCTTGGCACCGAAAGGTTTCACGCCCGAACAGTGGGAGCAATTCATGGCCGAGGGGGTGATTGTGATCGAGAACGCCCTTTCTAATGATGAGATAGACCGCTATCTGCAAGCTATTGACCGGTGTTGCGCCGCTGATGCGCAATACAACCCCGCAAAGTTTTATATGAGGGAAAATATCGTTCAAAGAGATCCGACTTTTTCAGAGTTGATCGATCACCCCCGACACGTTGGTTATGGCTACGATATCTACGGTGAACTGCTCAAGATGCACCTGTCTCAAATCTTTATTCGCCCGACTGACAGTAATAATAATCATTGGCATCATGATGGCGCGCGCGCGGTGCCCTATGGCGTTTACGCCCCGGAATTACCACTCCAATTGAAGATTAGTTATTGGTTGACCGATCTGCCGTCGACCAGGATGGGTAACTTCGTCTACCTGCCGGGGAGTCACCGGTCGCAATATTCCCAGTACTACCACACGCACGAAAACGTGCCGGGCGAGAAGATCCTGTGCGTTCCCAAGGGTGCGATGACGTTGGCGAATTGCAATACATGGCATCGGGTGGAACCCAACGAGAGCGATGTGGTGCGGAAGAACATCTTTCTGGCATACTGCCCTTCATGGATTTGCGAGGGTGACCGGTACCAGTCTGACCCACACTGGCTCAAGACATTGAACCGGGAGCAGCGCATCATCATGCGGAGCTACTCCAATCCCTATGCCCGCGCTAAGCCACCTGCCGAGGACTTTCCGCTGTTTCTCGATCGCGATACCCGAAGCGACTCGGATCCTGACGCCGATATCCGAGTTCCATTGAAACAGCGTAAGCGTCTCACAATGCCCGAGAAACTGGGAGCTGCCATTGTGAGCACGTCACCCGTCCGTAAATGAGAACTACCTTGCCCAACATTCTGGTTCTGATGACCGACCAGCAGCGTTTCGACGCGATGAGCTGTGCCGGCAACTGCGAAATTCGTACGCCTCATCTGGACGCGCTTGCGGCGTCGGGTGTCCGGTTTACGCAGGCTGTTACCCCGACGCCGGTCTGCGTTGCGGCACGCATGAGTTTCATCACCGGCCATCGGATCTCGCGAACCCACTGGGTTGACAATCAAAAGCTGCCCGGCCCGCCACCCGAACTACCCACGATCATGTCCACACTGCTGCAGGCCGGATACTGGACGCAGGGCATCGGCAAAATGCACTTTCGGGGGCGGCACTACGGGTTGCGGGACTTGAAGACGATGGAAGAAGGCGTCACCCATCGCGTCGACGATGATTATCTGTGTTACCTCCGCGATCATGGTGTGCGAACTCGCTTTCCCAAGGGCATTCGCGACTTGCTGATTTTTCAACCGCAAACCAACGGCATTCCGGTCGAGCATCACACGAACACCTGGGTCGGTGACCGCTCCGTCGACTTTCTACGCGAACATGTCCATCACCGACCAGGTCAACCCTTCTTCCTGTGGAGTTCATGGATCTCACCCCATCCTCCCTTCGCCCCCTGCGAGCCGTATGACTCGATGTACGAGCCCGCCGACATGGGGCTTCCGGAGTATTTGGATCGACCGATCGAGGACCTTCCGCCCCAGAGCCTGCGGCAACGAGGTCGGTTGAACGGTCTGCATCGGAACCCGGATCGGCTCCGCCGTGTTCGCTCGCTCTACTACGGCCTGGTGTCTCACATTGATGACGCTGTTGGTCGTGTCCTGGCCGAACTGGACAACCTGGGGGTCGCAGACAATACCGTTGTCCTCTTCGTATCCGATCACGGGGAGATGCTTGGCGATCATGGTGTAGGCCAGAAATTCAGCCCATACGAGCACTCGGTTCGGATCCCATTTCTCCTGCGTTGGCCGGGGAAAACAGAGCCCGGGCGTGTCAGTGATGACCTTGTCAGTCTCTTGGACTTTTTTCCCACGTTGATTGACGAACTTGGCCTCGCCTATCCCCCCGAGGCCGGATCGCTTACGGGCGCCAGTCTCCTGGGAACCGAAGGCGGAGGTTTGGCGGACGGCCGTGATGCGGTGTTCATCGATTACGGGGCCGACAGCGAGCGATGGGTTTCACTGCGATCCAGGAACCGAAAGTACGCTTTTTGGGCGAAGGGAGGCGTCGAGGAGTGCTACGACCTGGCAGCAGATCCATGGGAAAAAGAAAACCTGATTGCTGATTCACCGGGCTGGTTACAGGAATACCGTTCGCAAATCTTGGATTGGGAGCGTGAGCATGGGACGCCCGGTTCGATTGACGGCAACGGCCTGCGAACCTATCCGACCAACTCCATCATCCCAAAAGAATCGCAATGCATCCGTATTGTGCTAAACGAAGGACCCTGGCCGAAAAACCTTCCGGCTGATGAGCAAGATTCCGTCGAAACGTTTGCCGAAGCGTTTACGCGAGCTATTAGCAAGGAAACGACCTTGAATCCCGAGGACCTTCATCTGGATGTTTACAAAAGAGCTGTGCAGGAAAAGGATTCTGGTGGCGGAGACACGCTGGAGGGGACGCCTTGGGAAGATGTGTGGCACAAAAGCTGAAATGAGATGCACGCCGCCGTTCGTGCCTATCGCCGGGGTGTCAGTCTTTTAGCTCGGGATCATTCATTGACCGCATTTCGGCCAGCAATTTCGCCTCCAACTCGCGACGCTTGGCCTGTGTCTGCGGGTTTGGCGAATCAATAAGGTTGAGGTTCTCGCCAAGATCGTTACCCAGATCGTAAAGCTCATCTCTACCGGGGTATCGAAAGTTGCGTATAAGTTTCCATTGAGGCGTCTGAAAAGTTCGAAGTTTGGATCCGTCTTGATGCCAGTTCCACATGGAATATTGGGCGAAAAGGTGATCATCCCAGGCCACATGTTCACCGTTTAGCAGTGGAAGCATGTTCCTGCCCCTTGGCGTTGGCGTGGGGGCAACGCAGGCGCCGGTCAACTCGTCAAAGGTGGGAAACCAGCCGAGGTGGGACAGGGTCTTGGTAATGACCAGGCCGGCAGAAACCGTGCCGGGCCAGTGCGCAACACACGGTACTCGCAATGAGTTGTCATAGAGATTTGGACGGTCACCCCTGTTGTTTGTCAAAATCCACCATCCGTTGCCCTTGTGCCATATCCCATTGTGTCCCAGGTTGTAGCCATTGTCAGAGGTAAAGATGATCAGGGTGTTCTCAAGGCTACCCAGCTTTTGCAGTTCGGCTACTAGATGACCGATGTTTCGATCCACGCTATGAACGCTGGCCAGGTACTCACGGGTCATCCGCTTGAGCCGTGGGATGTCGAGGTCCGGAAACTGCGGGTTAGGGATGATGGGATCCAGGTTTTTGAACAGGTTCCAGTCCAAGTCGGACAGGGGTAGCCACGTTCGGTCGCCATCGGCCGTTCGGTCAAATGTGTTGGCATGAGGTGCAAAGTAATGAAGCGACAGGAGAAAAGGGTGGTTTTTTCTCCTGTGTGCCCGCTGGATGAAATCGATGGCAAAGTCAGTCGCAAGATCCGTTGTGTATCCCTTGAGGCGTTGGGTGTTCTGCCCAATCCGAACGCTCGGGTCCCTGGACACGCTCTCGAACCCTTCGAATGATTCCTGGTAACCATGGAGCGTGGCCGGAGACCCCAGGTGCCATTTGCCAATATGTGCAGTGGTGTTAGCCTGTTTCCATGAGACTCCATGGCCAGGTGGCAAGGCCGGGATCGAGTGCCACGTTGCTTTTGGGTTGTTGCGAATTGATGTAGTCGGGGATGCCAGTTTGGATGCTGTGCAAGCCTGTCAACAAAGATGCCCGCGCCGCACTGCAAACCGGAGACATACAGAAATAGTTCGTTAGCCGGGCGCCTGAACTTGCAAGTCAATCCATATTGGGGGTTCTGGCATTTGGGTCTCCAGTGGCCCCAAAAGCCCAGGGGCCCTGATCATCGGCCATGATAAAGAGGATATTGGGAGGTTGCATATTCTTTATTGACATGCGGCTTTTGCCGGAAAGTTTATTGGTTAGCACTTACTGCATCCATAATGAGTAAATGAAGGATTTTGTAAAGTACAATTTAAGGTTCGTCACACGATTGGAAACCGCTCAAAGCATGATCAAACTGCGGTTCTATGTAGACGCCATCGTTGGTTAATCCCGGTGTAATTGAAGCGATGGGACACATCGGCCACCGATCGTCAATGGTTGCCATATTTTTGTCGTCTAAATCCCAACGATTCAAAAAGACCTCGCTTGTCTTCATCTTCCACTGACCGTATTACCGTGAAGCCGGAGGTGTTTTGCATTTCTCCCCAATGGAGTGCGGTTTGTATCAGTGGTTCCCAGCAGCCTGGAAATCGCTGATGGGTGAAACCATCAATGTTACATAACCCGGATTCGTTGAATTTAGCAGTTGAAAATCCAACTACTCGGCCATCATCCGTTACCGCGGATAACTATTGGCCGTGTCCACCGTGGGCGCATTGGCGGTACCGGCGGTACAAGCCAACACATGATTTCTGAACGTGGTAACGGACCGAATATATGCGCACGTTGGCATCTAGCACCTGCCAGTCGTGAGGTGTGTACAGTAGTGGGATCATTGGAATTCGTACAGACGGGTCAGTTGGAATGATTGAGAAGTCATTCGGCGAGCAAAAAAATCGGCCATAAATGTTTTTGGGGGTTCGCTACTGCTGACGTTAACCATCGCGTTCGTGCCTGCGATATTTTGCCAACTCAGGCGATAATAGATGCGGGCTGCCTTGGGATTGTCGGTGCCAAGGAACAAGGCTCGGCCATTGTTTTTACGAAAGTCCAAAACGGCTTGCCGGCAGAGTTGCGATGCAATTTTCTGGTCGCGAGACGACGGCAGCGTTGCGACTTGGGCGACCGCTCCCAGGCTCGGAAAGGCGTGAGGTGTTATTGTCACCGTTGAGCCAACGCACCGTCCTTTATGACGGGCAAGATAGACCTGTAGCCGGTGATATTGGGTTTCGCTTCCGAGCCAAACTTCGCGTGTAAGATCCGGATCAAAACCAAATATTTTTTTCCAGAAAGACAGCAGTTCGTCGACAAGTTCGGATGCAAGCGGTGCTTCATGTCTAGTTTTTATCGTCTGCTTCATCTTTTCGGTTTTTCAAATTGGCGGAACCCGCCGGGGAATGGGATGGCGCTTGATATCTGAATGGGAAATCTGATTTGACAAAGGCGTCGTTATCCCTGGATGTCCAGAGCGACGTTGAATCGTATAGTGATGTGGTCAGTTGACCTTGCAAGATGTTCGGAGGTAACTAAGCCAGCATCTACTCCATCCAAAATGCATAAAGACAGGAGTTTTCGAGGTGGAATTTGAGCCGCACCACCCGATTGGAAAGCGATGACAGGTCCTTTTGCTTCTTCCAGCCACACCGGCTGCGAACCTGGTCGCTGCGAATGGCGCGAGTGCTTGCCAAGTCAAATCCCGGTATTAACTTCCCTTTGCTGTCCAGGACCTCCGTGCGCAACCTGCCGCCGTTTGCGTTTGTATTGACATAAAGTTGGCGGCCTTTCAATCTCAGTGGCTTGGTCACAATCGTCCCCCCGCAGTCGTCAGCACCGGCAGAGACGAAACCGTCAAGCCTTAGTGTGGCCAGGCCGATTGCGCCAGATGGTCTTCCCTTCGGGGGCCAAGGTGGATGGCGTTGTTGTCGCCCTCCGTAATAAAACCGTAATTCGTTTCCATGGCGAATCGGGTCTGATGCAACGCAGTCAAGGTTCCCAAAGTCCCACGAATCGAGTGGGCCGGCAGGGATGAAGGGCTGGGTATCAGTAGCTGTATGGGTGATCGTTCGGTCACCATGTGCATCGTAGGTCAGTCGATCCGGATCGCGGTATGGGCGTTGCCAATGCGTGCAGTTGTGACTCGTGGCGAGTTGGATGTCGCTGGTAGATGATGTGGTGCAGTGCAGGATTTTGCACATACCCAGATAGAGGTTCTCGTATCGGAAGATCTTCATGTCGTAGATCTCATCACCTGCAAGATCAAGATGATCAACATTTGCCATCAGGTATGTGTCTGACCAATGAAGAAAGTCATCACTTTCAGCATAACCTCGGACCCGACGGCCATTTAATCCCAACTTGATAGAACTGATGTATTTCTTTCTAGCCGGATCCCAATGGCAACTGCTTGCATCGAGACTTTGTGGAAGAATCACGCCGTGGTTCGTCCAGTGCAGGCCATCGGGCGAAGACCATCCCTGCGTGCCGTGATGACGGATCTTCGCCAAGTACCGAAAATCCGGACGGGGGTCCTCCGGATTCTTGAAAACCAGTGATACGCCGGCGTTCTTGATTGCAATGTTTGTATCTTTGTGACGTTTGTATGAGTGAATGCCCAGTGTGGGCTTGGTCCATGTGATTCCATCATCGCTCAGGGCCACGCAGGTATGCACGTTCTTTGGGTTGTCGGGTGTTGGATCGGGCGTGCAGTACCACATGCGGTATTGACCATTGGCGCGGCGTTCTGCTCCGCCAAACAGGTAAAGCTGGACCGGTTCCCAAGGTTTATCAGCCATGACAAGCGGGTTTTGACCATGTTTTACCGGTCGGTGGAATGTGCGGCGGATGTTGCACGTATCCGAAACCGACCAGTCATCAATTAGCAGGTGTTTTTCGCGGCCGAGGTTCTGGACACTGGGTGATTTCGGGATAGCCTTGCCCACGTGGGGGATACGGGGCTCTGCACTTGCGACTTTACCTGACTTGTTGCGTGGCCGGCCCAGGCGGAACACATCCCAGTAGCCGGAACCTTTCGTCTGTGGTTCGTCAGGATTACCCAGAAGGATGCTGTAGATTTCGTCGTGTGGCCTGATATCTGGATAGGTACCAATGAATTGCTCTGTGCCGGGCAGCCCAGCGAATAGATCCACACCATGATTTTTTCGGTGGGTAATAAACCGGATCCAGTTGTACTGATCTACATCACAAAGCACGGCGTGTTGCTTGCCGTCCCGATGTACAACATCGACTTGGTACTTGCCCGTCCGCTTACTTCCGGTTGCACGCAGTTCGATGCCAACAGCCTGACGGCAGTCGAGCACACCATCCAGACCGAAGACCGGATGGTCAATACCCTTTAGATCCGCCTGCCGTGATTCAGCTTTTCGAGCGAAGCACCGGATAATAGGCCAGTTCTTCAGCGCGACTGTTCGGTCCAGCGCTGCCCGATAAACAAACTCCAGGACGGCATTGTCATGTGCCGGAGGCGCATCAAAGGCCCGAACAAGTTGCAGTCGCGTGGCCTCGTCGGGGCTAGAGGCGGCAAGGTGGGCACATCGTCGCCCCTGGAAAGCAAAGCCATGTAAGATACGCGCCTTTGTGCGGTGATCTAGAATCACGCCAGCATTACGCGTGGTAATCAATGAGTCGACCACATTTTCGAAATCAACGTGAAGTGTGCGGGCATCGGAATAAACAACGGGTTTCTTCATTAGTGTGGATTTCATCGATGAATGTAAATGTTAGATTGCGTGCAAGTGCCGGACCATGCATTGGCCTTGTATGGAATCGTCTAAAACCTTGTGTCCTGCATTGTCCATCACCTTCCATCAACCGGCAAGTGAAACATGCTGGCAGTTGGCACAGGTACTTGTCGTTGATCGTGTCAAGCGGTCTTCTGCATCAACGCCTCTTGGTTTAAGGTTGTGAACCGCAGATCGGCAGATGACCAGCACCCTTGTCCGGAATCTCGGTCTTTAGCGGTAAGGAAGAATGCTTGGTCAATTCAAATATTCAATCGAATCGATGCTCCGCCCACGGTTGCCCTGCCTAGATCTGCCACGCGATGATTATTAGGTTGATGCGGATGTCCTGCTGGTCAAAGTCCCGACTAATTTTCATGGACGTGGTATCATCCTGTAGATAGTCATATCAGTCATTCCATTAGTGAATAAAGGTAGTCCAATGACACGGGAAGCCACTGCCATCAATCGGTTGATGTCCATCACCATTCTGGTTTTCTTGACTCAATTGTGGGCGGTCTTGCCTGCCGTCACCTCGGCAGATCCGGGTATCAGGTCGGTTGCCAAGAAGTTGATCAAGGTTGGTCACACGCCGTTGCCAGACTATATTCGAGCTCATATCCGAACCATGGAGAGGCATCCATTTGATGGCCTGGTTTTCCGTCTACATGCCGCGGGTGGCAGATATTTTTTTCAGCCACGACCGCTGGATCCCAAGGAATTCGAGGCGGACTTCAAAGATCTCCAGGCCATCAAGTGGGAAAAGTTCACAGACAATTTCATCCTTGTCTGGACAGCTGCGGGTGAGAAACTGGATTGGTTTAATGATGAGCACTGGAATGCGATTGAGCACAATATACAACTGGTTGCCAAAGCAGCCCGTCTCGGTCGATGCGGAATCGCCTTGGACCTGGAAACCTATCTGAAGGACCGTACTGGCGGCGTTAACAACATTTGGTCTTACGCGGTAGCACCCCATCGGTCGATCAGGAGTTTTGCCGAATACCGGGCAATGGTTCATCGGCGTGGACGCCGCTTCATTCAGGTGATTCAAAAGGAAATGCCGCATGCAACGATCTTCACGTATTTCCATATGAGTATTTTGCGGAAGATGATGGTCGCTGGTCCAGTCAGTCGCCAGGAGGAAATGCTATTGAATGAGCAGTATGCCCTCGTGCCGGCATTTATAGGCGGCATGCTCGAGGCATCTGATTCACAGGTGCGTATTATCGACGGCAACGAACCGGCATTCTGGTACCAGAGCCGCCAGCAATATTTAACCGCGTATCACCTTTTAACGGATCGCGGGCGGATGTTTCTTGATAGATCCTTGTGGCCTGCTTTTCGTGCACATGGAAGTGTTGGCCAGGCTGTTTACATCGATGAATGTGTTGCCACGCGTCAGCGCAAATCACTTGCAAGTCATATGTCTCCGGATGAACGGGCTAAGTTTTTAGAGCACAATGTCTATTGGGCGCTCTACACGGCTGATGAATATGCCTGGTGTTTCGACCAAACCATTGACTGGTGGAAGAGCAGGCCACGCGGAACCCCTGCGTGGAACAAGGGCATGCCCTTGGGGTGCGAGGCGGCTATCAGTGCCGCGCGGCAGAAAATTGCGTCTGGTCAACCGCTTGGATTCGACCTGGGACCGATCATTGCAAGCGCACATCGCCGAAGGGAAACTACGCAAAGGATCCAAGCGGAACTGGATACGCCTGATCAGGAAGGCAAGAAGTAGGAACCCGTCGCTGATGGTTGCAATGGATGTGGGCCAGTTTGCTTTTGATGCCGTAATGGCAATTGGCGGCGGCTTGTTCTGCTATGAAAGCCGGCGAGATGCTAAGGCTGCTGTGCAGGTAGTGTTGAAGGTGTTCGATCGCCAGTTTCTTGCATATTTTAAATTAATGGATCCAACGAATTGGGAGAGATCAAAACTACTGCCGTGAATCAGCGTAGACCCTGCTAGGTCTAGGCGTTTTTATTGCCTGAATTGGCAAATCGATCTAGATCATTTTGGTCATTGGCGTTCATTGATCGTGGTTGGATTGTGTCCCGGCGCCGAGGTGTCAGTCGGGACAGCAAACCTTGCGACACTTTATAGTTGTGCCGCAGTCGACCCCAAGAAGGGCCGTAACGGTATACGACCGTGCGACGTTGACCGTCATTAGTACGCTTGGCGCCACCATGGCAGATGGTGTCAACAAAAAGCAGAGCATCGCCGGTTTTCATATGAATCTCAATAGCGCCTTCGGGGATCTCGCCAGCGTGCTTGCAGTACATCTCGAAATAATTAGCATCGGGATGAGCGAAGTTAGATTTGTGTGATCCCGGAATCAGGAGCGTGCCTCCATCGCCTGGGCCAACGTCTGTTAGTGCGATCAACAGGTTGACCTGACCGCAATGGAATTTCCTATTTACAACTTGGTATTGGTTCCGCATGGCACCCAGGTGTCCACCGGAATGCATGCCGATTGATTCCCCAGATCCACGTATGTTGACGAAGTTCTCATCGATAAACAATGGGCCATGGTGCCAATCAAAAGTACCCTCACCACCAACAAAATATTTGATATGCTCATACCAGGCAGGATGATCAATGAGTCTCTCAAAGGGATCGCCCGCTTCATAAATCTGCTGCAGGTTCAGACCGTCGTTATCGTTATACCAATGGGCATAGACACCCTTCCATTGTTGGCCAGGTTTCAAATGAGGTATTTGGTCAATAACGGCATTCAACTTGACCGTTTCTTGATGTGATAAGGCCTTGTCGATTACAAGATAACCATGCAGATCGAAAAAATAGATGTCGCGATCACTTACTGCTTTTTGGGTCATGAGGGTTACGATGATACTAAATTAAAAGATTCAGATTGGAAGTCGTTGCGCAATACACGGTCTCCTGTTGGCCGTGTATCTGTTGGTCCGCGTATCAGTCATGCAATCAATTTGTTTTGAATCTCGGCGCGGGGTAACATCGTGCCTTGCACGCCAAGATACGATGGCCTCTTGTGTCGACGTCCTTGGCGGGGGTGTACCGAAGTGGCCAAACGGGGCAGACTGTAAATCTGCTGGCTTATGCCTCCGCTGGTTCGAATCCAGCCGCCCCCATTGCTCGGTTTTTCCGGGCTTTTTCTTTAATACATCAGTACTTAAGCGCGTTGAAGGCTTGCGGTCCGACTGTCCACCCTTGTCTTCGTTTGGGTGTGTTTGTTCACGTTTCTGCGCAAGCGTGGCGCAAGCACTGTCAGTGCCCGTGGCGGATGCTGCTTCGCGTTGCGGATCATCCAACGTCGGCAGTTGCCCCAGCGCGGCGGTCACTTGATCGCGGTCTGCGTGAACGTAACGATCCATCGTCAGACGCACCGTCGAATGGCGCATGATTGTTTGTATGACCTTCGGATGAACGCCGGCGTTGCCCAGCCACGTACCGCAAGTATGCCTCAGCGCGTGAAAGTCACGCTTGCGGCCCAGAGCGTCGCTTACGGCGATTTTCGCATCGATAAGGTCGGCCCGGATCATCTCAGCCGTGTGAGTGCTCGTCGGCATATGGAACGCTCGTGCCGCCGGCGCTTTAGAAGCCAGGTGGTTGCGTAGCATCGACACTGTTTCCGGGCGCAGCGGGATGCTAGAGCGCCGTCGCCCTTTGCTGCTGCCTGCCAGCAAGCGGACCGTGGGCGTATCGCTCTCCAGGTCGAAACTCGCCCGAGTTAGACTGCCCAACTCACTGGCGCGGTAGCCGATTTCTACGGCCAATCGGTACAGCAGGGCGCGCTCGTTGCCCGTCATACCCCACCTCATGATTGGACCGGCGCGCGTTCCGTCGTCGAGCGTCGGGCCACCCGCTGACGTGTCCATCAACTCCTGCATTTCGGCGACCGACAGCGGCCAGCGTGTCTCTTCCTCAATCACTTTTAACGGCTCCAGGTCACACAGGGGAGATCGCGAGAGGCGGCCCAGCTTCACCAACCAATTGCAGAATCCGCCGATCGCGGTCAAATGCTTGTTGCTTGTGCTCGCCGATAGCTGCTTCATCCGGGCAATGCGGCCTTTCTTACGCATCCTTAAGTTGCCCGCGCGTCGGCTCGCCAGGTATTTGTCCATCGCAAGTGCCGTGAGATCATTCAGGTAGTGCATGTTGCACTGCCGGACAGCGTGGCCGATCTTGCGCACCTCCTGTCGGACGTGGCGTAACTCATCACCCTTCGCCTTAAGGTGGTGGTAGTAACCGATTAGGTGATAGGCCATCGGCTTTTGTCGGTGACCGGCGGGGGCGTCGATAATGCCCCAGCCCACGAGCTTAGCCAGTAGCTCAGGCTTCATGTTGTCGATGAATTGTCGCAATTCGATTGGCCATGGGTCGCCCGTTGCCCGACATGCGGCCAGTCGGTCCAACCTTGTCGCCAGTCCTTCAGAACGCGCCTTGCCGGCTTTCACTGGAAAGGCGACCACGCGCCGGGTCGTGCCCATGTGGTCATCGAACGCCACATGGCAGTTCGGGCTTTTGCGGCGTTTGCCTGTCCGCTTGTCCGTGTACGTGGGGATAAATGTACGTGCCATCGTGCTACCTGCCTTTGATTGCTTCACTTCTGCCGCGTCGATCGCTTGCGGGCCCGTCGTTTGCCTGTTTTATCTCTGGAACTATTGACGACAATGGACAGCCTCAACACCGGGGACAAGGCGTCCAGCACGTCGGTTGACATGGCATGTCCAGCCATGAATCGGGAAAGGGTACTCTGGGCAATGCCCGTAATTTTGCTGATCTGGTATCGCGTCATGCCGCTGGTCTCGATCGCCTTGCGTATCTGATCACTTGGCTTCGTCACACCCACAGTCTAGCACCTTACTTCGATATTTGCAAGTATCCTATGCCTAAATTCGGCGTTGCTCTTGCATCTGCTGGAGAATCTCACTTAGGGCCAAAGCCTCCGCTCGTTCACGCAGCATACAGCCGTCGTACTCCATAACGGCGGCTCGCTCTTCCCACTCGCACCGCCAGTCGCCGGGTAGATCGTCTGGGCCGATGTCCGAGGTGAAGAGTTCCTGTAGAAATTCAACTGCGTTGTATGCCATGACTACCTTGTGGAACGTGCCCTATGTGCCCTACATGCCCTATATCGCTACGCATGAACCATATGCCGTGGCACGTCGTTGGCATATGTGCCCTGCGACAGACATCAAAAACAGCCATTTGGGGTACATAGGGCACGTAGGGCACGTTTACGGACCTATGTGTTGCTGATGGTTTCATAATCAACCCCCAAGTCCACTGCATATGCAGTTTCAACTCGCCGCAGATCATCAACGGTCACTCGACCGTACACCTTGCGGCCACCGCTCTTATTCGTCCTAAGGCCGTAACGCTTCAAGTGCGACGACACCGCGCGCGGCGTCCATCTGATGAAGGACTCCGACTCTGCCTCCCGTGCCTTCTTCAAAATTTCGCCGGGGGTCGGGGCAGTAGCGAGACGAACGCAGTCAGCAAGCACCTGAAGCAATGTTTCGTCGGTGTCCGGGATCTGATCGTCACGGTTGGATTCGATGGTCGTGAGTGCATGTTCTTGCACCAGCTTGAGCAAGCAGCCAGCGCCGTGATCATCGAGCCACGCAGCTATTGCAAGCAACGGATGCCAGACCTCGAAGTCGCGGCCATGCATCGCAGGACACACGTTCGTGCGCTCTGCCAAGGCCAGCCAATCAGACCCGTAGGTCAATGCCATCGTGTGTAGATCATCGCGGAGCGATTGCCACCGATGCGGGTCGGCATCTATCCGTCGCCGGGGTTTCGGCGAGTTCGGGACCGCACGGAACATCATCACGGGGATGCAACGTGACAGAAGCGCGGGGGGCAATCCCACAATGCAGGCCAGGGCCTTGGGGCCGTACACATCGAATGCGACGGTTTTGTATGAATCGCCCGCCGTTTCCAGCCGCGTTGCCTGCCCACCGCGCTTGTAGCCGGCTAGCAGCATGGACAGTATCTCGCCCACTGCCGGGTCATTGGTCTGTTTCAGTCGCTCGGCCTCATCAAATAGCAGCGTCCCTCCTTGCGAATGCAGTGTGCGGAACAGCGCAGGCCCGGTGAGGTTCGATGACGATAATGGCCGGAACACCAGCCGCGTGAGCACCTCGAACAGCCGCGATTTGCCAGAACCCATCGCCCCGCCGACATGCAGGTATGGAACGGCATCGAAGGCGGGATAGACATACGTGAGCATCACCCACAGCGTCAACGTGGCCGCGATGCTTGGGGCATGATCGGCGGGCAGATCGATGAAATATGCGATCGCTTCAGCCACGCGCTGGAAGAGTTCGGTAGGGTACGGGCCTTCATTGCCATTAAGCCATCGCTGACGGCCCTGCGCTGACCAGCGGCACATCGCCCGCGCCTCATGCGGTGTCGGCGAACTGGGTATCGGATGTAGGAACAGACGGCTGTTATCAGGCAACGCCAGGGCAACGGTCAGTTCCACACATTCGCGTCTGCTATCGGCCCATTGTAGGTACAGACTCCATCGACCGATTGTCTCGCCATGACACTCGCTGATCACCGGCACTGCCAAGCCAGACACAGGCAGCGTGATGAAGCGATCAGGGCGAACGATTGCGGATGTGTCAATTTCAACATCACTAGGCGAAGGCGCTTCGGGAACGAAGGTATTTGTCACCTCAGACGCCATGCGCAGCAACTCAGCGTCGATGGCTTCGCGGTCGATTCCAGGTCGATCATTACACAACCGATCCGTGAACCGCTCGCGCGCCCTTGATCTCGTTAAATCAAGCTTTTCCACGGCCAGCGTCTGGCTGCCGAGAGTCACCGTGATAGTGGCTGTGCCGGTGCGGCCAGCGGGTTTGAAGTCAATGGTCATTGGGTCATCTTGCTGCATGGCGCTTCACTTTCAGATGGCGTGTGGTGCTTCCGCTGATCGCTGCCTTTACGTCGGAGCTAGTAGCACCAGCTTGTTTCCACTGACGGACGTCCTTAATCCCAGTAGGGGGCATGATGATGCGAACCAAAGGCACGTACACGAGTGCGGTTGATGCAAGCGCCTCAGCACCGCGCTGTCCGGGTTCGTCATGGTCGGCAACGACGATTAGCTCTCTTGGTTGGATTCTCTGTGTAAGTTTTACGACGTGACGCGAGCAGGTGTCACATGAGAATCTGCCCACCGCTGAGAATCCGAGATCGAGTAGAGCTGCGCAATCAGTAGCGCCTTCGGCTACGAGAAGCTGTGCGGCGGCATCAATGCCTGTGGGCAAATATAGACCTACATGGCCGCCGGCGATGATGCATTTTTTGCCATTGGCATATCGGCGATTAATCCCAACGGTGTTGCCAATGGCGTCACGTAGAGGAAAGGTCCATGCCCCGTCTTTGCGTGACCAGCCGATGTCCAGGTCGAGCAGAACTCTGAGCGTGATACGGAGGTTTGCCGCCAGGTCCTCAAGGGCACACACATCGACTGCCGCCGAGAATTGTGCCGCCATTGCCGCCCAATTAGTCGAGGTGAGCTTTCGCACGTTTCGTGTGACTATGCGCCGGTGGTACCGTTCAGTTCGCCACGTCGGGTCATGGCGGAACCGATGCAACCATCCAGCTTCGCCGCACCTCTTGGACGATTCGACGCGCGGGCAGATTATGGCATCTGGGTCGTCTGGATTGCCAACATATAGGCACCAATCGTGGTGACCGCACACTTGGCATTGCGGTAGCCTCCTGTTTCGCCGTTTCCACTCTGTACCTGCGGTGTTCATTGCTCTTATTGCTTCCCATGCCAGTGCCAGCGATGGCGTGGTGGACAGTCAGCGTTCAGCCAATCGATCACCTCATCCCGTCTCCATTTTGTCGATCGCCCTATATTCACCGACGCCGGAGTCATGCCGAGTCGGTGTAAGTTGCGCCAATGTGAACGCGAGCAACCCAACATCGTGGCCACTTCGTGGTCGGCCAAGGCCAGCGAATTAGGTATCGCTATTGAGGTCGATACGGCGGCAGCTTCATCAGCGCACACGGGTCGGCCTCCCGCCGTGCCGCCTGGCGTTCAATCGACTTCGCCCCTTCCCAGCCGCTTTGCGGGCATCGATTGCGTGCAGTTCATGGCGAAGCATCGCTACCGCCTCACGGTCGTAAAGCCTTAGCCGCCCCGCCACCGCCGATGGCCTGATGTGCCGTCTTGTGCGTAGCACGTACGCCACACGATGCAGCGGCACGTCCAAGTCGGCAGCTAGGACGCCGGGGGTTCTCAGTTTCGCAATTGGTCGGTCTGTCATTCGTGACACCTTGCCTTTCAAGGGCATACGCCCCTTTCTGGTAGGCGTCGTGTTCGCGCGGACAGACAGAAATCGACCTTGGCGCGGTCGCCAAAGCGGTTTTGGTGTTCGCGAACGTTCGCGAACGCGCGCGTTCACTCAGACCACGCGCGGTTGCGGTTCTAGGCCACGGTTCCCCCGTAGAGATGCTGCTGGAATCCGATGAAGACCTCTCGGATCGCGTTTGCGCTGCCCATCTTTGCCACAGCATCGGCTGATGAGTGATACTTCAGCTCAAGGAGGTCGGGCAGCTTCTTGTCATCCAACTCTCCCACTCCCTGCTCGATAGAAGTTAAATACGGCTCAGAAACGCGAGTCTCTTGCGCTTGACTGCTGGGGTATGCGCTGGGGTTTGACTTGCCCCTTTCGGAAGTGCTGTATTTACTTGTACTTGCAAAGTGGGTTGCCAGATTCCCAAGCTGGACGTCGAGGGTTCGAATCCCATCACCCGCTTTTTCGCATGTCGTCGCATCAGCTCGCACTTCGTCGCTAGCTCTCGCAGATTCCAAGTGATTAGAGTCTTCTG
>CAUZAW010000009.1:0-24564 GCA_963577735.1 Phycisphaerae bacterium | reverse complement strand
AGGGACGCATGCTTGATCTGGCCGAAGCGGCGCCGGTGGAGTTGTTCGATGCCCAAGTGACCGGCACGACTGATTACGCCGATATCTCCGGCGCCGACGTCGTTGTCATCACCGCCGGCCTGCCCCGTAAACCGGGCATGAGCCGAGATGACCTGATCAAAACCAATGTCGATATCGTCCGTAGTGTGAGCAAAAACGTGGCCAAACATGCGTCCGATGCCATACTCATCGTCGTCTCCAACCCGCTGGACGCGATGGTTTATACCGCATGGAAAGTTACCGGCTTCGACACGCAGCGCATTGTCGGCCAGGCCGGCTGTCTCGACGTGGCCCGGTTCAAAACTTTCATCGCCATGGAGACCGGTTTTTCCGTCGAGGACATCAACGCCTTGCTGCTGGGCGGCCACGGCGACGACATGGTCCCTCTGCCCCGCTACACCAATATCAGCGGCATACCCGTTACCCAGTTCATCAGTGAAAAGAAACTGAACGAAATCGTTGAACGCGCGAAAAAGGGCGGTGGCGAAATCGTTCAACTCATGGGCACAAGCGCCTACTATGCGCCCGGCGCCGGTGTCATCCAGATGGTTGAAGCCATCGTCAAAGACAAGAAACGCATCCTGCCCTGCGCCGGATTCTGTCAGGGGCAGTACGGTATCCACGACCTTTTCGTTGGCGTGCCCTGCCTTCTCGGCGCCGCCGGCGTCGAGAAGATTATTGAAGTTGACCTCGACGCCAATGAGCAGAAGCTGATGGCCCAGTCAGCTGCTCACGTACAGGAACTGGTAGACGCAGTGAAAGACCTCTACCCCCAGTTGGCCTGAAATGTTGGGCTCGAAATTTAAAAACGCTTGTTTGGCCGCAACCCATCAAGGGCACACGCCCACGCTTGGCGGTAGCCTAGCAAAGGGCGACAAACGTCAGAAAGGTCAACAGCAGAATCCGTTTGCGACGATTCAGGCCGCTACTACCACCATTTAGAATCAGCAGCATACATAGTTCCTTGCAAGATACTGGCAATGGCTTCAACTGCCGTGCCA
This sequence comes from Phycisphaerae bacterium, assembly GCA_963577735.1. Classification (GTDB taxonomy): domain Bacteria; phylum Planctomycetota; class Phycisphaerae; order Phycisphaerales; family Phycisphaeraceae; genus CAUZAW01. The sequence goes on along the minus strand of CAUZAW010000009.1, from coordinate 23,524 downwards.
CCGACTGGCCGGCATGAACCCAAAAATGTAACATGCGCACAAACATGAAGTTACATCTTCTCCCGGCCATCTCGCCCCACAGCCACCAGCGACAGATGTTGCTTTCACGCAACATCACAAGCCACCCACTGTGGCCATGGCGCACCATGTTGGTCGTCACCATGCTCGCCGCTGCGAGCCCGGTACAGGCCGATGAGCGGTCTTCAGTACCGCAGTTGGACTGGTCTCATGCTCGCCGCGCCTTTCACCAGTTGGAAACCTGGGTGCGTCGCGGAAACGTTGACACGACCGGTCCAGCCCAGCCGATCCCGGTCAGAGACCTCGCTGCGGTGCGTGTCACCGTCCGCCAGTTCGGCCACACGCTGGGCATCGGTGACTTGGTACTCGATTACAGCGTCTCCAACGACCTGCTCGACGCAACCGCCGCCGCCGCCGGGCGGGCCATCCAAAAATCCGGTGGCGTCCTGAACAATCGTTACCGCCGAATTGCCCGCCTGAGTGATCAAGACAAGCCCCTCACTGCGCCACAATGGTCAGACATCAGCGCCTCGTTTACCGCTGACCTGCAAATAGCCTATCCGCCCCACCGCATCACCCTGCCTATTGATGCGCCCAAAGGCGCCATCTATAGCCAGTTTGCGCCCGGCTACCACGGACTGCGCTTGCTTGCCAAACCGCAACACACAGGCACGCCCCCCGCATGGGTCTGGCCAGCCACCGCTGTGGCACTGAACATGTCCCCGCGCAATCAGGTCACCCATCTGCTGGTCAAACTTGGCTACCACCTCGAACGCGATCTACATAGGCTGGCTAAACCCAACGGGCCCGTCCTCGAACGCTTCCAAATTATTCACCTGACCCGCCCCGCCATCGATCAACCAATCCAACAACTGACTCGCGGCAACGTACTGCTACCGCGTAAAGTGATCACCGAATCAACTCTAGGTACCATGGCGACACGCATGGCCGACCACCTGCACCGCCGGCAACGCGACGACGGGTCTTTCTCAGGCATCTTCAACCCTACGGCCAACCGCTTTAAAACGCACAGGTCTGAACCAGGGCCCATCGCACTGACCGCCTTGGCCCTGACCCGGTTCGCCAACCATCACACGGACGACCAGCAGGTCGACCACGCCCATCATGCCGCACAACAAGCTATTGATTTCTTGTTGCCCCAGTTACTGGATCAACAACAACCTGCCCAACCACTGGCCATGGCGCTGGCCCTGTTAACCATCATCGAATCGCCTCGTCTGGCCGGCTACCATGAACATCGTGACACGCTGGCCAGGCAGTTGGCCTTGCTGGCCGATGGGCACGGCCTTTTTCGCCGCCATAACAATCCCGGCGCCCCCACCCTCGATCCCACCCAACATGCCGTCCTTGTTGCCGCCCTAACCGCGCTCTATGAACAAACCCGTGGCCATGACCTGGCAGTCCAACTGCACCGAAGTCTCGATGCCGGTTGGCAACTGCTGCACGACCACCCAGCCACCGGGCCCCTGCCCTGGCTGATCGACGCCCAGCTCACCATGCACCGACTGGGCAAACCCGCTGCCAGCCACCGTGACCGCATGGCGTTGATACGTAACCTGATCAAACGTCGTCTTGCCCAGCAGATTCTGCGCCGGCCGGTTCTGGGACCGCCCGATGTGCTCGGCGGTTTTCAGTTCACCAGCAATTCGACTACCAATAACGCTGCCCAAACGGATTGGCGCTCGGCCCACGGACTGCTGGTCATCGCCGCTTCAGTCGGCCATCCTACGCTCAGCGACGAAAGCGATCGGCTCCGCCAGGTGGTCAACGGCGCCCTAGCTGCACGATTCATCGCCCAACTCATGTACGATCCTGCCAGTTGCTATTACATCATTAACCCGCCGCTTGTCTTGGGCGCCGTCCGCGCATCCCTGCACGACAACAGCTTGTCAATTACCACCACGGCCGTGTCTCTGCTGGCGGTGACCGAGTTTCACAAATCCCTTGAAACAAGACAAGCGCATTTTCGTTCCCTGGCCCCAATTCAGCATTGACGCACTTGAGTGGGCCACGACAACCACCGTCGGCGGTGGGTACGGTCGGGGCTGTGGAAAAACGCCATCGCCCAGATTGCTGATTCGGTCAATTGACCACCACGGCGTACTTGAGCTAAACTGCCACCCTTTGTCGGCCGTGGTGGGTGATATCTCGGCCACACGTTCGCCTTATGAAGTTGTTTCGGCGCAACACCATCCGCAGCGTTGCCTCTTATGTGGGCAGTCGCAAGTGGTTACTGCCGATCGGCCGCGAACGTTAACTGATTGAGAGGTCATCGCTTACCACTATCAGCTATTTTGTCGCGCCGCGATATCCGGCTTGCGTTGCCTAGGTGCCCGCAGGTCATAACTTATCGGTCGCTCGAGAATCCGCGGCCGCCAACAAGGTACTATCGGTATCGTCAGCACTTGGTTTCAAGCGTCCTGCTCAAGAGAAAGGAACCGTCCGTGAGCTCAAAGAAGTAATCGCAGTAACAAGGGGAGGAAAAAATAAGCCTTCACTGATAGTCTCCGTTTAGACGACTCACCATGTTGAAACTGGGATGGAGTCCAATCTCCGGAGTGCTGGTTTACGCGAAGCATTTTGGGCGATAGCTGAAACAACTCAATACAAACAATAGGTACAGAAACATGAGCAAACACAAGTTGGAATACATATGGCTCGATGGCTACAAACCCACACAGAGCCTGCGAAGTAAAACACTAATAGAAAGTGACTTTTCCGGTAAACTAGAGGACGCTAAACAGTGGTCTTTTGACGGATCCTCAACAGAGCAAGCCGAGGGGAATGACTCCGACTGCCTCCTGCAGCCCGTAGCCGTGCACCCTGACCCTGATCGTTTCGGCGGCAACGGGTGGCTTGTAATGTGTGAGGTGCTCAATGCCGATGGTACCCCGCATAAATCCAATGGCCGAGCCACTATCGATGACGACAGTAATGATTTCTGGTTTGGCCTCGAGCAGGAATACACCCTGATCGACACGGACACCAACCTACCGATTGGTTTCCCGAAAAATGGTTTCCCAGGCCCACAAGGTCCGTATTACACCTCTGTAGGGGCCCGTAATGCCATTGGTCGTGATATCGTGGATGAGCATCTCCACTTCTGCCTTGAGGCCGGCCTAAACGTGGAAGGTATCAACGCCGAGGTGATGATGGGTCAGTGGGAATTTCAGATCTTTGCCAAGGGTGCAGCCGATTGCGGTGATCAGGTTTGGGTAGCCCGATACCTTCTTGAGCGAACTGGCGAGAAATACGGCATAGCTGTAGATTGGCATCCAAAACCAGTCAAGGGTGACTGGAACGGTTCTGGCATGCATGCGAACTTCTCCTGTGGCATCATGCGTGACCCTGGCGGCAAAGAAATTCACACCAAGATTTGCGAAGCGTTTAGTCAGAACATCCAAGAGCACATCGCGGTGTACGGCGCGGACAACGATCAACGACTGACCGGCCTGCACGAAACACAGGCTATTGATAAGTTCAATTATGGTGTGTCCGACCGAGGTGCTTCGATTCGCATTCCAGTGGCCACTATCCAAAATAACTGGAAAGGCCGCCTTGAAGATCGTCGGCCAGCCTCCAACGGCGACCCTTACAAAATCGCTGCAGTAATAATCAAGACCACCAAGAAAGCGATTGCCTAAACCTTGTAATCACCTTATAAAAAAAGCCGGCAGGCAACTGCCGACTTTTTTTATGCATTCACTTGTCTTTACAGGTTCGTGGCACCCATTCGCCACCACAATTTCTTGACTAACCTCCCGAACAATCTCTAAACTCACAAACCATGCTGCACACAGCCACTTTCTGGCCGGCCAAACGCACAATGGGCAAGGCTTTTACGCTGATCGAATTACTGGTCGTCCTCGCGATCATCGCACTGTTGATCACACTGCTCATGCCGGCGTTGCGCACCGCTAGAGAAAACACCAATCGCGTCATCTGCGCTTCCAATCATCGCCAGATAGCCACCGGCATCAGCGCCTACCAGGCAGACAACAACGGCACTAACATATACTTCGAATCGCTTTACCCCAATCAAATCGGCATCGACTACCAAGGCGTCGTGCAATACGACCTCAAGGACGACCTTGAGCAGTACGCAGGCGGGCCCGAGATATGGTTCTGCCCCACTGACAACCTGACCCCGGACGACAAATACTACTGGAACAACCCCGACTGGGGCGGCCCCAACTGGTACCGCACCTCAGGCTACTACTTGATCGGCAGTTTTGAATCCGTTTTAAGAACGTACTGGAACCAGTGCTGTTTCGTCTATCGACCCGTACCGCCTTTTCCCACCAACGACGCCATTAAAAGCGTGGACGAACTGGAAATTCCCGATCAAACACCGCTTGTAACTGACCGCAGTGAACTGGACAACGGTATTTGGAAAGCCGCTCACTGTTTCGGCCACTATTCTTCCGGTTGCTCCGATACCCAGCCAGCAGGCACCAACACCGCATACTTCGACGGTCATGCCGCCTGGACTGAGTTCAATGCCTGGGACAAAAACATCGATCTATACGGCTTGACGTTTATTTACTACTGATACCAACCCCATCCGCTCACGCAGAACAAAGTTGAACTGCACCAGGCCCGCCGCGTAGCCCTGCGAGCCACGCTCATCCCCACGACCAATTCCCTGTTCGCCGTCGGCCTGGTCGCCCTGCCCGGTATGATGACCGGTCAAATCCTCTCTGGTATCGATCCGCTCATCGCCGCGCGTTACCAGGCCATGGTCTATGGCTCCTCGGGCATCGCCGCAGCCTGTTGCCTGATATTGCTCAACCCGCCTCCAACCATTGCGCCCACCACTTCGTAGCCTGACTGCTGGTGACTTGTGCCTGATCGCGCATCACTACGCCCGCAGCGGCCCTACTGCTCAGCGATACGCAACACCTGCCCCTGGACGTGCTCCCGGGTAATCACGTTCAGCGTCAGATCGCCGATGTCCTGGTTGACCTCGATGGTATGCGTCTGCACTGTGTTTCGCCCTACAGCCTCGTGGCGAGACAGATCAAACATGACCTGTGATTTGACCGCCCCCCGGGTCAACTGCACGTGCGGACGCGGCGCTTCGTCAGGAAAGAGTGAAAAATCCGGCTCCAGTTCCAACGACGCCTCGGCGGTGACGGTGGCAATGGGGATGTCCGCGATCGGACCGACCTTATCGAGCGTGTAGGTATAGTGATAATCGATTTTGCCGGCCCGGTGCAACCATTGGAATTGGGCATTCCACTGCTGTCCGGGCTCTATCTTGTTCGGGGCCGCTGCCAACAGAGCCATGTCGGTCGCCGATTCAACCAAATCCAGATCCTTGGGCTCGCTTGAGTCCTCGCCCATGGCCCAGCGCATCTGGTCGGTGCCGGAGATCGATTCAATGGTTCCATCGGCACCGACCTGAAAAGTCATCGGTTTGCCTGTGATGGCCAGCAGTAGGCGGTGGTATTGTTCGATCTCGCCGCTGGACTGGCGTGAGTCGCTATATTTGACCGGTCCGTCGCCATAGCGAGCAGTAACAGTCATCCATTCAATGGTCAGGTCGCACTTAGCTGATCCGTCTTCGTTGACGTGCTCAACCTGCCAGATCAGCTCCGCCTCGATCTCCAGGCGTGTTTGCGTAGTCTTCGTCCGCGGCCCAAACGTCATTGACTCGGAAATCTGATGCAGCGTCCAAGCACTGTAGCGAGTGGTCTGGCCCTGCCTGAAATGGGGGCGAAGATCATAGGTGTCTTGTGTCCCGGCCTCGTCTGCCTGGGCCTGTAACAGCGGCGCAGCCAAAAGAACTGTGAGCAGTACCAGGAGGCTGCGGCAGAAACTGGGCGGGTTACGGTCAGCCATGGTCTTACATCAGCAGTTGCTGCTGGGCGGGACGGTTCTCAAATTCTAGCCACTGTATGGTCATGATACGCCACTGCCCGTCGTTGCCTAGCCACCAGGTGATTTTCCAGGTCGTGCGTGGCAGCTTGGGATAACCGGTCGCAGGCATGTGCGTGCGTAGCCAAAGGCGGGTCACGGCGACATTCTGGCCAGTCATCTCACCGACCAGCCCCACGATTTGTTGGCTTTTGATGGGGTACATACGCACCATTGATTGCAGCCTAGCCAACAGGTCTTTTGAGTTGATGACCCAGACACTGCCGTTAGGTCCGACCAGTGTCGACTGTGGCTGGAACAGGTCGTTGAGCAATCCCATATCAATCGGCGAGGTGGCGAGCACAAGTTGCTTACACCGCGTGATCACCTGCTCACGATTGGTTTCGATCACGGCTGACATGCCCCACACGATCAACGCCAGGGCCCACACCACCGCACCCGCGACTGCGGGGTTGCGTTGCCTGCCCGGCAAACGCCGCCGGGCGACGATCCACAAAATGACGCCGGCCAAGCACAGGGCCACAAGCAGTGGCATAGGCTCTTCAAATAATAGGAGTTTGACCAAAATCACAGTTCCCAAGGGTTGGTCCATTAATCATACATACCGGCCAGCCACGGGTTGGCCATCTCCTGCTCAAGGCATAAGCGAAGAGATTCCGATAACCGTCAATATCAAAGCAATATGAGTGCGCGCAGCCACGGAATATTGGAGGCCAATCTTGACCAGCTTCGGCGGACGGAGCCCGAGTTGGCGACCCGTGTGGCCCAGTCATCGTCGGTAGAACTGGGCTGGTCGAAATCCAAGTCTGGACCCCTCACCGCCACCATCAACCACGGTGGCCGGGCCATGGCGCTGGCTAGCAAATACGACCCGGACGCCGAGGCGGACAAGCTGATCGAAAAAGTGGACCTGCAAAAGTACGCGGGGATCGTGGTGCTGGGTATGGGCCTGGGCTACCACGTGCGCCTGCTGGGCCAGCGACTGGACAAGACGGCGTTGATGGTGGTGTTCGAGCCGGACATGACCCTGCTGCGAGCCGTGCTGGAACGGATCGATCACACAAGCTGGCTAGGCAGGCACAACATTATCGTGGCCGATGAGCAGATGGATCGCACCGCACTTCTGTCGCGGATCGAGCCATTCGGCGGGTTCTTGACACAAGGCACAATTTTGCTGGCGCATCCGCCCAGTCGCCAACGCAGCAGTGGTCCGATCAACCAATTTAGCAAAATGGTCGTGGAGGTGTTGGCATATTGCCGAACGAACATTGCCACCACGCTGGTCAACGCATCGCGAACGATCCACAACCTGTCGATGAACCTGCCCAACTACGCAGCCGGTGCGATCACGGATGAGTTGTTCAACGCGGCGCGGGGCTATCCGGCGGTGTGCGTGGCCGCCGGACCGAGCCTGGCGCGGAACGTGGACTTGCTGGCCGACGAAAAAGTACGAGCAAACCTGGTGGTGATCAGCGCGCAGACAACACTCAAGCCGCTGCTGGACCGTGGGATTCGCCCGAACTTCGTCACAGCGCTGGACTACAGCGCGATCTCGAAGCGGTTTTACGAAGGCTTACCTGATCTGCCGGACGTGACCCTGGTAACTGAGCCGCTGGCGCACCGGACCATTCTGGAAAATTTTCCCGGCCCTATACGGACGACGTCCAGCAGGTTTTTGGATCATCTGATGGGCGATCTGGCACGACCTATCGTGCCCATACAGCCGGGAGCTACGGTGGCACACCTGTCGTTCTACCTTGCCCAGCACCTAGGCTGCGATCCAATCATTCTGGTAGGCCAGGACCTGGGATTCACCGACGGGCTGTACTACTGCCCGGGGACCGCTATCCACGAGGTGTGGGCGCCGGAGTTGGGGCCGTTCAACACCCTGGAAATGATGGAGTGGCAGCGTATTGCCCGCCACCGCAGCAACCTGGAAAAAGTCACAGACATCCACGGCAAATCGATTTATAGCGACGAGCAGATGCGTACTTATCTGAAGCAGTTCGAGCGAGATTTCAGTAAGGCCACGCAGCGGGTGCTGGATGCGACCGAGGGCGGCGTGGCCAAGCAGCACACCACGGCGGTAACACTGGCCCAGACACTACGCGAACATGCGACCCGTCCGGTACCTGCGATCCCCATACCGCCGCGAGCACTCGACGACCAACGCCTAGCGGAAACGGCCAAGCTCTTGGAAACACGCGTCAGCGAAGTATCTGAGCTGCGCCGTCTGTCAAACCGGACGCTGCCGCTGCTGAAACAGATGCACAAACACCAAAAGGATCAGCAGCACCTGGAAAAACTGTACGACCAGATGGCCCCGCTGCGTAAGCGGGTCGATGAACTGAGCGATATTTTCATGATTATCAGCGAATTGAACGCCATTGGTGTATTCAAACGGGTACGAGCCGATCGGACCATCGAGCATGCGGATACCGACCCGTGGCAGGAGCAACGGCAGAGGCTGGAACGGGATATCGAAAACATCGGTTGGCTGGTTCAGGCATGCGACGAGGCCAACAGTATTTTCCGAAAAGCGATAACGAATATTAGTCACAGTCGCACCAAGCAGCGTGAAGTCAAACGGACAGCGGCGTAGCCACGACCAGACGATCGGATTGTCATGGCGCAGGTAATTGCGATGATCATCACGGATACCCAGCAAACGCGGCTGGGCCTGCTGTCGCACCTTGATAAATCGGTGGCCGGCACCAGCGTGCTGGAGCACACGGTTCGGCGGACTGCGCAGGTCAAGTCGGTGGGTGGCATCGTGCTCGTACACCCGGCCGGGCAAGATCCAACGCCGCTGCTGGGCGGACGCAAGTTTGACAAACCGGTGAGTTCGCACGCCGATCACGGGGGGCTGGCCGACGAACTGACGGCAATGCGCAGAGCGGCCCGCAAATGGGCGATGGGCGCCTGGCGGGGCGGGCTAGGTGGCGCAAGCTGCTTTGACGAACTGTTGCCAGCCGGACCGATGGCGGCAGCGATGGACGAGCACAAGGCCGAGTCTGCGTTGATCGTCGGCGGCGATTGGCCTGCCGTTGACCCGGTGTACTGCCAGCAGGTGCTCGAACAACACTTGCCGAACCCCGACGCCATGGCGTTTACCTTTACGCAGGCGCCACCCGGCCTGGGTGGCGCAGCGGTGGGCAGAAAACTTGTCGGTGAATTGGCTGACAAGCACGGAATGTTCGGCCAAATTATTTCCTATAACCCAACGGCGCCACAGGCTGATCCCATCGGGCGCGACGTGTGCATCGCCATCGATGCGCCGGTGCGATCGTGTGCACGGCGGTTTATCTACGACACCCACCGCAGCGCCGCGATGATTGATACCGTGGCCGATCAACTGGGCAGCAAGTTTGCGTCGGCCACGGCAGCCCAGTTCGTAGAGGCACTTGGCCAAGTCGAAGCCGAGGCACAAGGCACCGAAGTTTTCGGGCAGTTGCCCCAGCAGGTTACGCTCGAGTTGACCACACAGCGATCAGCCAGCGGGCCTATCCTGCCACAACAGTACGTGGACTTTAAGCGGCAACCGATTGAACTGGATTTAGCGATGCGCATCGTCGAACAGCTTGGCGTTGACGGCGACACCGTGCTGACGCTGGGCGGACTGGGAGACGCATTGTTGCACGAACACTGGAGACAGGTGGTGGACGCTGCTCATAGAGCCGGTGTGCTGGGGATCGCGATCGAGACCGACCTGCTTGTGAGTAAGCCGGTACTCCAGGAACTGGTTGATGCGCCGGTGGATGTGGTCAGCGTTCGGCTGAACGCTGACACGGCCAAGCTTTATCAACAGGTCATGGGCCAGGACCAATTTGCCCAGGTGGCCAAGAATCTGCAATGGCTACTGCAACAACGCTTCGGAGCCCAGAACGCCGAAACGGGCCACTGCGGGCAAGGTGCCGGGGAGGCCGGCCTGCCCTGGGTGGTGCCACGCATGGTCAAGACCAACCAGACTTTGGATGACATGGAATCGTTCTTCGATCGCTGGGTCCATTTTGCCGGCAGCGCGGTGATTGAGCCAGCCACGACCGGCTGTGGCCTGATGCCGGCGTTCAGCCCGTTGGCCATGGCCCCGCCTCGGCGGGTCGGGTGCAGGCAGATCGAGCGGCGGATGACCATTCACAGCGACGGCCGGGTAGCACAGTGCGACCAGGACTGGCTGGGCAGAGCCCCGGGCGGTGACGCCGCTGTGACACCGTTGGCTGAAATCTGGCAGTTGATGAGCGGGCTGCGCCGCGAGCATCGCCACGGCCGCGGCGAGCAATTGGCCTTGTGCAGTTCCTGCGATGAGTGGCATCGACCCTAACAGTGTTAACCGACGCATGACACGATTGGCCGTCATCATTGCCCGCAAAGACAGCAAGGGATTGCCCAACAAGAGCATGCAACCCTTGGCCGGCAAACCAGTGATCGCCTGGACGTTCGAACACGCGATGGGCTGCAAACTGATCGACCAGATAGTGCTCAGCAGTGACTGCCCGCAAATACTGGAAACCGGTCGCGATTACGGAATCATGACCTACGAGCGTCCCGCCCAACGGGCAACGGACACCACCACGATTGACGACGCGGTGCGACATGGCATCGAGTGCTGGGAAGCAGACCAAGGCCGACAATGTGATTACGTGGCGATCCTTTACGGCAATATTCCGCTACGTCCTACCGACCTGACGGATCGAGCTATGAAGAAGCTGATCGAAACCGAGGCCGACAGCGTGCAGAGCGTCTATCCGGTGGAAAAAATGCACCCCTTCTGGATGAAAAAGCTCAGCGGCCCATTTCATGATGTGCTCGAGATGTACGAGGACAACCGGGTATACCGTCGCCAGGACCTGCCGCCGGTGTACATGCTCGATGCCGGCGTACTGGCCATGACCCGTACGAACCTGTTTAATGTGGACCCGGCCGAGCCGCACAACTTCCTGGGCCATGACCGACGGGGGATCGTGACCAGCCCGGGACAGGTCATGGACGTTGACGACGAGCTTGACTTGGCACTGGCTCAGGTTTTGTTGGAGAAAAGAGCCCAACCAGGGGGCCTGTAACGGTGGTATGGCATGACTATGCCCATCTGGAGCATGTCGGACCTTGGCCCAAGCAGAGACTGACGGCGACTTGAACCGAGTAGGCCTTTTAGCGTAATCTCTTAAAAACTCGTAAAATCTCCCCCGCTACCGGAATAGAAGTGAACCACCCCATGGGCAAAGGCCACGATCACGTTCGCGATGAGTTGCAGTTGGATACGCAGACCGGCCGGGTAAGCTGCCAGATCGTGGCAACGCTGGTCGGCGGCGTGCTGCTGATCTGCTCCTTTATCGCCCAGGCATTGTTCGAAAACGCGACTCACGCCGACATGCTGGGGGCACTGGCAGCGATCCTGCTGGGCACGCCATTGGTGGTAGTAGCGGCCAAGGATCTACTGCGTGGGCACATGCACATGAACGAGCTGGTCGCCCTGGCGGTGATCGCTGCTTTCGCGACCAACAACTATCAGGAATCGGGAGCGATCGCGTTCTTTATGATTCTTTCCGTGCTGGTGGAAAACCACACGGCCTTGGGCGCCCAGGCCAGTATCGAATCACTGGTCAAGATCACGCCCACGCGGGCCTACCTGGTCATCGACAGCCAGGAGAAACAGGTCGAGGCCAAGGACCTCAAACAGGGAGACCTTGTGCGTGTCCGCCCCGGTGACAACATCCCCGCCGACGGCATCGTGACACAGGGACAAAGCACCGTAAACCAGGCCACCATTACCGGCGAGTCCATCCCGGCTGACAAGACCACCGGTGATGAGGTCTTCAGCGGCACCATCAATCTGACCGGAACCATGGACATCCAGGTGACCAAGGCAGGATCGCAAACCACACTGGGCCGAGTCAAGCAGTTGATCCTCGAAGCCGAGGGGACGCGTATCCCCATCATGCGCATGATCGACCGCTATGCGGTGTGGTATACACCGACAATTTTGATGCTGGTGTTTATCGTCTGGTTTTTGACCTATGAAGGCGCTGGCCAGGATAGCTGGAAGCGGGTCATCTCCATGCTGGTGATCGCCTGCCCGTGCGCGCTGATATTGGCTACACCCTCCGCCATGGTGGCGGCGCTGTCCTCGGCAGCGAGACTGGGCGTGCTGATCAAAAACGTCAGCGACATGGAAGGAGCGAGGAACCTGACGGCCATGGTATTCGACAAAACCGGCACGCTGACCACCGGCGAACTGGAGGTAACGGCGCTTCGTCCATCCGAGGGCGTGCAAGCGACCGACCTGTTGCGGGCCGCAGCCTCGGTTGAGCAGCACAGCCGTCATCCCGTAGCTCGAGCGGTGGCGAAAGTGGCGCAAAAGGTGCGGCTTGATCTGCTCGACACGACAGGTTTTCAAGAGACAACGGGCCAAGGCGTGTCCGCGACCGCGGCAGGCACCCAACTGCGTGTGGGCCGGGCCGACTGGCTGGCCAAGTGTGAACCGGCAGTGGCCCAGCAGATACAGCAGGTCCAATCGCTTCCCGAGGCTGAGGGGCTAAGCGTGCTTTTTGTGGTGCAGCAGGAACGGTTGCTGGGCTGGATCGGCCTGGCCGACAACACCCGCCCCGAAGCCGCGACCGCGATGGACAAGTTGCGCAACATGGGGCTCAAGAGACTGATTATCGTGACCGGTGATCGTGAGTCGGTGGCCAAGCGCGTGGCCGGCCAAATGCATACCGAGTACATGGCCGAGGTGCTGCCACATGAGAAACTGGAGTTGGTCGACGATCTCAAACGACGCGGTCACCGGGTGGCGGTCATCGGTGACGGAGTCAATGACGCGCCAGCGTTGGCGGCTGGGGACATCTCGATCGCCATGGGCGTCGCCGGCAGCGACGTGGCCATTCATTCAGCATCGATCGCCCTGATGAACAACAACCTCAACCGCATACCGTTTTTCATCGAGCTATCGCGGCGCACCGGCCGAGTGATCAAGCAGAACGTGCTGATCGGGGCGCTGTTTATCACCATCGGCGAAGTGGTTGCCGGGCTAGGGTTCATGGCTCCGATCGTCGCAGCCGTGCTGCATCTGGTTAGCGGGCTGATCGTGGTGTTCAACTCGGCGCGGCTGGTCCGCAGCGGTGAGGAAATCGAGTACGCCGAGGCACAGCAGTTGGACGGCCAGCGGAGAAGGGAGCATACCGGCGATGATCGCCACAAGGCCCCGGCCGCTGCGACCGTGTCGCCGGCGTGATCAGCCGACTTCACGGGTTTGGAACAAGCTAATGGAAAGACATAGCATCCCGACAACGTAAAGGGCACAGTAGCCGCTAAGCCAAGCCACGTGCAGCATGGGAATCGAGTGTTCGCTGGTCAACGCATCGGCCATCCAAAGGTACTGAAGATTGGGCATGATCCAGTAAAGAAGGGCCGCTAAAGGATGACTTGCGCCAAGATCATGGTAAATCGAATTGCTAACCAGCCCCAGCATGAATACGCCCACACACACAACCATGGTCATCACCTGGCTGAGGCGTGTAGATACGGCGATGGCCACCGAGGTCAACACCAGTACTGCCTCAAAGATCAGCAACAGCGCGATAAGGATCTGACCCAACTGGCTGTCCTCCTTGGTAAATTCCGTGGCTATCGACTGGAACTGCCACGATTTGTCGATCACCAGCACAAAAAGCAAAGCCAGTGTGTTGATCGCCATGTAGGCAAAGACCACGCTGGAGGTAAAGACCCAGTGGTAGAGGTAATTACCCACCGCGGCAATCAAAACGGCCAAAGCCAAGGCGATGAACGCCGAGATGACGACTGGCCAGTCGATATTGTCGGACGCCGTTTCCATGACCTGGTGACGGATATTCACCAGATAGGTGACGGTGAGTATCCAGAAAGCCACTGCGATGGCGGCAGCGACACCGAAGTACTTGCCGAGCACAAACAGTGGCCGAGCAACCGGCTTACTAACCACGGTCAGGACTGTCTTGTTCTGAATCTCCGCGGTGATCACCCCGGTGGCGGAAAAACCCGCCAATGCCAAGCCGGTCAGAAAAAGCACGCTCAAACCCAAATCAATCATCAACTTGTTGTCGTCACCGAACGTGTAGCCAGCCACGTGGGTATTGGTCCACAGACCTATCGTCGCCACGAAGATCAGCACAGCGAAGATCGGCTGGCGGATCGACTCGATGAACGTGTTTCTGCCAATGGTCAATATCTGTTGAAACATGACGATCAAGCGGCTTTCAACTCAGGTGGTGGTGTTATAGCACAACATGTCCATAATGATAACGATTACGCGACCGCGGTTGTTCCCGGTCGGCACTTTGGACGGAAAATGTCAGGCGGTGGCCATCATGGCTGACGATCGGAAATCCTATCAACGCGCCGCCAGCGCGGCGTTGATCGGAATGGGCGTACAAGCGGCATTGACGGTCGCCATAGCGCTGAGCGGACTATGGTCTAACCTAGCTGCCCTGAACGCGGCGGCGTTCCACCTGTTGGGCGGGCTACCGATCTGGATCATCCTGTGGATGCTTTATAACCAGCATCGGCTGGAAAGGATCGAAGCGCTCGAGGCCGAGCAACTGGCCCAAGCCGACACCCAAACGGCCCGGCTATTCGAACAACACGCCGATGATCTGCAACTGGCCCAACGCCGGCTGAACAACCTCTACAGGTGGGGGCTGGGCATTGTCAGTTTTGTGGTGGCGATCTATCTGATCACGTTGGGCACCGTGTGGCTGTGGCTCAATACGCGATCGCCGATCGACGCCCAGGCCCTTGCCGCGTTGAACCCGCTGGTGTTACTGACCATCTGCCTTGCCACGAGCTTTGTGGCATTTATCACCGCCCGGTTTGTCGCGGGAATGACCCGCGTCCATGAATGGCAGTTACTGCGTGGCGGGGCCAGCTATCTGATGGGCAATGCCCTGATCGGCGGACTCGGCGCCATCGCCGCATTTGGGGCCTGGCTGAAGGTGCCGGGCATCTGGCAAGTGCTCGCCGTCATCGTGCCGCTGGCCATGTTGCTGATCGGTATCGAAATAATCTTGACGTTTCTGCTTAGCGCCTACCGGCCGCGCCGGCTCGGCGAGATACCGCGACCCGCGTTCGACAGCCGCGTCCTAGGCTTGACGACTAGCCCCGAGTCGATCGCCAAGGCCCTCAGTGACACCATCAACTATCAGTTCGGTTTCGAGGTCTCCCGCTCGTGGTTCTACCAGTTGCTTGCCCGGGCCATTACGCCGCTGATCATCTGCGGTGTGGCGGTGCTGATCCTGCTCAGTTCGATCGTTATCGTCGACCCGCATGAACAGGCGATTATCACGCGGTTCGGGCACTTGATGCGCAAGGTCGATCCGGGCATTCATCTCAAGTGGCCCTGGCCGACCTCCCGCGCCGAGCTTTATCCAGTGGGTCGGATTCACGAGGTATCGGTCGGCTCCGTACGGGCCACAACGGACCCGACCAAGGCCCTGTTGTGGACTACGCAGCACTCGCCCAATGTCAGCTACCTGATCACTGGCCCCACACCGCTTGCGACACACCTTAAAGCACATGCAAACAAGGACGAATCGAAACACGATGTGCCGGGCATGGCGTTGGTCGAGGCCGATATCATCGTGCAGTTTCGTGTGCGTGACTTGGAGTTGTTTGCGCGTAACGCCGCTGCCCCCCAACAATTGCTCACCGCAAAGATTCAACAGGAAAAATGGGCCCGGATGTCCAAGCGTTGGGAGGATGCCGGCCGCAACGGGCCGAATCCGACATTGAACCGCCAGCTAATCGAACCGAGCCCGACGCTCAAGGTAATCGGCCAGCGACGGGCCACCGCCTACTTCGCCCAACAGGACATTGACACGCTTTTGGCCAAGGGCCGCATGCTCGCCGGCGAAACGTTGAAACAGCAAATCCAGGCTGACATTGACGAGCAACATCTGGGTCTTGAGATCGTGTTCGTCGGCTTGGCCGGGATTCACCCGCCCATGGCCAGCGAGGTCGCCAAAATGTTTCACGAACAGATCAATGCGCTTCAGCAAGAGAAAAGCATGATCGAGGAATCGCGGACGCAAGAAATTTCGCTGTTGACGTCGGCGGCAGGTACGCCGCAGAAGGCCATGGAAATCTACAATCAGATCACAGCCATTGACCAGGTTCAGCGGCAGATAGACCAGAGGCGTGAAAATGGTGACCAGCACCAACAGGCCGAACTCAAGCAACGCAAGGCGCAACTGGAACAGACGGCCAACCAGATACTACTGGGCGCCGGTGGCGAAGCATCACAGAAACTATACGAGGCGTTGGCCTATCGCTGGCGACTGGTCATCAACGAGCAGGCGGAGGTCGATCTGTTCAAAGCTCGAACCCAAACCTACCAGCACGTGCCCCACTACTACAGAGCACGGCTGTATCTCGATACGCTGGCCAAGGGCATCGGCCCATTGCCACGGAAAATGATCGTCCCGGTCGATCCTGAATTGCGTTTCGAGGTCAAGACAATGGAATCGACCCTGGGCAGCCTCTTGGGAAATGAATGACAACACACTGGCGGCGAAGGCAACCAGCCGCCAAGCGTCCACGACACACACGGAGCCTGGCTCAATCATGAAAAACCCATTGACACTTCTTATTGCACTAGTAATCGTATTGTTTTTGGCCTGTTACATGGTGCTTTACCAGGTGCGGTATGACGAAGTGGTCATCCTTACCACCTTTGGCAAAGCGACCGACAAGAACATTCACAAAACGAAACCGTGGCCCTATCTGAAATGGCCTTGGCCCATTCAAGGCGTGACCCGTTACAAGACGCGCCTGCGCGTGATGGAGGATCAACTCAACGAAATCCAGACGGCAGACGGCTACGCGTTGATTATCAAAACCTACGTGGCTTGGCGCGTCGATACCCAGAACCCGCTCAGTTTCTTTCGGCGGTACAAAAGCGTAATTCTGGCACAGAGTCAACTCAACAGCCAAGTCCGCAACATCAAAGGCGTCATCAGCCAGCATAATTTCGAGGAATTGGTGAACACAGACCCGGGCAAGATCAGGTTGACGCAAATAGAACGGACAATGCGCGACACGCTGGCCAAGCACTTTACACCCGAGGGTCTACAAATCGTACAATTCGGCATTCTCCGCATCGAGTTGCCCGAGAATGTGACCGAAGGCGTGTTCGAGAATATGAAAAAGACGCGAGAGCGACTGGCAGCGGAAACTCGAGATCGCGGCGAAGCCACTTCCAATAGCATCAGGAGTGAGGCAGAGTCGATCAACAAACGTATCCTCGCGTTTGCCGAAGGACGCGCCAAGGAAATCAAGGCGGTAGGCGAAAAAGAAGCGATGGACCTCATGGTCAAGTTTAAGAAGGACGAACAGTTCGCCTCGTTTCTTTTCCAGATCGAGGCCGTGGAGAGAATGTTCCAAGGCGGTACGACCACGTGGTTCATGACTGAGCAGCAACTGATCAAACCTAATTTTGACACGGACTTCGCCAAGTAAGGAACGTCAGATCAGCAACCGGAACTAGAATACAACAATGGGAAAATCACAAAATCCATTCGAGCACCATCATCCTCACCACGAAGATGATGAGCCGGCCACCTTGGTGGACCCGGCACAAGAATCGCTGTCCGATGCCCTACACGTCAGTTTCTTCGTGCTCAAAATCGTGATGGTTGTGCTATTGGTGTGGTACGCGTTCAGCAACGTATTCAACGTGCAGGAGACGCAGGTGGCGGTGCGGCTGCGATTCGGAAACATCGTCGGCGGCGACCAAGTGAATAAAGGCGTGCTGGAGCCGGGCGGGTATCTGAGCTTTCCCTACCCGATCGATCAAATCATCCACATACCGACCGAAATTCAAACTGCAAACCTCGACAATTCGTTCTGGTTTGAGGTGACCGAGGATCAAAAAGCGATGACCAGCACACAACTGGCATCGCTGAAGAGCAATGCGTTGAACCCGGAGAAGGACAACTACCTGCTGACTGGCGACACCAATGTGGTACACTCCAAGTGGAAGATCAGCTACCAGGTGGGCGGCAAGAAAAGCGACCCTTCATTCACTACCAATGTAAAGAACTACGTGACGAACATCGGCAACATGGAATCAGCCGAGGTGCTGATACGCCTGGTGAGCGAACGTCAGATCGTGACGCTTGCTGCGAGGTGCAAATCCGAGCAACTGATTAAATCCCTCAGTGACATCCAGCGTGCCGAGTTGAAGGCGGCCATTCAGGCATCACTGGACGAACTGGTCAGCGGCCTACGGGTCACATCGGTAATGATGGAAACATCGCGGGTGCCCAATCCCGTATGGCTTGCATTCAATGCCGTGACGGACGCAGAAAACAAGGCAGGCCAAGCCATCCAGAAAGCCCACAGCGAGTCACAAAAGATACTGATCTCCACGGCTGGGCCAGCACACCCGGCATTGCAATTGCTTATCCGTGAATATGAGATTGCCCATGAAAGCACTGATGTCCAAGCAATCGCTTCAGTGCAAGCCAAGCTTGACGAGGTGCTGCGGACCATGATGATCGACCAAGGTGGCAGGCCCGTGAGAATCGAAGGGCAGGTACGAACCCTCATTGCCCAGGCCAAAACGCACCGCGATCAATACGTCAAGCAGGTAACCGCCGAGGCCCAACTTTTTGAAAGTTTGCTCGATCAGTATCGCAAGTCTCCACAGGTCGTGCGTAGACGGTTAATCGAACAGATGCGGCAAAAGATCATGACCGGCGAACGCGTCGAATTGATCGTCGTGCCGCCGGGCAAGTTCGTGCTGGAGACCAACACGGATGCTGCACGCCGCGCCGATTGGCTTGAAAAGGATCGCGAAGAACAGAAGCAGCAGCCGGCAAAACAATAGTGTCAATACCACCGGGCCGACAACGGACAGGCCGTGACCAACCGTGTTAGATTTGGGGTTGAGGTCATCGAGCGTACGGTGAGCAGTGGAGCGATACATGGCCAAAAGTCAACAACTGGCTGATTTGACAACGAAGTCACCGACTGTGCCCGAGAATATAGTTGTCAAGTGCACAAGGCTGACGAAAGTATTTCATGATTTTTGGTTTCGTAACCGGGTCCGTGCCGTGGATGAAGTTGACTTGGATGTGCGCCGTGGCGAGGTATTCGGTCTGCTGGGGCCCAACGGATCGGGCAAATCAACGACGATCAAGATGCTGCTGGGACTGCTGCATCCCACATCGGGGCGCATCTCCGTGTTCGGCAAGAGGCCAGACGATGTGGCTATCAAAAGCCAGATAGGCTATCTGCCCGAGGAGTCATACCTGTACCGATTCCTCAACGCGCGGGAAACACTGGAATATTATGGCCGGTTGTTTCATCAGAGCCGTACGCAGCGACAGGTGAGGATCGACAAATTGCTGAAAATGGTCGGCCTGGAAGGCGTGCAGCGGAGGTCGGTTGGTGAGTACTCCAAGGGCATGCAGCGCCGCATCGGCCTGGCCCAGGCGCTTATTAATGACCCGCAACTTCTCATACTCGATGAGCCGACGACTGGACTGGACCCGATCGGCACCAAACAGATCAAAGACCTGATCCTGACACTCAAGCAGCGTGGCAAAACGATTCTGCTGTGCTCGCACCTTCTGGCGGACGTCGAGGACGTGTGCGACCGGGTTGCGGTGATGTACGGCGGTCGGGTGCAACGACACGGTTCAGTGGACGATCTGCTGACACAGCAGAACATGACAACTTTGCAAACCGAATCGCTCGACGCTGAAACGCTCAAGCAGATCGAGGAACTGCTGACGCGTCGCGGCAAGCACATCGAGAAGATTGAACAACCGCGACAGAAACTGGAGACGCTGTTTCTGGACATCGTTCACGAGGCGCTATCGAGCGGCGCTGCCACCAGCGGAGCCTCGTCGGACGGCCAGATCGCCGACTTTCTCGTCGGCGAAGACCGTGCAGCACACCTGCCTGAATCAGTCGAGCCCGAGCAGGTGCTAGACGACTTGTTAGGTAAGCCTGAGACGAAAGAAAAGGCGACGCCGCAACCTGTTTCGCAGCCACCCGTGCCCCAACTGTCGCCGGCAGCCGTGGATCAGGACGTAATCACTGATCTGGCTGCCGAAACACCAGGGGTGAACGTCAATGCCGACCCACAACCGACCACGCCAAAGCCCAAGCCAACGGAGGTTGACCATTCGGTGATTGACGCGTTGACTGGTAACCAACCGGACACCACGAATAACGAAGAGACGGCCGAACCGGCATCAGGAACTTCCCCTGCAAAGAAAGCGAAATCCGACAACGAGCGGTCGGGCCAGGGGTTTGACAATGCCTCAGGCGACGTGCCAAACCATGACCACAACGCAAGCAACGAGGAACAATCACGTGGCGGGAGCCAATAACCGTGTGGCGCAAACGCTGGATGCAATGGCTTACTCTCTGGCTTGGACTGGGTGTCGTTGGTGGTAGCGTCAGCGTTCTGCTGTCCGCCCAGGGGCTGACCTACGCGGGCTTCGTGCTTAGACACCTCACGATCGGAGTTTGCTACCTGTGGCTGGTCGGTGGGATATTTGCCCTGGCCCAGCAACGCTACGTCCTGTGGTCGGTGATTCATTTAGCAGCGGGCGTCGTCGTGGGCCTCTTGGCCATGACCTTTGTCTTGATTCATGAATCAAGCGTCATGCTCTTTCTGCTGTGCGCAGGGGTTGGGATTCGCAGTGTAGTGGTCGTGCGCGCTTTCACGGACCGCCCCTCATGGCGGCCAATGATGGTCATGCTCCTGGGCGCTTTCGACATTATGGTCATCAGCGAGGTGGCGCTGTTGATCGAATCGGACTCGTTGGCCATCGGTTTGCGCGGCATGTACCTCATGCTAGCCTCGTTCCTCGGCGGGTTGTGGTTGATCCGCCTGTTGCTTTCGCTGGGCAGCCCTGTCCTTGGCGTGGCCAGAACACTGATCGATGAAGCGGTGCGCATGAAGGTGGCGCTGGTATTTATCGTACTCATACTGGTGATCATGCCAGCACTGCCTTTTGCCAATGAATCCAACGAGGCGTTGCGGTACCGGATCGGCACGTTCTTGCACTGGTCGCTCTGGTCGACGTCACTATTGCTGGGACTGATGACGGTGTTCTTGGCCTGCGGCACGATCTGTGGCGAAGTACGCGACCGCCAGATCTACCTGACGATGACCAAGCCGGTCAGCCGCGGCCAGTATCTGCTGGGCAAGTGGCTGGGCATCGCCCTTTTGAACTTGTTGCTGATCTGCGTGTCCGGCGCCGGCATCTACACGTTTGCCCGGCTAATGCAGGGCTTCGAGGCAATCAACGAATACGACAAGGCGATGGTATATGAGCAAGTGCTCACCGCACGCACCTCAGTCATTCCGCAGATGCCCGAAGGCCAGTCTGCCGAGGGGCTGGTGAACAAACAATTACAGCATGTTATGCAGGAGCAGCGATACGGTGAATCACTGCTCAACAACGAGCAAGCACGGAAGGAAGCATTTAACCTTGTCATCGAGCGCTGGCACACCGTGCCCAAGGGCGGATCACAGACTTATGTGTTTACAGATTTGGGATCTGTACGGCTGCGTGAAGACGTACAGACCGTACAATTGCTGATCAAGCCGAGCGCGATGGATCTGCCCGATAACGGCCAGATCACGTTGAAGATGAAGATCAACGGCCGGCCATTTGCTATTCCCCAAACAATACTACATGAGCTTGTCCAGGTGATCGAGATTCCGCTGTGGTGGATCAATGAGCATGGCTGGCTGGAAGTCCAGATCGACAACGAACACATCAGCGACGTAAGCTTTTCCCCCGATAAAGGGATGCAACTACTGTATAAGACAGGTTCGTTTGAATCGAACCTGCTGCGGGCGGTGATGATGATCTGGCTGCAGCAATGTTTTTTGGCCATGGTCGGCCTGATGGCGGGCACGTTGGTTACCTTTCCCGTAGCGTGCTTGTTTTCGATGATGATTTTTCTGACGGCAATCACCAGTGGATTCCTCACTGAATCGCTGTCGGAATATGCGGTTCACGTCGATGAGAACGCCACGACGTGGCAGACGATCACCCAGTACACCACCACCATGTGGAGGCACCTTGGAACGGGCGAATACTGGAAAGCGGTGAAGGTGCCCATTCAGGTCATGGCGGAGGCGGCAGTGGTGCTGGTACCGTCCTTTGCCAAGTACAACCCCGCCCCTCTGGTTGCCGAGGGCAAACTCGTGACGGACAAACTGATGGGCGAGGCGGTGCTGTTTGTCGGGCTTGTGTGGACGGGGTTGACCGGGCTAATCGGGTATCTGATCTTTCGGAAACGCGAACTGGCACGGGTTACGTTGTAGAATCGCCACCGGCATGAAGTAAGACCCGGGCGGGCCAGCGTCTGGTAGTAGATACGCTCACAGCGAATTGGCGACACAGTAGACAATCATGAATTTCAATCGTGTGATCCTAGCGGTCTCGGTCGTGGCAACGATCGGGTGTTTAAGCGTTGCCGCGTGGATGGGCAAGCCCATCAATCAGCAGCGTCAGGATTACCGGCTGACCTACAACAGCGAAAAAAACGCCGCTGTTCCCAAGCACATCATGTGGGGCCAAGTGGCCCTGGGTTCGTTTCGCGGGATATTCGTTGATTTTCTGTGGTATCGGGCCTTCCAGATGAAGCAAGCTGGCCAGCACCGTGAGGCACAGCAACTAAGCAAGTGGATATGTCTACTGCAGCCACGGTTCGACAAGGTCTGGTCTTACCGGGCGTGGGACATGGCTTACAACATTTCCGTCACCACGCACACGCAGGAAGAGCGATGGAACTGGGTCAACAAGGGTATTCGGCTGCTACGCAACGAGGGGGTGCGGTATAACCCCGACTCAGTCTTGATCAAGAAGGAGTTGTCTTGGATCTTCTTTCACAAGATCGGCGCCATGTCCGACGACGTGCACTGGTATTACCGCCGCAGACTGGCCCACGAATGGCAACAGATCCTCGGAACCCCGGAGGGTGAGACCACCGAACGGGTAATTGCGCGGATGCAAGCGGTAGCGTTGGCCCCGGACTCGGTGCAGCAATTGCGCGAAAAAGAACATATGGACAAGCTTCTGGAACAACTGGCAGCCGTGGGCTATACCGTCAGTGACGTGTCACCAACTGAGAACGAAAAGCTGTTGCAGGCGATCGGCTCGATCCTGATGTACCTGTTTTCCGAAGACCGGCCGTTCATGGATTTCACGCCTCCCTGGGCCGATCACCTCGACAGCCAGGTACTCACCCTGATGCGCGACGAGCAAATGATTAAAGGGCTCGATGCACTGGTGTCGTTTCTGCGAAAAAAAGTGCTTCAGGATACTTACAACATGGATCCGCACTACATGTGGCGGATGATGGCACCGCGCAGGGATGAAGAAACCGGCGATCCTCAGGCTGTGGATGGCTTTGGATTTGGACCCATGGACTGGCGCCACCCCGCGGCCCATTCTGCCTACTGGGCAGCGCAGGGGATCGAGTCGGCGAAAAAATCACGCAACAAACGCGACATCGACCAACTGAATACCGACCGACAGATTATTCATTCCATGCAGTCACTGACACGCACCGGTCGCATCACCTATGACCCAGTCAGCGA